>PLEY01000105.1:33526-49807 GCA_003136595.1 Burkholderiales bacterium
AGGTCAGCAGCTTCTTGAACTGCTCGGTGATCTGGGACTGCTGCTCGGGCGTCGCGGCAGACCAGTTGCGCCCGACCGCGCTTGCCGTCATCTTGCCGAAGTCGACATAGGGCAGGATCTTGGTCTCGACCAGGGCGTTGATCTTGTTGATGTTGCCCGCCTGGATGTCGGCATCGCTCTTGACGGTCTGCATCACGTCAGAGACCACCTGCTTGACCAGTGCGTCCGGCGCCTGGGGTACATCCGCGGCGCGCGCGGGCGCAAGGCCTGCAAGGCTTAGGGCAACACTTGCGATCAGGGCTTGGGCGACGCACCGCACGCGCATAAGTTCCTTCATGTGAATCTCCTGTCTCAGGCTGGGCCTGGTTGGTTCTTTGGATGCACGGCGTGCCGGATCGTTCCGGTTCGCACCCCGCATGCTCGCCCCCTCCGGGGGCGGCAGCTCATTTTGGTGGCGGCTTGACATCGCCTGTGGGCTGGTCCAGATCCTGGTAGGGCTCGTCCGGCGGATTGCCGTTATAGACCTGGCTGCGCCGTCGCGTGAACCAGCCGTCGCGCACGAACACGTATTCGTCGAGGGCTGCGCCCTGAAGCAGGTTTCCCGCGCCGAGCAGCGACGCCCGTGTATCCACGAGACGCACCACCTCTGCGGTATTGCGCTCCCAGACCGGATAGACATAGCCGAGCGGGTCGGCATAGTGGTCGACCACGGTCCCGAGCGCGTCGCGCACGTCGCTCGGACCGAACAGGGGGAGCACCACATAGGCGCCCGGCTGGAGCCCCCATACGCCAAGCGTGATGCCGAAGTCTCGGTTGTGTTTGGTCAGCCCGAAGCCCGAGGCGACGTCGAAACAGCCGAGCACGCCGACGGTCGTGTTCACCGCAACGCGGCACACGTCTGAGCCCGCATCCCGGACATAGCCCTCAAGCAGACTGTTGGCACCGTTGTAGAGATCGCCGATGTTGCCAAACACGTTTCCCACACAGTTTCGCACCGGCAGCGGCACGACCGCGGTGTACCCCTGGGCAACGGGCTTGAGCACGATCTTGTCGAGGGTGTCATTGAATTTGTAGGTCGCGCGGTTGACGCCTTCGAAGGGATCGCGTGGATCGGGGGCGGTCGCAGCACACCCTGCGAGGACCACACAGGAGAGCGCGCCAAGGCCGGCGGCTATGCCGCGCAGGAAGGGCAGGCAGGGATTGGGTTTCATGACTTCGCGGCCTTTCGGGAGGATGGGGTAGCCGGAGCGGGGACCGTCAACTCCGGTGCAGCCGCGGGGGCAGGCTTCGCATCAGACGACGGCGCCGAACCCTTCTGGGCATCACCCGAGCTCGCGTCGGCCGCCTTGCTGAACAGGAACTGGCCGATGAGATTCTCCAGCACCACGGCCGACTGGGTGTTCTGGATCTGGTCGCCGGCGACGAGGTTCTCCGGATCGCCACCCGGATCCATGCCGACGTATTGTTCCCCGAGGAGGCCCGAGGTCAGGATCTTCGCCGCGGTGTCCTTCGGGAAGTGGAATTTGTCGTTCAGGGCGAGCGTGGCCACGGCCTGATAGGTTGCGTTGTCGAAATCGATGCGCTCGACCCGCCCGACCACGACCCCGGCGCTGCGTACCGGCGCGCGCGCCTTCAGGCCGCCGATGTTGTCGAACTTCGCGCGGATGAGGTAGGTGTGCGAGGACAACTCGATGGTCGCGAGATTGCCGACCTTCAGTGACAGGAACAGCAAGGCCACGAGACCAGCAATGACGAACAGACCGACCGCGAAGTCCGTACTTTTCTTGTCCATAGGATCGTTACCTTCCCCCGAACATCAGGGCTGTCAAGATGAAATCCAGACCGAGTACCGTCAACGAGGAACTCACGACGGTCCGGGTCGTCGCACGCGACACCCCTTCGGGCGTCGGGTCTGCCTCGAAGCCCTGATACAGGGCGATGAAGGTCACCGCAATGCCGAACACGACACTCTTCAGAACGCCATTGCCGATGTCACGCAGGACATCGACTCCCGCCCGTGTTTGCGACCAGAAGGCGCCCGCGTCGATACCCACGAGGGCAACCCCGATCAGGTAGGCGCCGAACATGCCGATCGCCGAAAACAGCAAGGAGAGGATCGGAACCGATATCACGCCCGCCACAAAGCGCGGCGCGAACACGCGCGCCACGGGATCGACCGCCATCATCTCCATGGCCGAAAGTTGCTCACCCGCCTTCATGAGTCCGATCTCGGCCGTCAACGACGTCCCCGCCCGCCCAGCATACAACAAGCCGGTCATGACCGGTCCGAGCTCCCGCACCAGGGACAGAGCGACCAGCCGGCCAAGCAGTTCCTCCGACCCGTAGGTCTCGAGCGTGTAGTAGCCCTGCAATCCGAGCACAAAACCGATGAACAGTCCCGATACGAGGATGATGAGCAATGAATAATTGCCGATGAAGTGGATCTGGTCGACCACGAGCCCGAAGCGCCGCAGCGCGAACGGCGTCTTGCTGAGGACAGTGCAAAAAAAACGCGTACCGTAACCCAGGCGGCGCACGCCGTGCAGGCACCACTGTCCCACCCCCTCGACAATTTCCCTCATGGCGCAAGACCGAGGTCGGTCGCATAGGGTGCCGCGGGGTACTGGAATCCGACCGGCCCGTCAGGTGCCGCATCGATGAACTGGCGCACGAACGGATCGGTTGAGGCCGTCAGGTCACTCGGCGTACCCTCTGCGGCCACCTTGCCCTGCGAGATGAAATAGACATAGTCGGCGATCGCAAAGCTCTGCTGCACCTCGTGCGTGACCATGATCGAGGTCGCACCCAATGCGTCGTTGAGCCGTTTGATGAGATTGGCCGTCACGCCCAGCGAGATCGGGTCCAGACCGGCGAAGGGCTCGTCATACATGATGATCTGAGGGTCAAGTGCGATGCTGCGCGCGAGTGCGACGCGACGCGCCATTCCCCCGGAGATCTCCGCGGGCCGCATGGCATGAGCGCCGCGCAGGCCGACGGCCTCTAGCTTCATGAACACCAGATCACGGATCAGGATCTCAGGCAGATCGGTGTGCTCACGCAGCGGGAAGGCGACATTATCGAACACCGAAAGGTCGGTGAAGAGCGCGCCGAACTGAAAGAGCATGCCCATCTTGCGGCGCAAAGCGTAAAGTCCCGCCTTGTCGAGTTCATGCACCGGCAGGCCGGCGACGAGCACGGAGCCCGACTGGGGCCGGATCAGGCCGCCGATAAGGCGCAGCAAGGTCGTCTTGCCCGAACCGGAAGTGCCCATGACCGCGACCACCTGGCGGCGCCCGAAGCGCATCTTCACGCCCGACAAGATCGCCCGCGTCCCGTAGGCAAAATTCAAGTCCTCGATTTCGATCAGAAACGTTGGTTGGGCGATGGACACGTTCGAGGCGGCAGACGCTCTGGTTCTTGGTTATTTGGGCCGAGGAACGCTTAGCCCCCCTGCGTATGTTGAGGGCGATTATATCGTGTGAGCCCGAACCCCATCGGCGCGCCGGATCCGCGAACGCGGTCTCCCGGGCACTACGCGTTCAGAAACCCCGGTGCGAGCAGCGCCTGCTCGGCCAGATCGACGGCCTCGGCGGTGCCGCGCAGCACCAGCGAATCGCCCGCCTCGAGGCGCGACTCGGGAGGCGGATCGGCGCTACGGATGGACCGTCGGCGCAGGGCCGTGACACTCACGTCCCAGCGGTCCAGGGCGACTTCTGCCAGGGTCCGACCGACCGCCCAGGCCCCCTCGGGAACCGTCACTGAATGTAACCGCAGCTGTAAAGCGTCGGAGAGTCCCGCCGCGTCGTCGCTACCATGGAAGAAGCCGCGCAGGAGGGCATAGCGTTCATCGCGCACGTGGCGCACGAGGCGGACCACGCGCGAGATCGGCACACCCAGCAGGATCAGCGCATGCGTGGCGAGCATGATGCTGCCCTCGATGATCTCCGGCACGACCTCACTGGCCCCGGCTGCGCGCAGTCGATCGAGATCGGCGTCATCGAAGGTGCGCACGATGACGGGCAGGTCGGGGCGTAGCGCATGCGCGTGATCGAGCACCTTCAGGGCCGACGGCGTGTCGGCATAGCTGATGACGAGCGCCGCCGCGCGGTTGATGCCCGCCGCCAGCAGATACTCGCGGCGCGAGGCATCCCCATAGACGACATTGTCTCCTGCAGCGGCAGCTTCGCGGACCCGGTCCGGATCCAGGTCGAGCGCGAGATAGCTCATCTTCTCCCGCTCGAGAAGCTTGGCGAGGGTCTGGCCGCTGCGCCCGAAGCCACAGACGATGACATGCTCTTGTGCGGCCAGGCCGCGCGTGGCGATCTGCGTGAGCGCGACCGACTGCCGCAGCCATTCGCCGGCCGCGACCTTCAGGACGATGCGGTCCGAGAACTCGATCAGAAACGGGGCCGCGAGCATCGACAGGAGCATCGAGGCAAGCACCGCCTGCAGCAAGAGCGGATCGATCAGTGAAAGCGCACCGGCCTGCTGGAGCAGGACGAAGCCGAACTCGCCCGCCTGAGCCAAGCCCAGGCCGATGCGTAGCGCCGTGCCAAAGGGGCTGCCGAACAGGCGGGCCAGGGCCGTCACCAGCACCAGTTTCACGAGGATCGGGCCGATGAGGAGCAGACCGACCAGCGCGGCGTGATGCGCAACCACGCCGACGTTGAGCAGCATCCCGATCGAGATGAAAAACAGACCGAGGAGCACGTCCCGAAAGGGCTTGATGTCCTCCTCCACCTGGTGGTGATACTCGGTCTCCGCGATCAGCATGCCCGCGACGAACGCGCCCAGAGCCAACGACAGGCCGACCTCTTCCGTGAGCCACGCGAGTCCGAGCGTGGTCAGGAGCAGATTCAGCATGAACAGTTCCTGCGAGCGGCGCCGCGCCACGATATGAAACCAGGCACGCATGAGGCGCTGACCAAAGACCAGCAGCAGGGACAGCAGGACCGCCACGCGCAGGGCCGCCTTCAAAAGGGTGAAGCCGAGGTCTGCCTGCGGTTCGGCGATCGCCGGAACCAGCACCAGAAGGAGAACCACCGCGAGGTCCTGGAGCAGGAGGACGCCCAGGATCTGCCGGCCGTGCGCCGATTCGATCTCCAGACGCTCGGTCAAGAGCTTGACGACAATTGCTGTCGACGACATCGCAAGCGCCGCACCCAAGGCAAACCAGGTCGCGAGCGGCCTCGCCACTCGTCCGCCCGGCCAGGCCGCGAGCAGCGCCCCACCGCAGACCGTGATCGCGATGGTGACGACGACCTGGGCCAAACCCAGTCCCAGGACCGTGCGGCGGAGCGTCCAAAGCTTCGAAAGGTTGAATTCGAGCCCGATCGAAAACATCAGGAACACGACGCCGAATTCGCCAAGCCGCCGCGTCTCCGGCGAGTCGGGCGCAAGCCCCAGGGCATGCGGCCCGATCACGATGCCCACGCACAGATAGCCGAGCATGGGCGGCAGTTTCAGCGAGCGAAACACCACCACGCCCACGACCGCGGCTAAGAGAAACACCAAGACCAGTTCGAGCGTGCTCATCAACGGCTCCCGGAGTGGCCCTTCAAGGAGGCCGGCCGGCGTACATCATTGCCTTGGTGTCAGCACCTCCAAGCAATAAGTATGCCTTTGTTATACTAGATTGATGACCGCGCCACATCCAGCCCCCCTTCCCGGTGCCTACCCCGTCTCCCTAGCCGTCGGACCCGCCGGCCAGACCCGTCCCGATCCCCAGCGAATACTGGCCCTTGGACGGGATGTCCTGCAGACCGAGGCCGAGGCGGTGGCTGCCCTGGGGGCGCGCCTCGACGACAGTTTCGTCGCCGCGGTACAACTCCTGCTGGACTGCACCGGTCGGGTGGCCGTTAGCGGCATCGGGAAATCCGGGCATATCGCCCACAAGATAGCAGCTACCTTCTCAAGCACCGGGACTCCGGCGTTTTTCGTGCACGCCGCCGAGGCGAACCACGGCGACCTCGGCATGGTGACCGGCAGCGATGTACTCATCGCCCTGTCGAATTCGGGGGAAACCGCGGAATTGCTGACGATCCTGCCGGTCTTAAAGCGCCAGGGCACGCGCCTCATCACCATGACCGGCAACCCGGACTCGTCACTCGCCCGGATCGCCAACGTGCACCTCCTCGCGGGCGCCGAGCGGGAGGCGTGCCCGCTGAATCTCGCCCCGACCGCGAGCACGACCGCAGCACTCGCGCTGGGCGATGCACTCGCCGTCACCCTCCTGGAGCTGCGCGGCTTCAATCACGAGGATTACGCGCGCTCGCATCCGGGTGGAGCGCTCGGCCGGCGCCTCCTGACGCGCGTCTCGGACATCATGCGCACCGGGGACGCGATACCGAAGGTGCCGCGCACCGCCCTGCTCTCGGAGGCGCTGCTGGAGATGACACGCAAACGCCTCGCCATGACCGCGGTGCTCGACGAGAGCGGGGCGCTGGTGGGCGTCTTCACCGACGGGGACCTGCGCCGCCTGTTCGAGACCGTCCATGATCTCTCGGGCCTGGTGATCGGTGAGGTCATGCATGCGCGGCCACGTACCATCGAGGCGGACCGGCTCGCCGTCGAGGCGGCGGACCAGATGGAACATTTCCGGATCAATCAGCTGCTGGTGGTCGACGCGCAGGGCCAACTGGTCGGCGCCGTGCACATCCACGACCTGACGAACGCGAAGGTCATCTAGATGGAAGTCCCCGGCGAGCACGCGCCCACGCTGCTGCAAAGGCTCTGGCCGTTGCGGCTCATGATTTTCGATGTCGATGGCGTGCTCACCGACGGCAGCCTCCACTACGGCGGCGAGGGCGAGCGCTACAAGACGTTCCATGTCCTCGATGGCCAGGGCCTGGTCTGGCTTAGGCAGTCCGAGGTCACGGTGGCCATCCTCTCGGGTCGGCGTTCCGAAGCGGTACGGCGCCGGGCGCTGGAGCTCGGCATCGAAGCGGTTCTCGAAGGCGTCGAAGACAAGCGCGCCGCCCTCGACGAACTGCTTGACCGACTGGGCCGCAGTCGCCGGGAAACCGGCTTCATGGGCGACGACGTGATCGACATCCCGGTGATGCGCCGGGTCGGCTTTGCGGCCACGGTCCCCCACGCCGCCAATGGTGTCGCCGCACATGCCCACTGGATGAGTACGCGCGCGGGCGGTCATGGTGCGGTGCGCGAGCTCGCCGAACTGATCCTAAGCGCGCAGGGAAAACTCGAGGGCCTCATGGCCCGCTATCTGGATTAGCTGATGCGCGATCGCGGCACACTGGTCGGCTCCCTCGTCCTGCTTGGCGCGCTGGCGGCGGGCTCCTACTGGCTCGCCGAGCGCGCCCGGCTGTCGGACCCGGTGCCGCGCCGCGCCGGCCATCAGGTTGACTATTTCGCCGAGAACTTCAATCTGACGCGTATGGACGATCAGGGCAACGCCCTCTATAGCGTCTCGTCGGCACGCATGACGCACTTCGCAGACGACGATTCGACCATACTGCTCAAGCCGCAGATCACGAGCGCCCGCTCGGACCGGCCCACCGTGCACATGCAGGCCGACACTGGCAATGTCACGAGTGACGCAGAGCAGGTGACGCTGCTTGGTCACGTGCAGATCACCCGGGCGCCGAGCGCCGACAATCCAGAACTGCGCGCCTTCGGCAACTACCTCCTGGTGCTGCCCGAGGAGGACATCGCCAGGACCGACCAGCCCTTCGAGATCGAGCATGGCGGCTCGCACATCTGGTCCCAGACCATGACCTTCAACAATACGGACCGGACCATCAAAATGAATGAGAACACCCCTGTGCGCGGCGAGGCCATCTTCGAGGCCCAGCACAAGAAAACCGGCACCGCCGCGGCCGGCGAGGCGCTCAAGCCATGAGCGGCCTGACGCCCTTCTGCCTGGTGCGCCGCGCCCTGGCCATGCTGCTTGTCGCGGGAAGCTTTGCCCTGCCCCAGGCGGCGCACGCCGAGAAGGCCGACCACGACAAGCCCACCAAGATCGACTACGACAACTCGGCCTTTGACGACCTGCACCAGATCTATGTGTTCACCGGACACGTGATCCTCACCAAGGGGACGATCCTGATCCGCTGCGACAAGCTCGTCGTCAAGCGCGATCCAGAGAATTACGAATACGGCACCGCGACCATGGATGCCCCGGGCAAGCTCGTCTACTTCCACCAGAAGCGCGAGGGTTTCGCCGACCAGTACATCGAAGGCGAGGGCGAGCGCATCGAGTACGACGAGAAAGCCGATCTGGCCAAGATCTTCGTGCATGCCGTGGTGCGCCGCTTGGACGGCGGCGTGGTGCAGGACGAAATCCGCGGGGACATGATCCAGTACAACAGCTCCACGGAACAATACGTCGTCGAGGCGGGTGGCAAAGGGGACCGGGCGCACGCGCTGTTCGCCCCGGCCAAGAGCGCCACCACGCCGGGCGCTCCGGCAGGCGCTGCCCCCAAACCCGCGACCGGGGCTGCCCCGAACGCCACCAAGCCAGGCGAAACCGCGCCCGGCACTGCAAAACCCTCGACTGACGCGGTGCCGCCGGCGGCATCCGAACCGCTCACCCCGTCGACGGAACTAAAGAGAGTCCCCGATGAATAGTCCCGAGCCACCGGTCCAGATGCTGGCGCCTCAGGCGCCGCTCACCGCATCGCATCACAGCACGCTTGCCGCGATGAATCTGCGCAAGTCCTATGGCACACGGACCGTGGTCCAGGACGTCTCGCTCGAGGTCCGCAGCGGCGAGGTCGTCGGACTGCTCGGCCCCAACGGGGCGGGCAAGACAACCTGCTTCTACATGATCGTCGGACTGGTCGGCGCCGATGCCGGCGAGATCACGCTCGATGGCACGAAGGTGACGCGCCTGCCGATCCATCGCCGGGCACGGCTCGGGTTGTCCTATCTGCCCCAGGAGGCGTCGGTGTTCCGGCAGCTCACGGTCGAGGAGAACATCCGTGCGGTCCTCGAGCTGCAGCGCGGCGGCGACGACAAGCGGCTCAGCGAGGCCGAGATCGAAGAGCGCATCGGGGCACTGCTCGATGACCTGCAGATCCAGCACATCCGTACCAACAGTGCGCTGTCGCTCTCCGGGGGGGAGCGGCGCCGCGTGGAGATCGCGCGGTCGCTCGCGACCTCACCGCGCTTCATCCTGCTCGATGAGCCATTTGCCGGGATCGATCCGATCGCGGTGATCGAGATCCAGCGGATTGTGCGCTTCCTGAAAGCGCGCGCCATCGGGGTGCTCATCACAGACCATAACGTACGCGAGACGCTCGGCATCTGCGATCACGCCTACATCATCAATGCCGGCGAGGTGCTCGCCGCCGGGCGACCCGATGAGATCGTGCAAAACGAAAGTGTTCGCCGCGTCTATCTCGGCGAACACTTCCGGATGTAGGCGCCATGGCAAGGCGCCGCTGAACCATGAAACAGGTGCTTCAACTCAAGCTCTCGCAGCACCTTGCGCTCACGCCGCAGCTGCAGCAGTCAATCCGCCTCCTGCAGCTCTCGACGCTGGAGCTGAACCAGGAGATCGAGCAGGTCCTGACCGAGAACCCGCTCCTCGAGCGCGCCGACGACCCCTTCAATGGATCGCTGCGCCTCAGCAGCGACGGCACGCTCAAGAACGAACATTATGAGCCCGAGGGTGGCGCCGGGGGCGAGCCGGCCGGTGCGCGCGACGAGGCCGCCGAGGGCAGCAGCGGCGAAGGCGCCGCGACGGACGTGACATCCGCCCAGGAAAACGAGTTCGGGTCGGACTGGGCGGCAGCCGACAGCGGCCGGCGCAATTCCGGCACCGACGACGAGATGGACATGCCGCAGCTGGCGGCGGTTCAGACGACGCTGCGCGACCACCTGCTGGCCCAGGTTGCCGTCACCAAGTTGTCGCGCCGCGATAGTGCCCTGGTGACTGTCCTCATCGACGCCATCGACGAGGACGGCTATCTGCGGCAGCCCCTGGAGGAGATCGCCACCCTCCTGCCGGGGCAGCTCGAGGTCGAGCCCGAAGAGCTGACCATGGCCCTGAAACTGATCCAGAGTTTCGATCCGCCCGGAGTGGGCGCCCGCAACGCCTCAGAATGCCTCGCGCTGCAACTGCGCCCCGAGGCAGGCAACGCGGCCATGCGCGCGGAGCCGGCCACCCAGGAACTGGCGCTCGCGATCGTGCGCGAGCACCTTGAATTGCTGGCGGCGCACGACTTCACCAAGCTCAAGCGCCTGTTGCGCTGCGACGACCAAGGCCTGCGCGACGCCCACGCCCTGATCCGCAGCCTGACGCCGTTTCCCGGTCGCGCCTTCCTCGCCGAGGACGTCCAATACGTGGTGCCCGATGTGATCGTGCGCAAGGTCAAGGGCGTCTGGCGTGCGACGCTAAACCCCGATGTGATGCCGCAACTGCGGATCAATCGCATGTATGCGCAAATCCTGCGCGAACACCGCGGCAGCGAGCAGGCGGCCTCGCTCGCGGCCCGGCTCCAGGAGGCGCGCTGGCTGATCAAGAATGTCCAGCAACGCTTCGACACGATCCTGCGGGTTTCCGAGGCAATTGTCGAAAGACAACGGAATTTCTTCACTCATGGTGAAGTGGCGATGAGACCCCTTGTGTTGCGGGAAATCGCAGATACACTAGGTTTACATGAGTCGACGGTGTCCCGCGTGACGACGCAGAAATTCATGCTCAGTCCGATGGGGACCTTCGAGTTGAAGTACTTCTTCGGCAGTCATGTCGCCACGGAAGCGGGCGGCGCTGCCTCGAGCACCGCGATTCGTGCCTTGATCCGACAACTTATAGGAGCCGAAGACCCCAAAAAACCGCTCTCCGACAGCAAGATCGCAGAGATGCTGGGGGAACAGGGTATCGTCGTGGCACGCCGCACGATCGCGAAGTACCGCGAGGCGCTCCGAATCCCTCCTGTCAGCCTGCGTAAATCTCTCTGAACGTACGTTGCGGCGCGCCCCGGGCGCACCCCAACCTCTGCGCGATCCCGTTTCCTCGCAGACCTGCAAAGGAGCCGTCGTAATGAATCTCACCATCAGCGGACACCATCTGGAGATTACACCCTCGATTCGCGAATACGCGCTCAACAAGCTCTCCCGAATCCGGCGGCATTTTGATCACGTGATTGATGTTACGGTGTTGCTCTCGGTAGATAAATTGCAGCAAAAAGCGGAGATCAACCTTCATCTTCGAGGAAAAGACATTCATTGTGAAGCGGTTCAGCCGGACCTGTATGCCGCCATCGACTGTCTCATCGACAAGCTCGACCGGCAGGTCATCAAGTACAAGGAATGCCTGAAGTCACGTCCGGCCAGCGCGATCAAGAGGCAGGCCCTGGCCTAGCATCAGGGGGATCGATGGGGGCACGCCGGACCGGGGATGGCCAATCTTGCTGCGCCGCGGCGATTTTGGCTGTTGTCCGGCGAATCTTGGCGATATAATCGCCCTCCTTGTCCGTCATGGTGCGCAGCCTTTGAAGCGGTTTTGCCGATATCACAGGCGCGCCTATTACTCTCCATGAACCTGATCAGCAAATTGCTGCCCCCGGCGAATGTCGTACTGGACCTCGCTGCGTCGAGCAAGAAACGCGTCTTCGAGCAAGCCGGACTCCTTTTCGAAAATCATCAGGGAATCGCGCGCAGCAAGGTGTTTGACAATCTGTTCGCGCGCGAACGCCTGGGCTCCACCGGGCTCGGTCAGATGGTCGCGATCCCGCACGGACGCATCAAGGGCCTGCGCGAGCCGGTCGCGGCGTTCATCCGGCTCCTGGAACCGATCCCCTTCGATGCCCCCGACGCGCGGCCGGTGTCGATCCTGATCTTTCTACTGGTCCCGGAACAGGCGACACAGGCCCACCTGGAAATTCTTTCGGAACTCGCGCAGATGCTCTCCGACCCCGCATTTCGCGACGGCCTGAGCGCGGCCCCGGACGCAAGCTCGGTGCATCGCATGCTCGTCAATTGGGAACCCTTCCGTCCGGCCGCATGAGAGCCCCTTGGGGCTCCCGCACGTGAGCACCGTCTTGCAGCTGTTCGCGGACAACCGCGATGCGCTGGGCCTGCGCTGGCTGGCTGGCGAGCCGGTCGGTCCGGTCAGCGACGTCCAGATCCCCTGGAACAGCCGTTTCGCAACGCCTGACATGGTCGGGTTCCTGAACCTCATCCATCCCTTGCGCATCCAGGTGCTAGGTCGTCAGGAGATCGACTACCTCGCGCGCTTCGCGGAAAAGCGCCATCGCCTCTTGCTTGCGGAACTGGGCTCCGCGCGCCCCCCCGCGATCCTCGTCGCCGAGGGCTTGACGCCTCCCGCCGGGCTGATGGAAGTCTGCGAGGAAGAGCAGATTCCCCTGATCGGCACCCCCCTCGAGGCGGCCCGGGTGATCGAATCGCTGCGCCACTACCTGGCACGTACCCTGGTGGAGCGGACCACGGTGCACGGCGTGCTCATGGATGTACTGGGCGTCGGGGTCCTCATCACCGGTGAGTCGGGGCTCGGCAAGAGCGAACTGGCGCTCGAACTGATCTCACGCGGGCACGGGCTCGTGGCTGACGACGTCGTCGAGCTGACCTCGATCGGGCCGCACACGATCGAGGGCCGCTGCCCGCAGCTGCTCGCCAACCTGCTCGAGGTGCGCGGCCTTGGCCTGCTCGACATCAAGGCGATCTTCGGCGAGACCGCGGTTCGGCGCAAGATGCGTCTGCGACTCATCGTCCATCTGGTGCGACGAACCACGATGGACAACCACTACCAGCGCATGCCGCTCGATGTGCTCGCCGAGGACATCCTCGGGATCGCGGTGCGCAAGGTGGTGATCCCGGTCGACATGGGTCGCAACATCGCCGTGTTGGCCGAGGCGGCGGTGCGTAACACGATCCTGCAGCTGCGCGGCATCGACACGATGCGCGAATTCATGGACCGCCAGGCCCTCGAGATGCGCAAGCATGTCGAGGACGCCGCACAGCAGAACGACGCCGACCTCGCCCCTCCAGCGCCCCGCCTGCCCGGCGGCGGCAACCCTGGCCACTGAGCGCAGCCGCCCGGTTTTCCGGGATTCACGCCGGGTCGGCGGCGCTTTGCTATGATGGTTGGTCTATCGCTTTGACGGCTTGGTCGTCGCGGGATTCATGCGCGTACTCATCGTTACCGGCATGTCCGGTTCGGGCAAATCGATCGTTCTGGACGTTCTCGAGGACGCAGGGTACGCGGTCGTCGATAATCTGCCTTCGCGCTTTCTGGTCGAACTCGTCCAGGAGTTTCGTACCACCGGCCACGAGGCCGTGGCGGTGAGCATCGACGCGCGCACCGGGGTCGAATCCGTCACCGAACTTCCGACACTGCTCTCGGTGTTGCGGCGCTACGGTTCGGAAGTGCAGGTCCTGTTCCTGACCGCGGACACGCCGACCCTCGTGCAGCGCTACTCCGAAAGCCGGCGGCGCCATCCGCTGTCCGAGCCAGACGGCGCGCGCACGCTGCAGGAGTGCATCGATGAGGAGCGTGCGCGTCTCGCCGTGCTCGATGGAATTGGGCAATCGATCGACACCAGCGGCCTGCCGCCCAAGACCCTGCGCGCCTGGGTCCGTGACTTCATCGGTACGGGTCGCTCAGGCCTCACCCTGCTGTTCGAATCCTTTGCCTTCAAGGATGGCGTGCCACTCGATGCCGACCTGGTTTTCGACGTACGCTGTCTGCCCAACCCCTATTACGACGCGCAGCTGCGACCTCTCACAGGCCGCGATGCACCGGTCATCGAGTTCCTGCGGGCCGTGCCGATGGTCGAGCGCATGCTGGCCGACATTGGCGACTTCGTCGAGCGCTGGTTGCCCGCCTACGTGCAGGACAGCCGCAGTTACCTGACGGTCGCGATCGGCTGCACCGGGGGCCAGCATCGCTCGGTGTATTGTGTGGAGCAGCTGGCCCTGCGCTTTCGACCCCACGAAGCGGTCCTGACGCGTCACAGGGCGCTCGACATGAAGACCCCGACTGCCCCAGCGTGAATTGCCACCGTGCCTGAGTCCCTCGTCACCGCCTCCGGATCCCTGGAACTGCCGATCTTCCCCCTGAATGCCGTGCTGTTTCCGGGCGGCATGCTGCCGCTGCGGATCTTCGAGGCGCGCTACATGGACATGGTCCGGGACTGCATGCGCGATGCCCGACCCTTCGGCGTGTGCCTGATCCGCAAAGGCAAGGAGACGGGCGGCGGGGCGCGCCCCGAGCCCATCGGCTGCCGCGCCCGGATTACAGATTGGAGCATGGAACAGCTGGGGGTCCTCCAGATCTCGACGGAGGGCACGCAACGCTTCCGGATCGCCACGATGCACACCGAAGCCAACGGACTGCTGCGCGCCTCGACCGAGGACCTGGAGCACGAGGAGCCGAGCGCGGTTCCCGAGCCGTATCTCGCGTGCGCCGAACTGCTGCAACGCATCATCCAGCAGCTGAACCGCGAAATCGACAAGATCGATCCGGAGGGGAAACTGCCGATCGGTCAGCCCTATCTACTCGATGACGCCACCTGGGTGGGTAACCGGCTCTGCGAGATCCTGCCGATCTCGCTTGCGGCCAAACAGAAACTGATGGAATTGACCGATGCCCCCACCCGGCTATCGATCGTGCATCAATATCTTCTGCAACAAAAGATCATCTAGGAAAAGGCCACCTCGGGCCACTTCAGGCCAGTTCAGGCCACTTCGGGCCACTTCGGGCTTTGAGCCCTGTATCCTTCTAACCAGCCAACCGAGTGCTGCCCGCGCGGCGACGGGGCGCGAAGACGCACCCCGAACTTCTGCCGGCGCGCCGCGGTCGAATGGCGCACCGACAATCACTGAATCCGGAGAATCCCTTGAAGACTGCTGTTCGCATGCTACTCATGCTGCTGATGTGCGGCGTCGCCGCCGCTCAGGTGCCGGCTCAGNNCCGGGTACCGCGAAGGCCGAGGCCAGCGCCAAGGCCTGGCTCGTCCTGGTCGATTCGGGCAAGTACGGGCTCGCCTGGGCACAGGCCGCGACCGAATTCCAGACACGACTGCGCGAGGCCGACTGGGAACAGGGCGCCGCCGCCAAACTGGGCCCAACCGGGGGAGTCACCTCGCGGGTCCTGAAGCAGGCCACACCGACCGACAACATCGAAGGTGCGCCGCCTGGACACTACGTGACTCTGCAGTATTACACCCAGTTCAAGTCAGCCGACCCGGCCAATGAGTTTGTCACGATGTTCCAGGACAAAGGCAACTGGAAGGTGGTCGGCTACGGCCTGCAGAGTGCCAGTGCGGCCCCACCACCGCCGCCCGGTGCTCCTATGCCCGCCCCGAAACCCTAGACCGTTCGTCCGGGCCCGGGACGCGCCGCTGCCCCATGCAGGGGCGAGGCCTGCCAGAGGGCCTCAAGCACTCGTTTGACGGGCGCAGGCAGCGCCGCGCCGCGCGCGTCCTCGAGATCCAGCCAGAGGTCGTCAGGCCTGTGAAAAGCGGCGCGCACGCCAAGGTCGATGGCGCAGACCTCGACGTCCAGCTGGAAGTGGGTGAAGCCGTGCACGAATGGAGCCAGTGTCGCGACGGCTGCGATGCTGCCGCGTTCGGCGGCAAACGACTCGATAGCCGCCATTGCGCTCGCACGCGGCCACTCCGGCAGACACCAAAGCCCCCCCCAGATGCCTGGTGCCGCGCGCTTTTGCAGCAGCACCGCACCGGCGTGATGTAACACCAGCATCACGACAGCGCGCACCGGATAGGCGCGCCGCGGCTTGCGCTCTGGCAGGACAGCGATGCGGTCCTCCCGATAGGCCACGCAGCGCGGCCTTGCAAAGCAGTTCTCGCAGCGGGGCTTGCGGGTAGTGCAGACCGTCGCCCCCAGATCCATCAGGCCCTGTGTATAGGCCTCGATGTCGCGCTCGGGAACGAGGCTCTCGGCGAGTTCCCAGAGGCGCTCGTGCACGGCCCGCTCACCGGGATAGCCCGCGATGCCAAACACCCGGCAGAGCACGCGTTTGACGTTGCCATCGAGAATCGGCGCGCGCACCCCGGCACTAAAGACGGCGATGGCCGCAGCCGTGGAGCGCCCGATGCCGGGCAGTTCGACGAGCTTGGCCGGATCGCTCGGGAACACCCCCCCGTGAACACGCGCGATGCGCTGGGCGCAGGCATGCAGGTGGCGCGCGCGGCTGTAGTAGCCCAGACCGCTCCACAGCTCCATGACGCGTTCAAGGGGGGCGGCTGCGAGTTGCAAGACGTCGGGAAAGGCCGCGAGGAAACGCTCGTAGTAGCCGAGGACGGTCGCAACCTGCGTCTGCTGCAGCATGAC
>PLEY01000175.1 GCA_003136595.1 Burkholderiales bacterium
CCCGCCGCAATCTGTTTCGAGGGGTGTCCAATCCGCGTAAAGTCGGATACAGGCCGCCCTCATCGGCCTGTTACAACCATTTGTGAGGACGTCCATGGGTGCACAAAAAGAGACGCTCGGCTTTCAGGCCGAGGTCAAGCAGCTGCTGCAGCTGATGATCCANNAGCAACAAGGAGATCTTCCTGCGGGAACTGGTCTCCAACGCCTCCGACGCCGCGGATCGCCTGCGCTTTGAGGCGCTTGGCGCCCCGGGGCTCTTCGAGGACGATCCTGAACTGTCCATCGTGATCGACTTCGACAAGGCGGCGCGCACCATCACGATCGCCGACAATGGCATCGGACTGTCGCGCGCGGAGGCCATCGACCACCTCGGCACGATCGCGAAATCCGGGACGCGCGAGTTCTTCGCCAAGCTCTCTGGAGACCAGCAGAAGGATGCCGCCCTGATCGGCCAGTTCGGGGTCGGCTTCTACTCGGCGTTCATCGTCGCCGACCGGGTCACGGTGCGCTCGCGCCGCGCGGGTCTTCCGCCTGCGGAAGGCATCGAATGGTCGAGTGACGGCTCGGGTGAATTCTCGATCGAGACGATCGACAAGCCACGCCGCGGCACCGAGGTGACCCTGCACCTGCGCGAGGGCGAGGATGAGCTGCTCTCACGCTGGCGTCTGAAGAGCATCCTGCAGAAGTATTCGGACCACATCTCGCTGCCCATCCGCATGTACAAGGAGGAGTGGGACGAGGAGAAGAAGGAAGAGGTCAAGAAGGACGAGCTCGAGACGGTCAATCAGGCGAGCGCCGTGTGGACGCGGCCCAAGAGCGAGATCACCGATGAGCAGTACCGCGAATTCTACAAGCACGTCTCACACGATTTCCAGGATCCGCTCGCCTGGACCCACAGCCGCGTCGAAGGTCGCTCGGAATACATCCAGCTCCTCTACGTGCCGGCCCATGCGCCCTTCGACCTGTGGGACCGCGACCGGCGCGCCGGCCTTAAGCTCTACGTCAAGCGCGTCTTCATCATGGACGATGCGGAGCAGCTGCTGCCGGTCTATCTGCGCTTCGTGCGCGGCGTGATCGACTCCAACGATCTGCCCTTGAACGTGTCGCGCGAGATCCTCCAGGAAAGCCGCGACGTCAAGGCGATCCGCGAGGGCGCGACCAAGAAGGTGCTCGGGCTTCTCGAGGATCTCGCCGAGAACGACAAGGCACGCTACGCCGATTTCTGGAGGGAATTCGGGCAGGTCCTCAAAGAGGGCATCGGCGAGGACCACGCCAACAAAGACCGAATCGCCAAGCTCTTGCGCTTTGATACCACCGCGACCGATGGTGCCGGTCAGAGCGTGGGTCTTGCGGAGGTGGTCGGGCGCATGAAGGAGGGCCAGACCAAGATCTACTACGTCACGGCCGAATCGCATGGCGCAGCGAAGAACAGCCCGCATCTGGAGATCTTCCGCAAGAAGGGGGTCGAGGTGCTGCTGCTCTCCGACCGTGTCGACGAGTGGATGCTCAGTTTCCTGACGAGCTTCGAGGGCAAGGATCTGCAGAGCGTCGCCAAGGGCGGCCTTGACCTCGGCGCACTCGAGGATGAGGCGGAGAAGAAGGCCCATGAGGAGCAGGCCCAGTCGTATAGCGATCTGACGCGACGTATCAAGGATGCGCTCGGCGAAGCCGTCAAGGAGGTCAGGGTGACCTTCCGGCTGACCGATTCACCGGCTTGCATCGTCGCCGAGGATGGGGAGATCAGTGCCAACCTCGCACGTATGCTCAAGGCCGCCGGGCAGTCCGCGCCGGATTCGAAGCCGGTGCTCGAGATCAACACCGAGCACGTCCTCATCAAGCGCCTGAAGGACGAACAGACGCATTTCGAGGACTGGAGCCGGGTGCTGCTCGATCAGGCGATCCTGGCCGAAGGTGGACGTCTTGAGGACCCGGCCGGCTTCGTCAAGCGGCTCAACACGCTTTTGACCTAGACTGCGGCTGCGAGCGTGCAGCGCGCGTCGCGCCGGCGCCCCGTGAGTGTTCCTTCAGTGTCCCTCAACTGTCGATCGAGGCGGCGCTGAGTGTCTGTCGATTGTCTTCTGAGCATCGCTTGAGCGTCACGGGCGCAAAGTTCGAGGGCGGGCTCGCACCGATTGTGGATCGGTATACCGAGGTCCTGATCCTCGGCAGCTTCCCCTCGGTGGCATCGCTCGCCTCTGGGGAGTATTACGGCAACCCGCGCAACCAGTTCTGGCGGCTCATGGGACTCGTGCTTGGTGTCCCGCTCGCGGGCCGGCCTTATGAGGAGCGCCTGGCGGTGCTCTCCGCGCGCGGGATCGGCCTGTGGGACGTCCTTGCCTCCTGCGAGCGCCAGGGCAGCCTCGATCACTCGATCCGGGCTGCCCGGCCCAACGATTTCAGTGCCCTGCGCGCGGGCTGCCCGCGGCTGGGTTCCCTGCTTCTGAACGGACAGGCCGCGGCCCGACATGGCCGCTCGCGCCTGCCCGCCGGACTCGCCTTGCACACCCTGCCCTCGACCAGCCCGGCGGCCGCTGCGCTGTCGCTCGAATCGAAGCGCAAGCTCTGGCATGCGGCGCTCGCACCCCACCTCCATGGCACTCTTCCGGCGTAAGTCCGCCCGCGCGCCCGACCCCGCCACCGCTGAGCCCGCCCGGCGGCGGCGCGTGGTGTACGCACCGGTGACCTTCTCGGAGGAGGCTGGCGTGCGCTACCTGCACTTCGGCACCGAATGGGTCCAGGGCGCGATGCGCCTGAAGGCGCCTGATGTCATCGAACTCGAGTATGCCCAGCAGATGATGATCGGGCTCCTCTTCGTGCACCAGCCGGCGCGCATCGTGCAGCTCGGTCTCGGGGCCGCGGCGCTGACCAAATTCTGCTATCGCAATCTGACCGGGGCCTCGGTGACGGCGGTCGAACTGAACGCGGGGGTGGTGCGTGCGGCGCGTGCCATGTTCCGGCTGCCCCCCGATGATCTGCGTCTGTCGGTGATCGAGGAGGACGCCTGGGATTTTGTGGGGGCCGAGTACAACCAGGGAAGCATCGATCTTCTGCACATCGATCTCTACGATGCCGCCGCGCGCGGTCCGGTCCTCGATTCGGAGCCATTCTACGCACGCTGTCGCGCCTGCCTGCGCTCGCCTGCGGTGGCCACGGTCAACCTGTTTGGCGAGCACCCGAGTTTTGCCAAGAATGAGAAAACCCTGAAGGCGGCCTTCGCCGGGCGTGTCGCATTCCTGCCCGAGGTCCACCAGGGCAACCGCGTGGCGGTCGCCTTCCAGGGTCCGGACCTCGATGTCTCGTTCGCCGATCTCTATGAGCGCGCCGAATCCATCGAGACGCTCTACGCGCTGCCGGCCACAAGCTGGGTGCACGGACTGCGAATGAGTGATCCGCGCCACGTTCGCGGCGCTCGCTTTCGGATCTAGTTCATAGCGGGGGTCCGCTATGCATATAATCAAAGAAACGCCCGCCTGCCACCGTGAAAGGCCGCCATGAGCGCCGTCATCAATTCCGCAACTCCGATCCAGACGACTCCTGAGCAGCGGGTCACGATCCCGCAGGTCGTGCAGTGGCTGACCGAGGACAACCTGGTCGGTGACGAGCAGATCCGCGCCATCTATGCAGCGGCCGGTCATGCGGTCTCGGGCCAGCATCCGCTCGCGACGATCGCCGATCTGAAGCTGAAGTCGCAGCGGGCGCCGCACCGGATCCTGGGGCTCGACCCGCTGGCCGAGCTCATGGCGAAGAAGTCCGGGCTGCCGTTTGCCCACATCGATCCCCTGAAGGTCGACTTCGCGCGCATCGGTGACCTGATGTCGTCGAACTATGCCAATCGCTTTCGCATCCTGCCCCTGGAGGTGCGCCCGAACGAGGTCGTGATCGCCACCGCCGAGCCGTTCCTGACCGAATGGATCCCGGAGATGGAGCGCATCCTGCGCGCCACGATCCGGCGCGTGGTGGCCAATCCCCACGACATCACGCGCTTCATCGCCGAATTCTTCAGCCTCGCCCGTTCGGTCAAGGGCGCGGTGGCCAAGGGCGGCGCGGTGGCGCAGAACAGCTTCGAGCAGCTGGTCGAACTGGGCAACGTCAAGGCCGCAGGCCGGCAGTACGACTCGAATGACGCGCATATCGTCCAGATCGTCGACTGGCTCTGGCAGTTCGCCTTCGACCAGCGCGCCTCGGACATCCACCTCGAGCCGCGCCGCGACCAGGGCGTGGTGCGCTTTCGGATCGACGGCGTCTTGCATCAGGTCTACCAGGTCCCGGTCGGCGTGCTGTCGGCCATGACGAGCCGCATCAAGCTGCTCGGCCGCATGGACGTCGTCGAGAAGCGCCGTCCCCAGGACGGTCGCATCAAGACCCGCACCTTCGATGGCAACGAGGTCGAGCTGCGCCTGTCGACCCTGCCCACCGCATTTGGCGAGAAGCTGGTCATGCGCATCTTCGACCCGGAGGTGGTGGTCAAGGATTTCGGCGAGCTCGGCTTCTCCGACGACGACGCGCGCCGCTGGAACAGCCTGACCGCGCGCAACAACGGCATCATCCTAGTGACCGGGCCGACCGGCTCCGGCAAGACGACCACCCTGTACTCGACACTGAAGACGCTTGCGACCGAGGAGGTGAACGTCTGCACGATCGAGGATCCGATCGAGATGGTCGAAGGGGCCTTCAATCAGATGCAGGTGCAAGGCGGTATCGAGCTCGGCTTTGCCGACGGCGTGCGCGCCCTGATGCGCCAGGATCCGGACATCATCATGGTGGGTGAAATCCGCGACTATGAGACCGCCGAGATGGCCGTGCAGGCCGCCCTGACCGGGCACCTTGTGTTCTCCACGGTCCACACCAACGATGCCCCCTCGGCCATCACGCGGCTGCTCGAGCTTGGCGTGCCCGCCTACCTGCTCAACGCCACCGTGCTCGGCATTCTCGCCCAGCGTCTCGTGCGGATTCTCTGCCCGCATTGCAAGGTCAGCGGCGGCACGGTTGATGCCGAGCTCTGGTCGGAACTGATCGCACCCTGGAAGACGGCCACGCCCGTGCAGATCTACAAGCCCGTGGGTTGCCTTGAGTGTCGCATGACGGGATACCGCGGCCGCACCGGCATCTACGAGCTGCTGGAGATGTCCACAGAGATCAAGCGGCTCGTCTCCGCCGAACCCAGCATTGATCCGATCCGCAACCAGGCGATCCGCGAAGGCATGCACTCGCTGCGCGTGTCGGGCGCGATGAAGGTGGCTGCGGGCGTGACGACCGTCGAGGAAGTGCTGCGCGCGGCACCGCGCATCGAGTAGCGCGCGGCGGGCCGCGGCTAGCCGCGCCTTGGCGTCACCTCGCCCTTGACGATGCGCACCGGCTCTCCCACGCTGTAGGGCCAGGGTTGCGCTCGCTTGAAGTGACGCGTATGCCCGTCCTCGTAGCGCACCACCAGTTCGTAGTCGATTTTGGAGCGGGCATCCTTCTCGATCGCATGACCGGCGAGCGCACCGCCGACGGCGCCGAGCACCGTCAGGACACCGCGGCCGCGGCCGCCGCCCAGGGAATTGCCGACCACGCCGCCCACCACGCCGCCACCGACCGCACCCAGACCGGTTCCTTCCCCCTCCACCTTGATCTCGTGGAGGGCGATCACCGTGGCGCATGCCGCGCAGGGCGCAGGCGGGGGCACGGCATCGGGTGCGCCCGGGGCGGCGACGGCACCCGCATTGTCCTCGATCGGGGCGAGAATCGATCCGTCAGACAGGAGCGTACCCGGGGCTTGGGCACCGACCTCTCCCGCCACCGGGGCGCCGGGGCTCGCAGTCCCCACGGCGCCCGGAGCCGCCGCCATCGGGCTGGAGGTGCCCGCCGTAACGCTCCCATCGCTCCCAACGCTCCCACCGGCACCGCCGGAGCCTGCGGCTCCACCGGCCGCGACAGGCGCACTGCTCGTGCCGGTGGCCGGCGCTCGTTCGTAGAGCAACGTGCCAATGCCCACGCAGCTCAAGGCGATGATCGCAAGCGCCGCGGTGATGACGAGAGGATGGGTCTTGGGGCGTGCCGCAGTTGGGGCGGCCAGTGGCGCGCCGGATGGGGGCGAGTCAGTTTGCATCAGGGTCTCCTCGAAAAAAGAAACAGCCGGGGCGACCACAGGGGCTCTGGGGCGTCTGCCGCCGGCCCCCCGGCCGCGTTATTTCGACAGGACACGCATGGCGCGTTCCAGGCCTTCGATCGTGATCGGATACATATGGTTCCGCAGCACCTGCTGGACCACGCTGATGGACTGGCGATATTGCCACAGCGACTCCGGTTCCGGATTCAGCCAGGCGAACTTCGGAAACGTCTCGGTCAGCCGCGCGAGCCAGACCGCGCCCGCTTCCTCGTTGTTGTATTCGACACTGCCGCCTGGCTGCAGGATCTCATAGGGGCTCATGGTCGCGTCGCCCACGATGATGAGCTTGTAGTCCGGGGGATACTTGCGCAGCACCTCAGAGGTGGGGAAGCGTTCGGCATGCCGCCGGCGGTTGTTCTTCCACAGGAAATCATAGACGCAGTTGTGGAAGTAGTAGAACTCCATGTGCTTGAACTCGGCCTTGGCGGCGGAGAACAGCTCCTCGGTGCGCTGGATGTGGTCATCCATCGTGCCGCCGACGTCGAGCAGCATGAGCACCTTGACGTTGTTGCGACGCTCCGGAACCATCTTGACATCGAGCCAGCCGGCATTGCGCGCGGTCGAGCCGATGGTGTCTGGCAGGTCGAGTTCCAGCTCGGCACCCTCGCGCGCGAACCGCCGCAGCCGGCGCAGCGCGATCTTGATATTGCGTGTGCCGAGTTCGACCCGGTCGTCGTAGTCCCGGTACGAGCGCGCCTCCCATACCTTGAGCGCCGTGCGGTTGCCCGCTGAGGGGCCGCCGATGCGGATGCCCTCGGGGTTGTAGCCGCCGTTGCCATAGGGGGACGTACCCCCGGTGCCGATCCAGCGGTTACCGCCCTCGTGGCGCTCGGTCTGTTCCTCGAGCAGCTTGCGCAGGCGCTCCATGAGGGCATCCCAGCCGCCCATCTTCTCCACCTGGCCGCGCTCCTCGGCCGAGAGCTCGCGCGCAAGCTTCTTCAGAAGCCACTCGGCAGGGATCTCGGCCGCCGCATCGAAGACGGCGGTGATGCCCTTGAAATAGGCGCCGAAAGCCTTGTCGAACTTGTCGAAATGCTGCTCGTCCTTCACCAGGGTGGTGCGTGCAAGATAATAGAATTCGTCGATCGAAGGCTCGACGACCCCGCGCTCGAGACCTTCGATCAGCATCAGGAACTCCTTGATCGAGACCGGGATCTTGGCGCTCTTCAGGGTGAAGAAGAAGTCGATGAGCATCAGGTCCTGCCGAGCTTATGGAGCAGATGGCGGCGCACGGCCGGCCATTCGGAGGCGATGATCGAGAACACCACGGTGTCGCGCAGCGAGCCGTCGGGAGCGATCTGGTGGCTGCGCAGCACGCCATCCTGCTTGGCGCCGAGCCGGGCGATTGCGGTGCGCGAGGCGTGATTCATCCAGTGCGTGCGAAATTCCACCGCGATGCACCCGAGCGTCTCGAAGGCGTGCGTGAGCAGCAGGAGCTTGCACTCGGTGTTCAGCCCCGTGCGCTGCACGCTCTTTGCATACCAGGTGTGGCCGATCTCGAGGCGCCGGTGGTCGGGCTCGACATTGAAGTAGCGCGTGCTGCCGACGATCGCACCGGAGCCCTTGTGACGCACGGCGAAGGGCAGCGCATGCTGGTGGGCGCGCATGGCAAGCGCCGTCTCGATGTAACGCCGGGTCGCCTCGGGCCTGGGCACCGAGGTGTACCAGAGCGACCAGAGCTCGCCGTCCGCGGCGGCCGCGGCGAGCGCGTCCTCGTGCCCAAGTTCGAGCGGCTCGAGCAGGCCGAATTCACCCTCGAGCGTGACCGGTTCGATAAAGCGCGTCATGGCCCCGGGCGCNNGCCAGCCGCTCGAACAGATGCACATCCTGTTCGTTCTTGAGCAGCGCACCGTGCAGTGGCGGGATGATCGCCTTCGTGTCCTGGCTGTGCAGGGCCTCGGGCGGGATGTCCTCGGCCAGAAGCAGCTTCAGCCAGTCGAGGAGCTCCGAGGTCGAGGGCTTCTTCTTCAATCCGGGGACATCGCGCATCTGGAAAAAAGCCTCGAGAGCCCGGGTCAGCAGTTCCTTCTTGATCCCCGGATAATGGACGTCGACGATCTGCTGCATCGTGTCCTTGTCGGGAAAGCGGATGTAATGAAAGAAGCAGCGCCGCAGGAAGGCATCGGGCAGCTCCTTCTCGTTGTTCGAGGTGATGATGACCAGCGGGCGGTGGCGCGCGCGGACCAGTTCGCGCGTCTCGTAGACGTGGAATTCCATCCGGTCGAGCTCGCGCAAGAGATCGTTGGGAAACTCGATGTCGGCCTTGTCGACCTCGTCGATGAGGAGAACCACCGGTACTTCGGACTCGAACGCCTGCCAGAGAACGCCGTGGACGATGTAATTCTCGATCGATTTGACGCGCTCGTCGCCGAGCTGGGAGTCGCGCAGCCGCGAGACCGCGTCGTACTCGTAGAGCCCCTGCTGGGCCTTGGTCGTTGACTTGATATGCCATTGCAAGAGCGGCATGCCAAGGGCCTGCGCCACCTCCTCGGCCAGCATGGTCTTGCCGGTTCCCGGCTCGCCCTTGATCAGAAGGGGGCGCTGGAGTGTCAGGGCAGCATTGACCGCAAGCCGCAGATCGGGAGTGGCGACGTAATTCCTGGAGCCTTCAAAGCGCATGATCTGGGGGAGCAAGGAGAGGGAGGCTGCCAGTATAAAGGAGACGCCCGACAAACGCCCCGCCGCACGCGCGCGGGTGGACGCGAAGCCCGGGGCTGCGCTACACTAGCGCCGCTTTTGCGGTGCAGTCTCGAGCCCCTTCCTCAGCCGCTCATGCTCGCCAGCGCTGCCGCCTTTTTCACCCCCTCTTCCTATTGACATGAAAAATTCGTTGCAATACGGCGCCTTGTGCTTCGGGCTGGTCCTCGGGCTGGCTCTGGCCGAGGGCGGCCTCGCCCAGGAGGCCGTGCACGGCAGCGCCGCCGCAGGGCGGGAGAAGGTCACGCAATGCGTGGGCTGCCATGGTCTGCCGGAATACAAGACGGCGTTTCCCCAGGTCTACCGCGTGCCGATGATCGGTGGCCAGAATGCCGGGTACATCGAGAGTGCGCTCCACGAATACAAGAAGGGCGAACGCAGCCACCCCTCGATGCGCTACATCGCCGAGAGCCTGTCGGACCAGGACATTGCCGACATTGCGGCCTACTACTCCTCCCTCAAATAACCGGAGCGCNNAAGTTGGACATTTCTGGAAAACGGCGCATCGCCGTGGCCGCGGCCGCCCTGGCCCTGGTGTCATCAGCCTGGGCGGGGGGTGATGCCGAGAACGGCAAGGAACTCGTGACCAAGAAATATGCCTGTGCGTCCTGCCACGGCGCCAATTTCAACAATCCGATCGACCCCAGTTACCCGAAGCTTGCCGGCCAGCACGCCGACTATCTGGCGCATGCGCTGCTGTCCTACAAGGAGAGCTCGAACGCGGCCATCGGCCGCAAGAACGTGGTCATGGCTGCCCAGGCGGCACCCCTGTCGGACCGCGAGATCGCCGACATCTCGGCCTATCTCGAGAGTCTGCCGGCAAGCGTCATCACCCACCACTGAGTACCTGGCGGCCGGCACTAAGCGAGCTGCCGGCGCACGCACTCGACGTAGGCTTCCCCGTCGGGCGGCAGCCCCGCGCGTTGCGCGCTCCAGAGCATCTCCCCCAGGCACTCCATGACCGCGTGCTGCGCCTCGTGCAGCGAGCCCAGGCGCCTTGCCAGTTCCAGCGTGGCAGCGCGGATCCCCGGCGGCTGGTCGATTGCGACCTGCTCGGTGATCGTCAGATGCATGGACAGGTGCAAGAAGGGATTGGTGCGCCCGTCGTCCGGCCGGTATTGCGCCGCGAGCGCCGCGTCTTCCGATTCGAGGAGGCTATGGAACTCCGGATGCTCGACGATCCACTCGACGGCGATGGTCTCCAGCGGCGAGAGCAGCGCGGCGCTGCGCTCTTTGTCCCACGCCCCGGTGAAGAAGCGGCGTACCTCCTCGCGCGAGGGATTGAACATCAAGGCAACCCGGCGAGAGGCCGGGGCCTGCGGCTCATGGCCCAGGTGCGCCCGACTTCGGCGCAAAGCGGCACAGGTCGGCGACCACGCAGCGCGTGCACAGGGGCGCGCGCGCCTTGCAGGTGTAGCGCCCATGCAGGATGAGCCAGTGGTGTGCATCCTGCAGATAGGCGGACGGGACGACCTTGGTCAGGGCGTGCTCGACCGCAAGCGGGTCCTTGCCCGGCGCAAGCCCGGTGCGGTTCGCAACCCGGAAGATGTGGGTGTCGACCGCAACCGTGGGTTCGCCGAAGATCGTGTTCAAGACGACGTTGGCGGTCTTGCGACCCACCCCGGGGAGTGCCTCGAGAGCGGCCCGTTCACGCGGCACGCGCGAGCCGTGGCGCTCGATCAGGAGCCGGCAGGTCGCAAGCACATTGCGCGCCTTGGTGCGGTACAGGCCGATCGTCTCGAGCGCCTTCTGGAGCGCCGGCTCGCCAAGCGCAATGAGCATCTCGGGCGTGTTGGCTAGCGGATAGAGACGTCGGGTGACCTTGTTCACCGAGACATCGGTCGCCTGGGCCGAGAGGATCACCGCCACCAGGAGTTCGAAGGGGCTGGTGTATTCGAGCTCGGTCTCGGGGTGCGGATTGGCCGCTTTCAGGCGCTCGAAGAACAGGTTGCGCTCGCGCGCGTCAAGGCGACTCAAGGAACTCATGGCGACAGTTTAGCAAGCCCCGCCGCCGGTGGCGTTGCGCTAGCCTGCGCAGGCCTTGTTGGTGTCAGCCGGGCGCGGGTCGCCCGGCTGATCGGGCTCGCACGCGTTGGGGACGGACGCGTTGGGGACGGACGCGTTAGGGACGGACCCGGTACGCCCACCCGCAGCGGCTGCGCGCGGCCGGGCCCGGGAGCGCGCCCGCGCCAGCACCCGCTCGATGATGACGCGCTTTTGCACCTCCCCGGCGTGCGCCGGAACCACGGGCACCGCGGCAGCGCAATCGTCAGCCATGCGGCTCGCCGCACCCGCCGGGTGAGGCGCGGCGGCTGCGCCAAGCCGCGCCCCTTCGGCCCGGGCAAGGCGCTCCAGACGCGCGGCCCGCGCCTGATAGCGCTGGCGGGCGCGGCCGGCGCGCTCTTCGTCCCACACGAACGGGGCTGGCACGCTGCGGATGCAGTCGACCGGGCAGGGGGGTATGCAGAGCTGACAGCCGGTGCACGCGTCGCTTAGCACCACGTGCATCTGCTTGGGCGCGCCGATGATGGCGTCGACCGGGCAGGCCTGGATGCACAACGTGCAGCCGATGCAGTGCTCCTCGTCGATGGCGACCAGTTCGAGCGCGGTGGCGCTGCCGTGCCGGGGATCAAGCGGCAGGGTTGGCCGCGCGAGCAGCTCGGCGAGGCGGCCGATGAGCGCCTCGCCACCGGGCGGGCACTGGTTGATCGCCGCCGTCCCTGCGGCGAGTGCTGCCGCATAGGGCTCGCAGCCCGGATAACCGCAGCGCGCGCACTGCGTCTGGGGCAGGAGCGCATCGATGCTCTGGATGAGCGGGGTGAGCAAGGCCGCATCCATGGGGAGACCCGGCACGGCGCGCGCCTCGGCCGGCTGCCTTAAGGGTACTTGCGGATGAAGTCGTGGATGCGCGGGTAGATCACATCGCGCCAGCGGCGTCCACTGAAGATGCCGTAGTGCCCGCACTGGGGGGCGGTGAAATGCTCCTTGCGGCTCTTGGGGATGCCGCTGCACAGGCCCTGGGCGGCCTCGGTCTGACCGCAGCCCGAGATGTCGTCCAGTTCACCTTCGATGGTGAAGAGGGCGACGCTGCGGATGTCTGCGGGGCGCACGGGTTGGCCGCGCACGTTCCAGGTGCCAAGCGCCAGGGCGTGGTCCTGGAACACCGTCTTGATGGTGTCCAGGTAGTACTCGGCGGGCAGGTCGAGCACGGCATTATATTCGTCGTAGAACTTGCGGTGCACCTGCGCATCCTCATCATCGCCCTTGACGAGATCAAGGTAGAACTCCCAGTGCGATTCCAGATGCCGGTTCGGATTCATCGCGACGAAACCCGCGTGCTGCAGGAAGCCCGGATAGACGCGCCGCAGGTAGCCCGGATAGTTGGCCGGTACCGTGTAGATGACGTTGTTCTCGAACCATGAGAAGGGTTTGGTCACCGCGAGGTTGTTGACCTCGGTGGGGCTGCGGCGCGGATCGATCGGGCCGCCCATCATGGTCATGGTGCGCGGCAGGTGGGGATCCTTGGCACTCGCCATGAGCGAGATGGCTGCGAGCACCGGGACGGTCGGCTGGCAGACCGAGATGCAGTGCACCTCGGGCCCGAGCAGCCGCACGAATTCCTGGACATATTCGACATAGTCGTCAAGGTGGAACGGTCCCGCCGAGAGCGGCACCATGCGCGCATCGGTCCAGTCGGTGATGTAGACATCGTGATCACGCAACAGCTGGCGCACGGTGTCGCGCAAGAGCGTCGAATGGTGGCCTGAGAGCGGTGCGAACACCAGCACCACCGGATCGGGCGCCCGCTTGACAGGCAGGTAGCGCTCGAAATGGATGAGGCGGCAGAAGGGCTTCTCCAGGACGACCTTTTGCAGCACCGCAACCGGTTTGCCATCGACCTCGGTGGTGTGCAGGCCGAACTCGGGCTTCTCGTACTCCTTGCCGAGCCGGAAGAACAGTTCGTAGCCCGCAGCCAACCGGTTGGCGAAGGGCATGTAGGAAAGCGGACTGTAAGGGTCCGAGAACGCTTTTGCGCCGGCCTCCGCGAAGGCCGTCATCGGGTTCAGGAAAGCGCGCTGGAATTCGTGTAGTTGGTAGAGCATGAACACCCCTTGTCTTGGCGGAAAGTATGCGCCCTAAAGGGGGTTTGCTGCAATGCAGAAGAGAGCCCTGTGCACTGAATTGGTGAGTACCCTTACTTATTTGGTCTTCTATCGTGTCACTCGGCAGGTCCGGTGTTGGCAGACGGCGGCCCTCGTTGGGTCCTACCAGTAGTTCTCGACAGCCAGTGTGCCGGGCTTCAGGCGCCGCGAGGTTGCATAGCCCGCAGCGCCGAGGAGGGCGCGCATGTCCTTGACCATGGCCGGATTGCCGCACAAGAGTATGCGGCTGCGCGCAAGATCGAGCGCGAGGCCCGCGGCCGCTTCGAGGCGGCCATCCTGGGCGAGGACCGGGATGCGCTCGTGGAGAACACCTTCAAGGGTGTCGCGCGTGACGATCGGCACATAGCGCAGCTTTGCACCCGACGCACCAAAAGGAGGCTCCTTGGCCAGCTTCAAAATGGTGTCACGGTAGGCCAGTTCAGGGGCTTCGCGCACGCTGTGGACGATGACGAGGTTCTCGAAGTCCTGCCAGTTCTGGCGTTCCTGGATGATCGAGACAAACGGGGCAAGGCCGGTCCCGGTCGCGATCATCCACAGGTCCTTGCCCGGGGCAAACCCGGCGGTGGTCAGAAAGCCGTAGCTCGCGCGCTCGACCAGGACCGTGTCGCCGGGTTGTAGCCGGGCCAGCTCCGTGGTGAATTCGCCCTCGGGCAGAAGCACTGAGCAGAACTCGAGCGCGCCCTCCTCGGGGGCCGAGGCGATCGAGTAGGCGCGCCAGACGATGCGCTGGCCCGTGTCATCGGGTGCCAGGGCGTCGGTCTTGACGAGGCCCAGGCGGGCGAACTGTCCGGCCGTGAATTGGTACCCGGCTGGCCGGGAGAGGCGAAACGAGAGCAGTTGCGGCGTCCACGAGCGCAACGAGAGCACCCGCTCCTCGGTGTATTTGTCAGGGTTCATGGGCGCACCGGCCGGTCCCGGATCGCGACCGCCTCGCGGTTGGGTGCCGCAAAGCGGCGGTGGGCGGGGCTACTTCTCGAGATACTGCAGCTTGTCGGGCTTGTCTTTCCACTCGTCGGCATCGGGAAAGTGCGGCTTCATGCGCGTGATGCTGGGCCAGGTCTTGGACAGCTCGAGGTTGATCTCGATGAACTTCTTCTGGTCGGCAGGGACGTCTTCTTCTGCATAGATCGCGTTGACGGGGCACTCCGGGATGCACACTGCGCAGTCGATGCACTCGTCAGGATCGATGGTCAGGAAATTCGGGCCCTCGCGGAAGCAATCCACGGGGCACACGTCCACACAATCCGTGTAGCGGCATTTGATGCAGGATTCGGTCACCACGTGCGTCATGCGAACTCCATCGATCGTCTCGTACAGGGCGTTATCTTAACCTACAAGCCGCCCAGCCGTGGGGCAGGGCGGGCCGGCCAAAGGGGTTTTTGCCGCTCGGCCCGCAGCGGACATTTCAGGTACGATTCACGGTCACCGGCCAATGCCTTGCAAGCGGTGTGGGTTTCGGTGACCGCGCCGCCTTAGGGGCTGTCCCTCGGCGGTTCCAGGAGCGCCTCGACTCGCCTCCACCTTGGCCCGCCCGCGACCCGATGATCATCACCTCCCTCCTCGATACCGACCTGTACAAGTTCACGATGATGCAGGTCGTGCTGCACCACTTCCCCGGGGCGCAGGTCGAGTACCGCTTCCGCTGCCGGAACCCGGGCATCGATCTTGCGCCCTGCGTCGAGGAGATCCGCGAGGAGATCCAGGGCCTGTGCAGCCTGCGCTTTCGGGAGAAGGAACTCGCCTACATCCGCGCGATGCGTTTCATCAAGAGCGACTTCGTGGATTTTCTGGGTCTTTTCCAGATGAACGAGAAGTACATCACGGTCGAACCCTCAGCCGAGGTGCCCGGCGAGATCGAGATCACCGTGAAAGGCCCCTGGCTGCATACGATCCTCTTCGAGATCCCGGTGCTGGCGATTGTCAATGAGATCTATTTCCGGCGCGCCCACCCCTTCCCCGACTACGCCGAGGGCCGGCGCCGCCTGACCGAGAAGATCGAACTGATCGCAGGCGATCCGACGCTTGGCGATTGCAAGATCGCCGATTACGGCACGCGCCGGCGCTTTTCCCGAACCTGGCACGAGGAAGTCATCCTGCGCCTGCGTGAAGGTCTTGGCGCGCACCTTGCGGGCACCAGCAATGTCTGGTTCGCCTACCGCCACAACATGACCCCGCTTGGCACCATGGCCCACGAGTACCTGCAGGCCTGCCAGGCGCTCGGTCCGCGGCTGCGCGATTCGCAGACCTTCGGTTTCGAGATGTGGGCCAAGGAATACCGTGGGGATCTCGGCATTGCGCTGTCGGACGTCTACGGCTTCGACGCGTTCCTGCGCGACTTCGATGTCTACTTCTGCAAACTCTTCGATGGCGTGCGCCACGACTCGGGCGATCCGCTCGCCTGGGGCGAGCGCATGATCGCCCATTACCTGCGCAACCGCGTCGACCCGCAGACCAAGACGCTGATCTTCTCGGACGGGCTGGACGTGCCGCGTGTCATCGAACTGCACCGGCGCTTCAAGGACCGCGTGCGGCTCGCCTTTGGGGTCGGAACCAATCTCACCAACGACCTTGGCTACGTGCCGCTGCAGATTGTCATCAAGATGGTCCGCTGCAATGGCCAGCCCGTGGCTAAGCTCTCCGATACGCCGGCCAAGAACATGTGCGACGACGAGGCCTATCTCGCCTACCTGCGGCAGGTGTTCGAGATTCCCGTGCCGCCCGCGGCCGAAGCGCGTCCGCACTAGCGCAGCGTGTCGCCGGACTGCCGCCGTGACCGACCCGTGCGGGGCCTGTGCCGCGCGGCTGCCACCTCGCTCGCCACGGCCCTCGCCTTGCCCTGTGCGGCGTGGGGTGCTCCCCGCGAGGATATGGCGCTTGGGCTCGCGTGGGCGCTGCCCTTTGCAGGACTGCTGCTGTCAATTGCGCTCCTGCCGCTCCTTGCGCCTCGCTTCTGGCATGCGCATTTCGGCAAGGTCGCCGCCGCCTGGTCGGTCCTGATGCTCACCCCGTATGCCTGGGAGTTCGGGGCGCACGCCACGGGTGCGGCGCTCGCCCATGCGATCCTGCTCGAGTACCTGCCTTTCGTAGTGCTGCTGTTTGCCCTCTACACCGTCGCCGGCGGCCTTTGCATCGACGTGCGGCTGCGCGCGACGCCCCTGCTCAATACGGCGCTGCTTGCCCTGGGCGCGCTCCTCGCGAGCGTCATGGGAACGACCGGGGCCGCCATGCTCTTGATCCGCCCGCTCCTGCGGGCCAATGCGCGCCGCGCCACGCGCACGCACCTGGTGGTGTTCTTCATCTTCCTCGTCGCCAACGTCGGCGGGGCGCTCTCGCCACTCGGAGACCCGCCGCTCTTCCTCGGTTTCCTGAACGGCGTGCCGTTCTTCTGGACCACCGACGCGCTGCTCTGGCCGACCCTGCTTCTTGCCGGGGGTCTGCTCCTTGCTTTCTTCCTCTTGGACGCCTGGATCGCGCGCGCAGGACCGGCCGCCCGGAATGGCCAGGAAGTTCCCGAAGTCCCGGAAGTCCCGGAAGCCAACAAGAGTCAGGAGCCTCACCGGCCACTCATTGGCTCGGTCAATCTGGTCACTCTCGCGGCGCTCATCGCCGTCGTCTTGGCAAGCGGCCTGTGGAAGCCGGGTATCCGCTTCTCGATTCTGGACACTTCCGTTGAGCTGCAGAACCTGGTGCGGGATCTTCTCCTTCTGTTGCTCAGCGCACTGTCGTATCGCGTCACGCCGCGCGAAGCCTACCGCTTGAACGCCTTTCACTGGGGGCCGATCATCGAGGTCGCCAAGCTGTTCCTCGGGATCTTCGTGACGATCGTGCCAGTGATCGCGATCCTGCAGGACGGCGATGCCGGCGCCCTGGCGGGCCTGACCCGGCTCGTCACGCGTGCCGATGGCGCACCGCACGAGGCCCGGTATTTCTGGCTGACCGGTGGGCTGTCGGCGTTTCTGGACAATGCGCCCACCTATCTCGTGTTCTACAATCTGGCCGGCGGGGATGCCGCGACGCTCGTCGCGCAGCGCACCGTGCTCGCCGCGATTTCATCCGGCGCGGTCTTCATGGGCGCCCTGACCTACATTGGCAACGCACCCAACTTCATGGTCAAGGCGATCGCCGAGGACGCAGGCGTGACGATGCCCTCGTTCTTTGGTTACATGGCGTGGAGCGCGACGCTGCTGCTACCGCTCCTGGTGGGCATCGCGGTCCTGTTTTTTCCCTGAGTCCCACCGAAGAGGTCCTCATGTCATCCTCAGAACGCAAGCGGGTCCTGGTCACCCGCGCCCTGTTTCCCGAACACCTTGCGCGCCTTGCCGGGCGCTTCGAGGTCGAGGCGAATCAGGAAGATCTGGCCTGGGATGCGCAGGAGCTGGCGAGGCGGCTGGTGGGCAAGGACGGCGCCCTCATCACCGGCGGGGATCGCATCGATCGCGGGCTCATCGCCCAAGTCCCGGGCCTTGGCGCCGTGTGCTCGATCTCGGTCGGCTACAACCATGTCGATCTCGCGGCCTGCACGGCGGGGGGCGTCATGGTCACGAACACCCCCGACGTCCTGACCGAGACCACGGCGGATCTCGGCTGGGCGCTCATGATGGCGGCGGCGCGCCACGTCACGCAGTCCGAGCGCTGGCTGCGCGCCGGGCACTGGCAGCGCTGGGCCCTGGACCAGTGGCTTGGCCAGGACGTCCATCACAGCACCCTCGGGATCATCGGCATGGGGCGCATCGGCCAGGCCATCGCACGGCGCGCCAGGGGTTTCTCGATGCGCGTCATCTATCACAACCGCACACGGGTCGCGCCGGAAGCGGAGCGCGCGCTCGGGGCCACCTACGTTGAGCGGCAGACGCTCTTTGCGACGGCCGACCACGTCATCCTGGTGCTGCCCTACTCGGCGGAGAATCACCATATGGTCGGCGCCCGGGAGCTGGCCTGGATGCAGCCGCACGCGACCCTGACCAATATCGCGCGCGGTGGCTTGATCGACGAACACGCCCTGTCCGAGGCCCTCGCCCAGGGCCGGCTGGGGGCTGCGGGTCTCGATGTTTTCGAGGGGGAGCCGCGCGTCGCGCCTGAGCTTCTCGCGCTGTCGAACGTCGCACTCACACCGCATATCGGCAGCGCGTCCCGGGCCACGCGCAACGCCATGGCGAATCTCGCGATCGACAACCTGTGCGCGGCCCTGTCGGGAACACGCCCCCCCTGCCTGCTCAATCCAGAGGTGCTGGAGCGGCGTGCATGAGCCATATCAGCATCCATCGGCTGCACCGCATGACCCAGAAGAACGCGAAGCAAGCGGCCGTGCAGGTCGCGCGCGAGTTGGAGACCGAGTTCGAACTGAGCTGCCGCTGGGCCGGCAACACCCTCAGCTTCGAGCGGCCGGGGCTGTCCGGCACGCTGGTGGTCACCAAGCAGGCGATCGACATCGAGATCGAACTGGTGGGGCTCGTCCTCGGGATGCTGCGCACGCGCATCGAGGCCGGGGTCGAAGAGCAACTCGACCGCTTGTTCGGGGCGCAGTGAGCGCGCCCGATCAGTCCTTAAGCTCGGCGATGAGCGCAATGTACTCGCGCATCGCGGCCTCCTTGCTCTGCCCTTTTAACTCCGCCCAGGCGTCGTACTTGGCACGCGCGACCAGGTCGGTGAAGCCCGGGCGTGTGCCCGTCACATCGCCGACGGTTGCCTGCTTGAAAAGTCCGTAGATCTTCAGCAGCGTCAGATTGTCGGGCCGTTCGGGAAGATTCTTCGAATCTGCCTGGGCGGCTTCAAACTCGGCTTGCAGGCTCATGTGTCTGCGTCCTTGATGATCTTGCGGAACTGACATGGTGCGCGCTGGGTCGGGTGTGGTCCGGATTGGCCCGCATTCAGTTCTGTATTCAGTCCTGCATTCGGGCCGGAGTTATTATAGAGCGGAGCGGCGGCCGAGCAAGGGGTCTGGCGGGTGACCGAGCAAAGAGCCGACCCCGCCCGCCTCCAAGCCGCCCAGCAATCCGTCGGCGCACGCGCCGCGCACCAGCCTGAAGGCTACGCCATGTCGACCCGCGCCCTGTTTCGCTCCGATGCGTACCTGCAAGCCTGCAGCGCGACGCTCACCCGCGTCGATGCCCAGGGCATCGAGTTCGACCAGACCGTCTTCTATCCCACAGGCGGCGGCCAGGCTGGCGACTGCGGTGTGGTCCGCACCGCAGCCGGGCTCGAGATCGTCATCGCCGATACACGCAAGTCCAAGCGCGCGGGCGCGGCCCCCGCGGATGTGGTGCACATCCCCGCGCCCGGCCAGGACGCCCTTCTGGCAGGACTTGCTCCGGGCACGCCAGTCGAGCTCGAGATCGACTGGGCAAGGCGCTACCGCCATATGCGCTTCCATACGGCCACTCACCTTCTGTGCGCCATCGTCGGTGAACTGGTTGATGGCTGCAGCATCACGGCGCAGCACGCGCGGCTGGATTTCGCCATGGCAGACGTCCTGGACCGCGACGCGGTCGAGACGGCTCTGTGCGCCCTCGTCGAGGCGGCCCACCCGGTCAGCTCGCGCTCGATCACCAGTGCCGAGCTGCTCGCCAATCCGCAGCTCGTCAAATCCATGAGCGTGCAGCCGCCCTTGAGCAGTGGCACGGTGCGGCTCATTGACATCGAGGGGGTGGACCTGCAGCCGTGTGGCGGCACCCACGTGCGCAACACCCGCGAGATCGGCGCGATCACGGTCACGAAGATCGAAAAGAAGGGCGCGCGCACCCGGCGCGTGATTCTCGGCCTCGACGCGCAGTAGTCGGCTTCCCCCACGGCGCATCAGCCACCGAGGTATTCGGCGGCGAGCTTTTCGAAAAGGCGCCGCGCGTCGCCCTCGAGGAACGGAGCCATCATGGACAGGACCTGATAGGCGCCGCGCCCGAGCGCCCGGGACATGTTGGCCTCCTCGTTGAAACGGCGCGGGTTGAGCACGTATTCGAAAGACAGCCAGTAGGTGCCGATCACGACCATGTTCTGGGCCAGGGTCCCGATCTCCGAGCGCGAGGCGCTCAATGCGCCTGCGCCGACCATGCCTTCGCACAGGCGCGTCGCGGTCGCGACCTTGTGCTGCAGGATCTGCTTGAAGTGCACCTCGAGCGTGCGGTTGCGGCTCAACAGGTCGTTCAGGTCGCGATAGAAGAAGCGGTAACGCCAGACCAGCTCGAAGAAAAGATGCAGGTAGAGCCAGACGTCCTCGATGTTCGGCGTGCGGGCGTCGGGCACGCGCAAGAGGTCGACGATCTCTTTCTCGAAGACCGCAAACAGGCTGTTGATGATGTCGTCCTTGTTGCGGAAGTGATAGTAGAGATTGCCCGGGCTGATGTTCATTTCCTCGGCGATCGTCGTGGTCGTGACGTTGGGCTCGCCGAATTCGTTGAAAAGGCGCAGCGAGAGCTCGAGGATTCGCTGGCGCGTGCGGCGCGGGGGCTTGCGTTCCATGCTGGGGGCGGGCCGAGCCAACGGCCGGGCGGTGGATGCGGCTAGGATACCACCCGGGTCCAAGCACTCCCCCTCTCCGGCCCCGGTGGGTCCCGGGGTCGAAGGGGCGTCAGCCCGCGCGCGCGCGGCGCGCGCCAGACTTCTTCGCGGGCGCGGCCTTCTTGGCCGGCGCGCGCTTGGCCGTGGCGTGCTTCGCAGCCGTCTTCTTGGCGGTGGGCGCGCGGCTCCGGGCCGCCAATGCGTCGAGGCGGGCACTGAGTGCCTCGAGTTCCTTGCTGGTCGGCACACCCAGGGTCTTCAGGGCCCGCGCCACGCGAGCCTCGAACACCTGCTCAAGCTTGTCCCAGGTCTCGTTGGCCTGCTTGGAGAGGTCGTTGGCGACCTTGGAGACCTTGTCGGTGACTTCCGCCACCTTGTCCTCGGTGACCTCGCGCGTGTGGCGTTGCAGCAGACCACCCTCCTTGACGAGGGCTTCGAACACCTTGCCACCCTCGGCCTGCGCCTTCGAGAAGGCGCCCAGGCCCGCCAGCCAGATCTGCGCGGCCGAGTCCTTGATGGTGCCAGCCAGTGCACTGTCGCCGGCTCGTGAACTGCTATTGCGGTGCTTCTTGACCATGGGGTTCTCCTGGTTATGATGGTGCGGCAATCCCGATCACAGCCCAGCAGGCGATGGGATGCCCGCAGTGTACTGGACTGCTCTAGAGGCGGGTCTCGAAACCGGCCGCGAGCCCCGCGGCGTTCACAGGTCTACCCGGGCCCGCCCAGGCGCACCCGGGGGAACTCAGGCGTGCGCGGCGGGTGCCGGCACCGCCCGCGCGGTGGTCTGGGCGATATCGAGCACGAGGTCCCAGACCGCATGCTCGTAGACCAGCGCGACGTGACCGAGGCCTGCGAGGGCGATGTTGGTGGCGCCCGCAAGGCTGGCACTGAGCTGGGGGGCGATGATATTGTCGTGGTGGCTAAAGACGCTCGTGATCTGCGCGCGCTTTTCGGTGGATTCGTCGCCACCGAGCCGCTCGAGCCAGGGGCTGGCGAGGCGCATCTGGCGGACACTGCCGCCGTGCCCGAAGCCTGCCATGATCGTGCCCGCGTGCGGACTGCCCAGCGTGATGAGGCGGGCGAGCCGGCCGCCGCCTGTGGCCCGCATCCAGGCGCGCGCGGCGAGTCCGCCCATGCTGTGGGCGACCACGATCACCTGCGGCGCGCCACTGGCCGCACACAGGCGCTCGATGGCCGCCTCGATCGGCAGGATGTAGGACTCAAGGACGCCAAAGGCGGGCTCCAGGGTGAGCGCCTCGCAATGAAAGCCGCGGCGCGCGGCCTCGGCCATGAATGGCATCCACATGCCCCGGTTGCAGAAGTAGCCATGTAGAAAGAGGATCGGCAACGCCTGCGCGGGCAGGCGCGGCCGCGGTGCGGCGCGCTCGCACAGGAAGGGATTGGCGAAGCTGAAGCTGCGCATGCCCGCACGAACCTCGACCGCATAGGTGACCAGCGCCGCCACCGGCCCGAGCCTGAGCGCCGGGGGCACCTGGCTTCTGACCGCGCCCGTGATCGCGAAATCGAGGGCGATGATAAGCGGGTGCACGGCGAACGCGGCGAGCAGGCCCAGCACCAGCGCCGCACCCAGATGCGCCCGGGCCCCGAGAAGGTCGGCGATGAGGGCACCGAGGGCGAGGCCACCCGCGATCTGTAGCACCAGCACCAGCCGCAAGATCCGTGCAATCATGTGCCTGCAAAGAAGTCTCCCGCCACGAGACGGCTTGCGCCATTGTAGTGGGGGTTGCCTGGTTCGGCGACCGGAGCGTGAGGAGCGTGAGGAGCGTGGGGAGCGTGGGGAGCNNGAGCGTGCGCGCGCCGCGGCTGATCCCAGTCTCCACCGGCGTGGCTGTCCGCGTGTTGGCGTGCCGGACACGGGTTGGGGGCCCCCGCCCCGACCTGAACCAATTCCCGAATTCAATCCATTACAGCATCGCGGAACATTGGTACAGACCCGGCGTGCAGCTGCGGTTGAGGGACCGTGCACGTGGCACTTCCGGGATGGTAAATTGCGTCTCACGCCAGGTGTGGCGTCGACCACAAGCTTCCGAGGACGGCGCGAGACTGCCTTGTGCCGAACCACGCCTAAGAAGGGGAATGCGCGCCGCCATGACCTTCGTGAGGTGCGCACCCGATTCGTAGCCGCTACCATGCCCTTGCCACCTTTCCCACTTCCGCGCTCCCGCGAGGACGTGGCCCGCGAGTTACGCTCTCATCTGAGCGAGGTGTCGCGCCTGCGCCTTGCGGCCGAGGCGAACGCCGATGGCGCTGCGGTACGCGAGGCGCTCAGGCGCTGGCAGTCCGCGCGCCTCGCCAGCGCCTACCCCGACCTGCTCGGCAGTCCCCGCTTTGGCGCGGCCGCCCGGTTTTTCCTGGATGATCTCTACGGGCCGAAGAACTTCACGCGGCGCGATGCCGAGATCACGAAGATCGTGCCGGCGCTCACCCGCATGCTGCCGGCGCCCGCGCTTGCCGTCATCGCCCGTGCGCTGGAACTCGATGCGTTGTCAGAACAGCTCGACGCTGCCATGAGCACCCTCCTGGGTCCGGGTCGCATCGATGCCCAGCGCTACGCGGCGGCCTACCGCAGCGCCGGCACGCGCGCGCTGCGCGAGCGCCAGATCGCGCTCATCGTCGAAGTGGGTTCTGGATTGAACGAACTGGTGCGCCTGCCTCTGCTCGGCACGACGCTCGCGATGATGCGCGGCCCAGCCGCCCTGACCGGGCTTGCCGCGCTGCATGACTTTCTCGAGCGTGGCTTTCGCGCCTTCAGGCAGATGGGAGATGCGAGCGAATTTCTGGCGACGATCCAAAGCCGCGAATCCAGCCTGCTCGAGCGCCTTTATGCCGGCGACCCCGAGCCGTTTGGTCAGTGGGCGCGAGATGCGAGCCATACCGCCTGAGTTGCCGGAGGCAGCGGGTCGGCGACGCCCTCGGCCTAGCGCGCGGTGATGAGCTGCGTACCGGCGAGCCGGTCGTGGATGAATTGGCGCTTGCGATCGAAAAGCATCCAGAACGGCGGCAGTGCAAAAGCCAGAATCGGTCCGACCACGAGCGTCCAGCGGGGCGCCGCCAGCTGGTCAAGCAGTGCGAGCGCTGCCAGCGGCAGACACCAGCAGAGTACATAGCGTGCGAGCGCGCGCCCGATCCGGACGGGCTGGCCGGCACGGTCCACGAGGCGGATGTGCCAGGTCTTCATGGCGAGCGTCTGACCGGAGTGCGTCCAGAACCAGGTGAAATAGAGTCCGAGAACGAGAAACAGGAACAGCTGGCGGGCATCGCGGTGAGCCAAACCTGTGCGGCTTTGCGTCAGGGTGTCAAACAGGTAACCCGATATGAAGAGCACGCCGAACAGGAGTACTCCTTCGTAGAGCATGGCGCACAGGCGCCGTGCGAGTGCCGGCGCGTCGGCAGGGGCCTGGGAGGAATCGCCCGGAGGGCGGGGTCCCTGGGCGGGCAGGGNNGGCAGGGTGCCCGGTAGCGCATTCTGGGAGGAGGGCATGGTTAAACAGGGTCGGGCAGGATCAATCGGCAGGGCACGCGCACATTCTAACCGCTCGGAGCTTGACCTCGCGGACGCGCTCAGGAGGGTGCGCCGTTGGCGGGGGGCAGCGCCGGTGGGGTGGACGGCGATTCGGACGGGGGCGGGGTTGCGGCCGGTGCGGCGGCGGTCGGTGCAGCCGCGGGTGCGCCCGAGGGTGTGACTGACGGCGCCGGGGGCGCCGCATCGGCTGGCGCGGCAGGCGCCTGGCCGGGGTTCTTGGCGGGGGCTGGCGCGGGCCGCGGCAGACCCGGAACCTTCTGCTGGGATCCGGCTAGGATCTGCTCCTTGCTCGGCAGGGGCTGCCGGTGGGCGGGCAGCGGCTTGGCCGGCACGACTGACTTGGTGGCCTTCGCCTCGGCTGCAAGCTGGGCCTTCTTTTCCTCGGGAAGATCCTGGTACTGCTTGAAGAGTTCCGCACGCTTTTCCGGGGGGAGCGCCTGGGCGTGCGCGAAGGTGTCCCGCGCGATGCGCCGCTGTTCGGGAGTCAGCCGGACCAGCTCACGCATGCGGTCCTGGCGGCGCTGCTGCTCCTCCGGGGTCCATTCCGGAAACCGGTCGGCGATCTCGATCCACTTGCGGCGCCGGGTCACCTCCAGCTTTTCCCAGTCGCCGGCAAGCGGTGAGAGGGCACTCTGTTGCGCGGGACTCAGATCCTTCCAGTCGAGGCGACCCAATGGACGGTGCACGGGAACGGGGACTTGCCGGCGGGGTGCACCTGGCAACGCATCGGCGGTCGCCTGGGCCGGCGCAGCGCCGGGCGGGCCGGCAGGCGCGCCGGCGGGGACCGCAGCGGGTGCACTGGGTGCCGCGGGCGGCGCAGCGGGTCCGCAGCCCGATTGCGCAAGCCAGAGCACAGCGAGGAGACAGGCGTCCAGGATGACCCGGACCCGCACGCGGGTCAAAGACGGCACTCGGATCCGAAACAGGCCCACGGCCGATGGCGCCGCCAAACTACTGGTTCTGCTTTAGATAGGCGTTGAATCCATGATCGGCATAGGCACTGATGGGGATCTCGTCGGTCAGAAGCGCTGAATCGATCTCCGCGAGTTCATCTATATGCCGCTGCTGCTCGACATGGAAGATGCCGATCAGGCTGGCCGCGACGAGGACGAGCAGACCCGCGGTCAAGCCGATCCGGCCAAACCGGGCGCCCGGACCCGGGTAGGCGCCCGCCGTGGTTGCGAGCACCGGCTGGCTGGCCCGCTGGGCGAGCGGCAGCGGCATCTTCTGCGCTCGCACGGCGGCCTTGCGTGCCATCGCGAGTTGCTCAAGGCGGCTCGCAGGCAGGCTGTTCAGGGTTTCGTTCAGTGCACGCCCGACCTTCCGGGCAAACGCGTCTTCTCGGGATTGCCGGTCTTGCTGGAGGAGGTTGTTCATAATTTGATCCCTTTTGCCCTGAGCGCATGCGCCAGGGTGTGGGTGGCTCTTGAACAATGCGTTTTGACGCTTCCCTGGGTGCACCCCATGGCAGCGGCGGTTTCGGCGACGTCCATATCCTCCCAGTAACGCATGATGAACGCTTCCCGTTGACGGGCTGGAAGTTTTTGGACCTCCGCCTCGATGGCGGCCAGCACCTGGGCACGCTCGACCTTGTCGGCGGCGCTTTCGGCCTGGGCCGACCCCGCCTCGGCCTCGAGGCTCTCCAGGAAGTCAAAATCCTCGTTGTCGTCGCCGCCCGAGAGGCTCGAAAAAAGCGTCGTCCAGGTGTTCCTGACCTTCTGCCGCCGAAAGTGATCGTTGATCGTGTTCTGCAGGATGCGCTGGAAGAGCATCGGCAGTTCGGCGGCGGGCTTGTCGCCGTAGCGTTCGGCAAGTTTGATCATCGCATCCTGGACCACGTCCAGGGCGGAGTCTTCGTCGCGCACGGCATAGAAGGCTTGCTTGAACGCGCGACGCTCGATGCTTTCGAGGAATTGGGAGAGTTCTGCGGAACTGGCCATTCAGGCGGGGAAATTTCTTTCCAAGGTGCTGTCTCTGGCCCAATCCTCAGAAACGGGGGACGTATTGCTCAGCATAGAGTGGGCGCAATCGTAACAAAACGTCGCGACCTTGTGGGCGGCGCTCGAGATTCGGGCGGTGACGGGCTCGCATTAGCCCGCGCACGGCGCAAGCCGGAGGGCCGCCACGCCCGCCTTAACTTGACCTTTCTTGTGCCGCGCCGTATGCTCGAAGGTTCGCTACAAGTAGAAAAAGTCTTTGTTGCACGCGGTACAAGATACCGTCATGCCACCCAGACGCGCTGCTTGATCCCGGGCCACAAGCTCGCGGGGAGAGCATCCAATCAATCTCCAATGGACCTTGAAAGGACCGAAGTAATGGAAATCACAGGCGCGGAAATCGTTGTGCGCTGTCTGGCTGAGGAAGGTGTCGAACACGTGTTCGGCTACCCTGGCGGAGCGGTGCTCTACATCTACGACGAAATTTTCAAGCAGGACAAATTCCAGCACATCCTCGTGCGCCACGAGCAGGCGGCCGTGCACGCCGCCGATGCCTATTCCCGCTCGAGCGAAAAGATCGGGGTTGCGCTGGTCACGAGCGGCCCTGGGGTCACGAACGCTGTCACCGGCCTGGCCACGGCCTACATGGATTCGATCCCGATGGTGGTCATCTCCGGCCAGGTGCCCTCGCACGCCATCGGGCAGGATGCGTTCCAGGAATGCGACACGGTCGGCATCACGCGGCCGTGCGTGAAGCACAACTTCCTCGTGAAGGATGTGCGCGAGCTGGCCCTGACGATCAAGAAGGCGTTCTATATCGCCCGGACCGGTCGTCCCGGACCGGTCCTGGTCGACATTCCCAAGGATGTGACGATTGCACGCTGTGCCTTCGATTACTCCATGGCGGTCGACATGCGCTCCTACCGGCCGGTCGACAAGGGCCACCTCGGACAGATCAAGAAGGCCGTGCAGCTGCTGCTGCACGCTGAGCGTCCGATGGTCTACGCGGGCGGCGGGGTGGTTCTTGCCAACGCCGCACGCGAGCTCACCCAGCTCGTCGATCGGCTGGGCATTCCGTGCACCACCACGCTCATGGGCCTTGGCGCCTACAAGGCGAGCGATCCGAAGTTCGTCGGAATGCCCGGCATGCATGGCACCTACGAGGCCAATCTCGCGATGCAGAACTGCGACGTGCTGCTTGCCGTCGGCGCGCGTTTTGACGACCGCGTGATCGGCAACCCCCAGCATTTCGCGGCCAGTCCGCGCAAGATCATCCACATCGACATCGACCCCTCGTCGATCTCCAAACGGGTGCGCGTGGACGTGCCGATCGTGGGCAACGTGCGCGATGTGCTCATTGAGCTCCTCAATCAGCTGGACATCGTCCAGGGCCGCCTTGACACCAAGGTGGTGTCGGCCTGGTGGGGGCAGGTCAACGAGTGGCGCAAGCGCGAGTGCCTGAACTATGCGAAGTCCAGCGAGGTCATCAAGCCCCAGTTCGTCATCGAGAAGCTCTGGGAGGTGACGCGTGGGGCGGCCTTCGTCACGTCCGACGTCGGCCAGCACCAGATGTGGGCGGCCCAGTATTACCGCTTTGACCTGCCGCGCCGCTGGATCAACTCCGGCGGTCTCGGGACGATGGGCGTGGGACTGCCCTACGCGATGGGGGTGCAGATGGCCAATCCGGGCGCCGACGTCGCGGTGGTCACCGGGGAGGGCAGCATCCAGATGTGCATCCAGGAGCTCTCGACCTGCAAGCAGTATCGTCTCACGCCCAAGATCATCAGCCTGAACAACCGCTACCTCGGCATGGTGCGCCAGTGGCAGCAGATCGACTACGCGAGCCGCTATTCGGAGTCCTACATGGACGCGCTGCCTGACTTCGTCAAGCTTGCCGAGGCCTATGGGCACGTCGGCATGCGCATCGACGACCCGCGCGACGTCGAGCCTGCGCTGCGCGAGGCCTTCGCCCAAAAGGACCGACTGGTCTTTCTGGACTTCATCACCGACCAGACCGAGAACGTCTGGCCGATGGTCAAGGCCGGGCGGGGACTGACCGAAATGCTGCTCGGTTCGGAAGATCTCTAGGAGCCGACGCCATGAGACACATCATATCGGTCCTGCTGGAAAACGAACCCGGCGCCCTGTCCCGCGTGGTCGGGCTGTTCTCGGCGCGCGGCTACAACATCGAGACGCTGACGGTTGCGCCCACCGAGGACGTGACGCTCTCGCGCATGACCATCGTCACCTCGGGCTCCGACGAGATCGTCGAGCAGATCACCAAACACCTGAACCGGCTGATCGAGGTCGTGAAGGTCGTCGATCTGACCGAAGGACATCACATCGAGCGCGAGCTGATGTTGATCAAGGTCAGGGCGGTCGGCAAGGAGCGCGAGGAGATCAAGCGTACCGCCGACATCTTCCGGGGGCGCATCATCGACGTGACGGAGAAGACCTATACGATCGAGCTGACCGGGGCCGCCACCAAGCTCGATGCCTTCATCGACTCGATCGACCGGACCTCGATCCTCGAAACCGTGCGCACCGGCAGCTCCGGCATCGGCCGCGGCGAACGCATACTCAAGATCTGAGCGGACGTACTCTCCACCGATCCTGTCCGCAGCGACAGGCCGCGACGCATTCTTGCGTCGCTCTAACAAGAAAGGAAGCAGGATGAAGGTCTATTACGACAAGGACGCCGATCTGTCGCTTATCAAGGGCAAGAAGGTGACGATCGTCGGCTACGGCTCGCAGGGCCATGCGCATGCGCAGAACCTGAAGGATTCGGGTGGCAAGGTGACGGTCGGATTGCGCAAGGGCGGTGCGAGCTGGGACAAGGCCAAGAAGGCGGGACTGGCCGTCAAGGAAGTGGCCGAGGCGGTCAAGGGTGCCGATTTCGTCATGATCCTGCTACCGGACGAGAACATCGCGGGCGTCTATCGCGAGGATATCGAGCCCAACATCAAGAAGTCCGCGGTGCTGGCCTTCGCGCACGGCTTTAACATCCACTACGCCCAGGTGGTGCCGCGCGCCGATCTCGATGTCGTCATGATCGCCCCCAAGGCACCCGGACACACCGTGCGCTCGACCTACGCGCAAGGCGGTGGCGTACCGATGCTCATCGCGGTCCACCAGGACCAGTCCGGTCATGCGCGCGATCTCGCGCTGTCGTACGCCGCGGCCATCGGCGGTGGCCGCGCCGGCATCATCGAGACCAACTTCCGCGAGGAGACCGAGACCGATCTGTTTGGCGAGCAGGCCGTGCTGTGCGGCGGCACGGTGGAACTCATCAAGGCCGGCTTCGAGACCCTGGTGGAAGCCGGCTACGCGCCNNAAGCTGATCGTCGATCTGATCTATGAGGGCGGTATCGGGAACATGAACTACTCGATCTCGAACAATGCCGAGTATGGCGAATATGTGACCGGACCGAAGATCGTCACGGCTGCGACCAAGCTCGCGATGAAGGAGGTGCTGGCGGCCATCCAGACCGGCGAATACGCGAAGAACTTCATTCTCGAAAGCCGGGCGGGCGCACCCACCCTGACCTCGCGCCGCCGCCTGACGAGCGGGCATGCGATCGAGCAGGTCGGCGAGAAGCTCAGGGCCATGATGCCCTGGATCAAGAAGAACAAGCTCGTCGACCAGACCCGTAACTAGGCGGGCATAGCGCCGCGCGCGGCACTCGGGGCGCTTTGGCGTCCCTTTTGCTTGTGCTATTCTGGGTTCCATGAAGGCAATGGGTAGTGTCGTCCAAGTGGGCCAAAGCGTTGCAATGTTGATGGCCTCTTTGGCCTCTTTGGCTCTCCTTGGCGCCTGCGGCCGGCCCGATCCGCCGCCCGACATCCTGAAGACCCAACACGACGCGTTAGACAAGGCCAAGGGCGTCGAGGCGACCATTGAGGACTCCGATCGTGCCGCCCGGAAAAAGGCCGACGACGCCGCCCAGTAACGTCGGAATCCCGACATTTAACGAATCGAGACCGGATGACCTATCCGCATCCCATCATTGCCCGCGAGGGCTGGCTGTTCATCGGCATCGCGCTCGTGGTGGCGGGCCTCGTGACGGCATGGGCCGGCTGGTGGTCTTTGCCGTTCTGGCTGATCCTGGTGTTCGTCGTGCAGTTCTTCAGGGATCCGGCGCGTCCCGTCCCGGCCGCCCCGAATGCCGTGCTCTCTCCCGCCGACGGCCGCATTGTCGCCGTCGAGAAGGTGCACGACCCGTACGCCAACCGGCCGGCCCTGAAGATCAGCGTATTCATGAACGTCTTTAACGTGCACTCGAATCGCAGTCCGATCGACGGTCGCGTGGCCTCCCTGGAATATTTTCCGGGCAGCTTCGTGAACGCAGATCTCGACAAGGCGTCCCTTCTGAACGAGCGCAACGCGATCGTGGCAACGCGCGCCGATGGCGAGCAGGTGACCTTCGTGCAGGTCGCGGGTCTGATCGCGCGGCGCATCCTCTGCTACGTCAAGGTGGGGGATACCTTGGCACGCGGACAGCGCTATGGTTTCATCCGTTTTGGATCACGCGTGGATGTCTACCTCCCTGAGTCGGCCCGGCCCCGGGCCAGCATCGGCGACAAGGTCTACGCCTCATCTTCGATTCTGGCCGAGCTCTAAGGGGGTCTGATGGCGACCTTTAACCGCCGCAAGCCGAAGAACAACGTTGCCCAGTTCCCCCGCAGCGCGCGCGTCGTCGCGCCGCTCCTTGCCGGTGCCAAGCCCAAGCGCCGCCGCGGCATCTATCTCCTGCCGAACGCCTTCACCACCGCGGCCCTGTTCTCAGGGTTCTTCGCGATCGTGCAAGCCATGAACCAGCGCTTTGAGACGGCCGGATATGCAATCTTCATCGCCGCGGTCCTCGATAGCCTCGATGGCCGCGTCGCCCGGCTCACCAACACCCAGAGCGACTTCGGTGCCGAGTACGACAGCCTGTCTGACATGGTCGCCTTCGGGGTGGCGCCTGCGCTTGTCATCTACCAGTGGTCGCTGCTGGGCCTTGGCAAGTGGGGCTGGCTCGCGGCGTTCGTCTATGTCGCCGGAGCGGGTCTGCGCCTGGCACGATTCAATACCAATATCGAGGTGGTCGACAAGCGCTTCTTCCAGGGATTGCCAAGCCCGGCGGCGGCGGCCATGGTTGCGGGATTCGTGCTGGTCCTCGACAACCTGCGCTACACCGGGGCTGAGCTGATGTGGCAGTCGTTCGCCGTGACACTTTATGCCGGACTCTCGATGGTCAGCAACTCGCCCTTCTACAGCTTCAAGGTCGTCAACCTGAAGAAGAGTGTCCCCTTCGTCTATGCGCTCGTGGTGGTGCTGCTTCTGGTCGTGATCCTGACGGATCCACCACGGGTCCTGTTCGGTGCCTTCATCGCCTACGCCTTGTCGGGGCACGTCATATGGGTCGCGAAGTGGCTGCGTTCGCGCACTCGCAACGCGGAACCTCCCTCCGAGGAAGCCCCCTAACAGGATTCAAGTTTGACGCCGACCGGCCAGCGGCTAGAGCGCCGCGGCCTCGCCGACGGCACGTCCGTGATCGAGGAGAATCACGCGACAGCGTGACGGATCAGCGATGCGCACGCTCAGTTCGAGCCCGCCTCGAAAGTGCAGCAGGGCGCCGCTCTCCAGGGTCTGTGGACGCTTGTCCCCGGCCATTTGGATGGCGACCCTGCCCCCGCCGCAGCCGATCACGGTGAGGCTCTTGAGCGCCTGCCGGTAGGTCTCCTGCTCGGTCGCGCCCCCCGCACCTGCGTAGAGCTTGGGCGCAGGAGGCGGGATGCCAGGACCGTTGCCGTATGCGGGCAGCTTGCCCGGCGCCGGCAAGCTCGGGATGGGGCTCGAGTTGGGGCTCGCACCCGAGGCCGCGCCAGGCACGGCCGGCACGGGGCGCGCGGCCCCATCACCCGCGGCGAACTCAGCCACCGGCAGCCGTGACCCGACGATCTGCTGCAGCGACCAATACTGCGTGCCTTTGAGAGCGGTGAGCCCCGCCACGAGAAGGACGAGGACAAGTCCCAGCAAGAGCGCGAATCTCCAGAGACTCATGACGGTCTGCGATGGGATTGTGGTTGGTTTGTGTTGGGTTCGTGATTATGCGCGGCGGCCCGGCAGGTCCGACGCGCACCAGCCACAGCGTAAAATCAATGGTCTGCGGCTCGGAGTCGCCCGGAGTGTATACCACCGATCAAAGGTCGGCTGTACCGGGGCGCCCGATCCCCGCTGCGCCGGTTCTCAAGGTCCTTGGAGCGCTAGCGCTCCATGCGATGTTGCGAGTACTGCAGGGCCCAGGGTCCAAGCGCCTCGAGGGCGGCAGCCTCGCTGAGCGCCCGGGCCTCAGTGTGGCAGCAGGCATCGAGCCAGCGCTCAAGCGGGGTCGTGTGGTTCACGTGGCGGCCCGATGGCGTGTGCTCCTGGTCGATGCGCGCGATGTTCTCCGGGGGGAACAGCTCCTTGACACGCAAAAGGGCCGGCCACAGGCGCCGATGTACATAAGTCACCTTGCCCTCGATCAGCTTGCACACCAGAATGTCGGGCGACGTGCCGAGGGCCTCGAAGACCGTGAAGATCCGGTGACTTTGTGGGTGGGCCCACCAACTGCCGCGGATCGCCTCGCCGACGATGGCCTCGGCGAGACGGGGTGCCCGTCCCTTCGCCGAGGCGAGGACCATTCCGTGCTGACAGACAAAGTCGAGCGCAGCGTGCGCATCCATCGGCAAAGCCTTCCCGCAGGAGTCAGAAAACAGGCGGAGGCTCTTTTGAAGGGGCCATTGCACGCGCGACGCCCGCATCAGTCCATTCCTTCTCACACTCATCTTCGACAACCACGCTCGGTCACGGCATGGTCCGATACATCAAATGGCTTGACTACGCAGCGGCTCATGAACTCGCGATAGCTCTCGATCGCCGCAGTGCACCGGGTGAGGCTCTGGTGACCGTCGGGAGGCAGGCCCTGCGCCGCCGATCCCACTTTAGCGGCTTGAGCTGCCGCTCGCAACGCGTGGGATCCGGGCATACCTTCGAGTGCGCCGCGGCTGGGCGCTGACGGTCCCGGTTTGACGGGTGTCGCAACCTCCTCGTCGTCCAGCGTGCGCCACGCGGTTCGGTCGTGCGGCTCGCCCCGCGCCGTGCCAATGCGCCATCTCGTCTTCTGAGCGGGACGCTATTCAGAGTCCGGCAACGGGGAGTCCCGCAACAGGGAGTCCCGCAGCAGGGAGTCGCGCAACTGAGGGCCCAGCGACTTGCGGGTTCTTGCGCCTAAGTTTGCCTGTTCAGGCCGTGCGGGTTTGCCAGGCTTCTGGGGCCCTTGCCAGTTGATCGACCGAACATGGCCTTCGGAGGCGCATCCGCTATGGGAAGACGCTCGGTTCGCTGGCGTCGGTGACAGCGTCTTGACCTGGCGCGCGTAATGTGCCTATAATTTAAGGCTTGCTCAACGGGTTTGGCGTATGCGTTTGCGGTATCGAAACGTCATTCGATGAAGGCGTCATATTCGAGCGCCATGAGCGAGCCGTAATCCCCAATAGCAGAGGCATCATCAGAGTCACCTGAGAGTGTCGCAGGCGCTGCGTCCCGATCGAGCGCGAATGGGGGCGCAAACCTGCACCCATCGATGTCGGATTCCGGCCCCCTGGAGCCGGCACGGCAGCGATTACCAAACCCTTGCTCCACTGCGTGCGCATCGCAGGGGGCTGTCATCCATAAGGAGAGTTCATGCGTCACTACGAAATCGTATTAATCATCCATCCGGATCAAAGCGAGCAGGTACCTGCGATGATCGAGCGGTACAAGACTCTCGTCACCGGCAAGAGCGGGCACGTGCATCGCATCGAGGACTGGGGACGGCGCCAGCTCGCCTACCCGATCCAGAAGATCGCCAAGGCACACTACGTCTGCCTGAACATTGAGATCGACCAGGAAACCCTCGACGAACTGGAGCATGGCTTCAAGTTCAACGACGCCGTCCTGCGTCACCTCACGGTCCATCAGAAGAAGGCCCACACCGCACCGTCGCCCATGATGAAGGAAGTGGCCAGGGAGGAGGCGCGCAAGGCCGCCACGTCTGAGGCCCCGGCGGCCACGGCGTAGGACCGGCCATTGAACAGATGAAGCGCCGCTGCGCGTGAACCGGACGGACCTGAGCGCCAAGATCGTCGAGCGCACTGTCCTTCGGTACACCCCGGCGGGAATTCCGGTTTGCGAGTGTTTGCTAAGGCACGAGTCGGTGCAGGTTGAAGCCGCTCACGAGCGTCAGGTCGAACTGGACATGAACGCCGTTGCCTTGGGGCCCTTGGCGCTCGAACTCGAGCGTGCTGGTCTTGGGGCACTCCACAAATTCACGGGATTCTTGGCGAAGAAAAGCCGTAAGAGCCGGAGCTTTGTCTACCACATTACTGCATTCGAATTGGAAAACGAGGAATAGCGATGCCCCCACCCAGAAGATTTGGCAACAAGGACAAGACCAAGCGGCCGCAGCAGAATCCCCTGTTCAAGCGCAAGAAGTTCTGTCGCTTCACGGCGGCGGGCGTCGAGCAGATCGATTACAAGGATGTCGAGACGCTGAAGGATTTCATCCAGGAAAACGGCAAGATCATGCCGGCGCGCCTGACCGGAACCAAGGCGCATTACCAGCGCCAGCTCGACACGGCCATCAAGCGCGCGCGCTATCTCGCGCTCTTGCCGTACACCGACCTGCACGGTTAAGCGGCCACGGGAGATCACTATGCAAATCATTCTGCTGGAGAAAGTCGTCAATCTGGGAAACCTGGGCGATGTGGTCCGGGTCAAGGACGGCTATGCGCGCAATTTCCTGATTCCGCAGCGCAAGGCGCGCCGTGCGACCGAGTCGAACATCGCCGAATTTGCCGCCAAGCGCGCCGAACTCGAGAAGATCGCGGCCGAAAGGCTGGTGGCCGCACAGGCTGTGGGCGCCAAGCTCGCAGGCTTTGCGCTCGAGGTTCCGGCCAAGGCCGGGGTCGATGGCCGGCTGTTCGGATCGGTCACCAATTTCGACATCGCCGAGGCGCTTGGCAAGAAGGGCTTTGTCGTCGAGAAGGCGCAGATCCGCATGCCGGAAGGACCGCTAAAGACGGTTGGCGAACACACGGTCTCGGTGGCCCTGCATACTGATGTGGTGGTGGAGATCACCATCGCCGTGGTCGGCGACGCAGCGTAGCGTGCTGAAGCCGCCTCCTGAAGCGTCCTGAAGCGTCCATATAGGGCCGGCCCGAGCGCCGGCCCTCGTTTTTGTACAGGACGCATGAAGGCGCGACCACTGTCCCGTTTCGTCCACAGGTTTTCCTCAAAGTTGTCCCCAAGGTTGTACACAGCCCACGCGCTCTGCCTGGGCTATAGTGGGCACTCCCATGAATACCCCGATTCCTCTTCGCAACGAGCGCGGCGTCAACCGCGACGCCGAACTCGATGCGCTGCGCGTTCCACCTCACTCGATCGAGGCGGAACAGTCTGTCCTGGGCGGCCTGCTGCTTGATAACCATGCGTTCGACAAGATCGCTGACTTCCTGCGCGAAGAGGACTTCTACCGGTACGATCACCGCCTCATCTATCAGCATATCCAGCGGCTCATCGAGCGCTCCCACCCCGCCGATGTCATCACGGTCTTCGAATCGCTCTCCGGTGCGGGCAAGGCCGACGAGGTGGGCGGCCTGCCCTACCTGAATGATCTCGCGCAAAGCACGCCGTCTGCGGCCAACATCCGGCGCTATGCGGAGATCGTGCGGGACCGCTCGGTGCTGCGCCGTCTCGTGTCGGTGACCGATGAGATCGCCGAGTCGGCCTTCAACACGCAGGGTAAGGAGACCAGCACGCTCCTTGACGAGGCCGAGTCCAAGGTGTTTGCGATCGCCGAGGAGGGTGCGCGCGGCTCGCAGGGATTCGTCGAGATCCAGCCGTTGCTAACGCAGGTCGTCGAGCGCATCGACGAGCTCTATCATCGCGACAACCCGAACGACATCACCGGCGTGCCAACCGGCTTCGCGGATCTCGATACCAAGACGTCGGGTCTTCAGCCTGGTGATCTCATCATCGTCGCCGGCCGACCCTCGATGGGCAAGACCTCCTTCGCCCTGAACATCGGTGAATTCGTCGCGATCGAACACGGCCTGCCGGTGGCGGTGTTCTCAATGGAGATGGGGGGCAGCCAGCTCGCCATGCGCATGCTCGGTTCCGTCGGGCGCCTCGACCAGCACAAGGTGCGCACCGGTCGTCTTGCCGACGACGACTGGCCACGCCTGACCCATGCGATCCAGAAGATGCAGGATGCGCAGCTCTACATCGACGAGACGCCGGCCTTGAACAGCCTGGAGTTGCGCGCGCGCGCACGACGGCTGTCGCGCCAGTGCGGCAAGCTCGGGCTCATCATCATCGATTATCTGCAGCTGATGTCCTCGAGTCGCGCCGGCGAGAATCGCGCGACGGAGATCTCGGAGATCTCGCGCGGCCTCAAGGCGCTCGCCAAGGAATTNNCTCAACGTGCCGGTCATCGCGCTCTCCCAGCTCAATCGCAGTCTCGAGCAGCGCCCGAACAAGCGACCGGTGATGAGCGATCTGCGCGAGTGCGTGACGGGCGACACGCTCGTCAATCTGACCGACGGGCGGCGCGTGCCGATCCGCGAGCTGGTGGGCAGTGAACCCAGGGTCTGGGCCGTGACCCCGGCGGGCGGGATCGTCGCTGCGCATTCCGACCGTGTCTGGCGGGTGGGTGTGCGGCCGGTGTTCCGGGTGTCCATGGCGAGCGGTCGCTCGATCCGGGCGACCGGTGAGCACCGGCTCCTCGCCGATGGTGGCTGGGCGCGCGTCAAGGACCTGAAACAGGGCATGCGCATTGGNNAACCACCAGCCGATCCGCTACTGCACGGCAAACGCTGCGAACTGCGCGACACTCGAGCAGGCGGTCAGGGAGTTCGGCTCGACCTGCAAGACGCAGCCGGCGAGCGGTGAGCGCCATCAGGTGCTCGTCACCGGCAATGGCACGCGCTGGCACCCTGCGGGCGTCAAGCAATGGCTGCGCGACATCGGCATTCTTGGCCAAAGACC
>PLEY01000126.1:0-42356 GCA_003136595.1 Burkholderiales bacterium
TGGGCCGCGATGAGCACGCGCTGCCCGCGCCTGATTGCGGGCGCGATCAGCTCATGCCAGACTGGCAGGACCCGAGCGACGGTATCCTTCAGACACTCGGTGAGCGGAATCTGTTCGGGCTCGAGGGCGGCATAGCGGGGGTCCTGGAAGCTCGCGCGGGGATCGTCGGCCTCCAGGGGGTCGGGCGGCGTGTCATAACTGCGCCGCCAGATCAGGACTTGCTGCTCGCCAAAGCGCTGCGCCGTCTCGGCCTTGTTCAGGCCCTGCAGCGCACCGTAGTGGCGCTCATTCAGACGCCAGGTGTTGTGCACCGGGATCCACATCCGATCCATCTCGTCTTGGACCAGCCAGAGGGTGCGAATGGCGCGTTTGAGCACGGAAGTGAAGGCGACATCGAAGTCATAACCCTCGGCGCGCAACAGGCGCCCCGCCGCACGCGCCTCCTCCTCGCCACGGGCGGTGAGGTCGACATCGGTCCAGCCGGTGAAGCGGTTCTCCTGGTTCCACGTCGATTCGCCGTGGCGAATCAGCACAAGCTTGTACATGGCATTGCTACCCTGTTGTTGGTTCGGAGGCGTGACGTCTCTCGGGCGCGACCGGTGCGGCAGCGTCTTAGCCGTTCTATTTTATAATGCCCTGCTTGTGCGCAACCGCGCTCGAGGGGGATTTCTGCCAGGGCGCCGGGGGCCTTGTGGAAACCACCGCCCCGGCGTGCGGTTCCGATGGCCAACGCTCTACTCTGGCAGCCATTTTGGCTGACGCCCGTGAAATTCATCCTGCAACCCACCACCCTGATGTTCGCGACCGCGGCACTCGCCAGCGGCGCCCTGCTCATCTGGTCGAGTCTCTCGGGCCGTTCGGGCTCGCGTGGCCTGTCCACCCTGCAGACCACCCAGCTCATCAATTCCAAGAACGCCATCGTGGTGGACCTGAGAGATCCTGCCGAGTTCGCGGCCGGGACGGTGACCGGCGCGAGGAACATGCCGGCCGAGACCGTCCCGGAGCGGCTCGTGGAACTCGCGCGTTTTAAGTCCCGGCCGCTGATCCTGATCTGTTCTGCCGGCCAGCGCTCGGGCCGCGCCGTTGCCGAATTCACTGCGGGCGGATTTACGGAGGTTTACAATCTCACAGGTGGCGTGAATGCCTGGCGCGAGGCCGGCCTGCCCTTGGTCAAGGGAGGGCAGAAGGACAGTGTGACCCCGAGCGGCAAGAAGGAGAAGGTATGACGGCGGTGGTGACCATGTATGCGACGGGGGTCTGCCCATTCTGTACCATGGCCGAGCGGCTCCTGCGCGCCAAGGGCGTTGCCGCCATCAACAAGATCAGGGTCGACCTGGAGCCCGAGCAGCGTGCCGAGATGATGGCCAAGACGGGTCGGCGGACCGTGCCGCAGATCTACATCGGGGAACACCATGTCGGTGGCTATGACGACCTCGCCGCACTCGAGCGCAAAGGTGCGCTCGACCCCCTCCTGGCTGCGGGCTAGCTCCAAACGAACGGGTGCGCGCCCCGCGTCCCCCGCAATGTTTCACTTTTGAAGGCAAGCCATGGCTGAACCCCAGCAACCCCTCTTCAACATTCAGCGCGTCTACATGAAGGACGCATCCCTCGAGATTCCCAATGCGCCGCGTATCTTCCTCGAATCAGAAAATCCGGCCGTCGAGGTCCAGCTCGATGTCGCCAGCGAATCGGTGGCCGAGGGCATCTACGAGGTCAGCGTCACCGTCACGCTGACCACGCGCATGAAGGACCTGGTCGCCTTCCTGGTCGAGGTCAAGCAGGCCGGCATCTTCGAGATTCGTGGTGTCCCGGATGACCAGTTCGAGCCGCTCATCGGCGTGGTCTGTCCGAACATCATCTATCCGTATTTGCGCTCGAACGTCGCCGACATGGTGACGCGCGCCGGATTCCCGCCCATCCACCTCGCCGAGATCAATTTCGAGGCGTTCTACCAGCAACGCAAGGCGCAGGCGACCCAGCCGGCGCAGGGTGCGGGGCTGGTCGGCGCAAACGGTCTGCCGGTGCAGTGATCCCCGTGGGCAGGCACCTGCGTCGATCGGCTGGGTGGGGGGCGTCGTGCCTCCTCGTCCTGTGTGGGGCTGCGCCCGGGCCGGTGTGCGCGACCGAGTACAAATCGATCGGTCCCGACCCCGCGATCCTCTACGATGCCCCGACCACGCGCGGGCGCAAGCTTGCCGTGGCGCCCCGTGGTATGCCGCTCGAGATCGTCGTCGCCCAACCTGACTGGGTGCGGGTGCGCGATCAGTCCGGCGAGCTCTCCTGGATCGAGAAGAAGGCCCTGTCCGACAAGCGTACGCTCATCGCCACCGCGCTTGCGGCCGTCCACACAGCGGCTGATGAATCCGCGCCCGTGCTGTTTCGCGTCCAGCCCGGCGTGCTGCTCGAACTGCTCGACCCACCCTCGAACGGCTTTGCCCATGTCCGGCATCGCGACGGGCAGAGTGGATGGGTGCGGCTCGCCGATCTCTGGGGCACGTGAACACGCCCGGGCCCGCGCCTGGCTAGCCGACGATGCGCATCGCCATCGTGGGTGCGGGTGCCTGGGGGACCGCGCTGGCCAGCGTCGCGGCCCACCAGCATGACGTGACCTTGTACGCGCGCGACCCCGCCTCGGTCGACCGCCTGCGCACTGAGCGCGAGAATCGCCGCTATCTGGCGGGCGTGCCCCTGCCACCCTCGCTGTCCTTCGCCCCGCTGGCAAGCCTGCCAGACGCCAGGGCCGAGCTCGCGGTCATCGCCACCCCGATCGCAGGACTGCGTGCGAGCTGTCTTGCCCTCGCGTCTGGCGGGTGCCCTGATCTGGTGTGGGTCTGCAAGGGCTTTGAAGAAGAGACCAATCTGCTGCCGCACGCGGTCGTCGAGGCCGTCCTGCCCGGGGCCGAGGGCGCCGTGCTGTCGGGCCCGAGTTTCGCGCTCGAAGTCGCCCAGGGCCGGCCGACCGCGCTCACCGCGGCGGCGCGCGCGCCGCGCCTGCAGGACAAGGTCGTGGCTGCTTTCCACGGCGGGGCCGTGCGCGTCTACGCCAGCGCGGATGTGACCGGGGTCGAGGTCGGGGGGGCCGTCAAGAATGTTCTGGCCATCGCCACGGGCGTCGCCGACGGGCTCGATCTGGGCCTCAATGCGCGGGCGGCTCTCATCACCCGGGGCTTGGCCGAGATGATGCGCCTGGGCGAGGCGTTGGGCGGGCGCCCCGAAACGCTGATGGGACTGACTGGTGTGGGCGACCTGATCCTGACCGCCACCGGCGCGTTGTCGCGCAACCGCCAGGTCGGATTCGCCCTCGGCCAGGGCGCAGGGCTCGCCGAAGCCGTGGGTCAGATCGGCCACGTCGCCGAAGGCGTTCGCTGTGCGCGCAGCGTGCGCGCGCTGGCCGCGCTGCATGGGGTGGACATGCCGATCACCGAGGTGGTCTGCGGCATCCTTTTCGAGGGTCTAGCGCCGCGCGCGGCCGTCGGTCTCCTGCTCGCCCGCTCGCCGCGCGCAGAATGAGGCAAGAGCTAGCTGCCACCGGTGTAGCCGTTCTGGCGCCAGGCTTCAAAGACCACCACCGCGACCGCGTTCGAGAGATTCAGGCTGCGGCTTGCGGCGCGCATCGGCAGGCGCACGCGCTGCGTGGCGGCAAAGGTCTCGCGCACGGCGGGCTCGAGCCCCCGGGTCTCCGAGCCGAACACGAACCAGTCGCCTCCGAGAAAGCGCGCCATGCCGAAGGGCGTCTCGCCGCGCGTCGTGAAGGCAAACATACGGCCTGGCGCGGGTCGCTCGCTGGCGATGAAAGCCGCATACGACGCGTGCACCTCCACGCTCGCGTACTCGTGGTAATCGAGACCGGCGCGGCGCAGCTTTGCGTCGTCCAGCGGAAATCCGAGTGGCTCGACGAGATGCAGCCTGGCGCCGGTGTTGGCTGCCAGCCGGATGATGTTGCCGGTGTTGGGCGGGATCTCCGGGGCGACCAATACGATGTTGAACATGAGCGCGCAGGATCCTGCAAGGCGGCGGGGGCTTGCGCGGTGTTGGGGCGCGCACCCGATGGTAACCCGGCGGCGGTCGCGCCAGGGGGGTATGGCATGCTGCGCCGGTACGGGCAGGCGCGCGGCCAGGTGGGCTCTGGGTGCCGCCCTTGAACACGGCGCAGAGCGCGTTCGGGGATGTAGAGGTGCGCCGCCTGTTTGGCGGGCGCCCGCGCCCGGGCTCCTTCATTGCCGGGGAAGTCGCGCGCCGCATGGCGGGCCGGCTCGACTATATCCGTCTCGAACCCCGCGAGGTGGTGGACGCGCATAGCCATCCGGGATCCGTGGGCAGGACGCTTAGCGAGCGCTTTCCAGCCGCGCGACTCACTGCGGTCCACCTGGCCATGCCGGCGTCAGGCGCCCAGTCGCCGGGGGTGGGCGGCGCGCTCGCGCGCGTGCGGCAGTGGCTGGGCCCAAGGCGTGGCGAGCTGCGGGTCTTAGCGGACCTCGACCGGCTGCCTTTTCGTCCGGGAACGCTCCAGCTGATATGGTCCAATCTTGCCTTGCACTGGCACCCCCGACCCCACGAGGTCTTTCCCGCATGGCGCGGCGCCCTGGCGGTGGGCGGTCTTGTCATGTTCAGCGCCTTCGGGCCAGACACGCTACGCGAGGTCCGCAGTGCGTTTCGCGCGATCGACGCGGCGCCCCATGTCATCGATTTCACCGACATGCACGACTATGGCGACATGCTGGTGGAGGCGGGGTTTGTGACGCCGGTCGTGGACATGGAAACCATCACCCTGACCTACGCCAGCGAGGCCAAGCTCTGGGACGACGTGCGTGCCCTGGGCGGCAACCCGCTGGCGCTCAGGCGGCGCGGACTCCTCGGGCGCGGTGCTGCCGCACGGCTCTCGGATGCGTTGCGCGCGCAGGGGGATCCCGACGGCCGGCTGCGACTGACGTTCGAGGTCGTCTACGGACACGCGTGGAAGGGTGCGCCCCGGCCGGTCTCTGATGGCACCGCACCGTTGCGCCGGATGGCGCCGCCCCGCGCGGGCTGAGGGCGCGCCGGACGTGTGTGCTGGATCGGCCACTTCCAGGGCCGCTTCTGCGTCGGCAGAGCGTCCTTCCGAGTCAATCCGGCTGCATGGGTGGCCCGCTCGTCGCTTGATCGGCATGCGGGCTTTCCCCTATAATTCGGCGGCGCGGCATAATGCTTCGCGTGCTTGGTACGGTACCGGTAAGCACCGGAGCAGCGCAGCTATGTTTGAGGCTCATCAGAATATTGGTCGTGGCGACGTCGCCCGAACCGTCGCGCGCGAGTGGCTGCTCAAGCGCAATTGCGCCCTGTCCCCGCTCCAGCTGGGCGTGTTCTATCTCACCCTGGTTTTCGTGTCCCTCTTGATCGGTTCGGTGTTTGCCCTGCTCGGTGCCTGGATGGTGCTGCCATTCTCGGGCCTCGAAATGATTGCGCTTGGAGCCGCGCTCGTGATCTACGGGCGGCATGCGCTGGATCACGAGAGGGTCGTTCTGAACGATTGCGGACTGACGGTCGAGACCGTGGACGCCGGTCGCAGGACGGTGACCCGACTCAATCCGTACTGGGTGCAGGTCGTGACCGAGTCAGGGTCTCGGAGCGCGGTGTACCTGCGCGACCAGGGGCTTCGGGTCGCTGTGGGACGCCACCTTGATGATGCGGGTCGCAGGCGGTTTGCGCAGGAACTAAGGCGCGCTCTGGCTCCATGAAGCGCGCGCGCAGTCGATGGTTTGATTCGGTATCTGAGGACATTATGAATTTCGCCAAATCCGTGCTGCGCGCCCTCGGCCGCGCTCTCGCGCTCGCCGCTGTCGCGGGCGTCACCTCGCAAGCGTTCGCCGGGGTCGGTGACAGTGAAGGCGGCCCGAAGGTCAATCAGCTGAACCTGCCGGTCGGTGTGACGCAGATCTCAAGGGACATCTACGACCTGCACAACGCCATGATGATCCTGTGCCTGGTCATCTTCCTCGGCGTGTTCTCGGCAATGTTCTACTCGGTCATCATGCATCGCAAGTCGCGCGGCTACCAGGCAGCGACCTGGCACGAGAGCACGACTGTCGAGATCATCTGGACGGTCGTGCCCTTCGTGATCGTGATTCTGATGGCGCTGCCCGCGACCAAGACGGTCATCGCGATGAAGGACACGACCAATTCCGACATCACCATCAAAGCCACGGGGTCCCAGTGGAAGTGGGGTTACGACTATCTGAAGGGCGAGGGCGAAGGGATTTCGTTCCTGTCGAACATGTCCACATCGCGCGGCCAGATCGGCGATCCCGAACTGGGCGAGAAGGGGATTCCCACCAGCAACGACTACCTGCTCGAGGTTGATAATCCCGTCGTCGTGCCGGTCAACAAGAAAATCCGCATCATCACGACCGCCAATGATGTCATCCATGCCTGGGCCGTGCCCCAGTTCGGCGTCAAGCAGGACGCCATCCCGGGATTCGTGCGCGATACGTGGTTCAAGGCCGAGATCCCCGGCGTCTACCGGGGCGAGTGCCAGGAACTGTGCGGCAAGGAACATGCATACATGCCGATCGTCGTCAGGGTTGTCTCAGCCGAGGACTACAGCAAGTGGGTTGCCGGCCAGAAACAGGCCGCGGTTGCTGCCCTCGATGATCCGAGCAAGACCTGGACGCTGCCGGAACTGATGGCGCGTGGCCAGAAGGTCTACGGCAACTGTGCCGCCTGCCACCAGGCCAACGGCCGGGGTGTCCCCGGTGCATTCCCTTCGCTGGACGGCGACACGGTGGTGAACGGTCCGAAAGCCGCCCAGATCCACGTGCTCCTCGCCGGCCAGAACAACAAGATGCCGTCCTGGAAGCAGCTCACCGATGTCGAGCTGGCGGCCGTCATCACCTATACGCGCAACAGCTGGGGTAACCATACGGGCGAGGTGGTCCAGCCGGCCGAGATCAAAGCGGCCCGCAATGGTTAAGAGTCAACCTTTTTGTCGTACCGGAATCAGGAGATCATCATGAGCAGTACTGCGATCGACCACCTCGATGACGCGGGTCATGCCCACGACCACGACCACGGCCATCCTCAAGGCCTCAGGCGCTGGCTGTTTGCGACCAACCACAAGGACATCGGCACGCTCTACCTGTTCTTCTCGCTGGCGATGCTGATGGAAGGTGGTGTGCTCGCCCTCGCCCTGCGTACCGAGCTGTTCCAGCCGGGCCTGCAGATCGTCAACCCGGAACTGTTCAACCAGTTCACCACCATGCACGGTCTCATCATGGTGTTCGGGGCGATCATGCCGGCCTTCGTGGGCTTTGCGAACTGGCAGATTCCGCTCATGATCGGCGCGCCCGACATGGCGTTCGCGCGCATGAACAATCTGAGTTTCTGGCTCCTGCCGCCCGCGGCGATCCTGCTGACCGCCTCGTTCTTCGTGCCGGGCGGCGCGACGAGCGCGGGCTGGACGCTGTATGCCCCGCTGTCCGTGCAGATGGGCCCGGGCATGGACCTCGCGATCTTCGCCATCCATATCATGGGTGCCTCATCGATCATGGGTTCGATCAACATCATCGTCACCATCCTGAACATGCGTGCGCCCGGCATGACCCTCATGAAGATGCCGATGTTCGTGTGGACCTGGCTCATCACGGCCTACCTGCTGATCGCCGTGATGCCGGTGCTGGCCGGGGCCATCACCATGATCCTGACCGATCGCCATTTCGGGACCTCGTTCTTCAATGCTGCAGGGGGCGGGGACCCCGTCATGTACCAGCACATCTTCTGGTTCTTCGGGCATCCCGAGGTCTACATCATGATCCTGCCCGCCTTTGGCATCGTCTCCCAGGTCATTCCGACCTTCGCGCGCAAGCCGCTGTTTGGTTACGCGTCGATGGTCTACGCGACCTCCTCGATCGCCATTCTGTCGTTCATCGTCTGGGCGCATCACATGTTCACCACCGGGATGCCGGTCACGGGGCAGCTGTTTTTCATGTACGCGACGATGCTCATCGCGGTGCCGACCGGTGTGAAGGTGTTCAACTGGGTCGCGACCATGTGGCGCGGCTCGCTCTCCTTCGAGACGCCGATGCTCTTCGCGGTCGGCTTCCTGTTCGTCTTCACGATGGGCGGCTTCACGGGGCTGATCCTCGCCGTCACGCCGATCGACATCCAGCTGCAGGACACCTACTACGTGGTGGCCCACTTTCATTACGTCCTCGTGGCCGGATCGCTGTTCGCGATCTTCGCAGGCTTCTACTACTGGGTGCCCAAGTGGACCGGGCACATGTACAGCGAAGCGCGCGGCAAGTTCCACTTCTGGAATTCGCTCATCTGGTTTAACGTGACGTTCTTTCCCATGCACTTCCTCGGTCTGGCGGGGATGCCGCGCCGGTATGCCGACTATCCGATGCAGTTCACCGATTTCCACCAGGTCGCAACCATCGGGGCCTTCCTTTTTGGCTTTAGCCAGGTCTACTTTCTTTTCTTCGTGGTCATACCGACCATAAGGGGGGGTGAGGCCGCCGGCGCCAAGCCCTGGGAAGGGGCGGAGGGGCTGGAGTGGACCGTGCCCAGCCCGGCACCGTTCCACACGTTCGAGACGCCTCCCCTCGTCAGTTAAGCCCAGGGTGCCTCCGCGGGGGCGCCGTGGGCATTGCGGTGACCAACATGAAACCTTCCGATCCCAAGCGCGAACGCCCGAGCAACCTGCGTCTGGGACTGTTGCTTGGAGCCGTCGCAGTGGCTTTTTTCTGCGCCGTGATCGTCAAGAAAATTCTGATCGGCTGAGATGAGCGACCCGCGCCCTGGCGAGAAGAGCGACCGCGACCTCCTCGGTCGCCTGAACCTCGGCATGATGGGCAAGCTGCTTTTCATCACGGCGCTCATGTTCGGCTTCGGCTACAGCATGGTCCCGCTCTACAAGAAGCTCTGCGAAGTGACGGGCCTGAACGTTCTCACTCCCATCGACCCGGATGCCGCGCGGTTTGCGAAGAACACCCAGGTCGATGTGAGCCGCACCATCACGGTGGAATTCGATGCCAATGCGCGGGGGCCCTGGGGGTTCAAGCCGCGCCGCAACAGCCTCGAGATCCATCCGGGCGAACTGTCGACGATGACCTACTCGATCACCAACAATCAGGACCGGGAGATGCAGGCCCAGGCGATCCCGAGCTACGCACCGATGCAGGCCACGCCGTACTTCCGCAAGCTCGAGTGCTTCTGCTTCAAGCAGCAGACCCTGGGGGCGCGCGAGACCCGCGAATTCCCGGTGGTTTTCGTCGTGGATCCCAAGCTGCCGAAGGACGTCAAGACGATCACGCTCTCCTACACCTTCTTCGAGGTCGGCGCGGGGCAGGCCGTCCACCCGGTCCTGCCGCTTGCCTCACCGGGCGGCTAGGAGCAGGCCATGGAGGAGGACACCCCAACGACGCCGCCGAAGGCTTCGTTCCTGAGGACTCTGAAGGCCGTCCTGTGGTCGTTTATCGGGATCCGCAAGCAAAGTGACTACGAGCGTGATGCCGCCGAGCTCAATCCGATCCACGTCATCATCGCCGCCGTGCTGGCTGCTGCAGCGTTTGTCGCGGTGCTGATCTTCATCGTGCGGCAGGTCGTAAAATAGGGGGCGCGTCGCGTGGCGCTCGGTGAGGCCCTGTTCAAGTGCTGTTCTGGAGAGAGAGATGAGTACTGATACGAAGAGCGATCCCTATTATTTTGTTCCGGATCCATCGCGCTGGCCGATCCTTTTGGGCGCGTCCATGCTCGCCACGATGGTCGGCGCCGCCGCATGGGTCAATGAAGTGCCCTGGGGGCCGTATCTGAACCTGGCCGGCATCGCCGGCGTGCTGCTGGTCCTGTTCAACTGGTTTGGCGATGCAATCGCTGAATCCGAGGGTGGCCGCTACAACACCAAGATCGATGCGTCGTTTCGCTGGAGCATGAGCTGGTTCATATTTTCGGAGATCATGCTCTTTGCAGCCTTCTTCGGGGCGCTGTTCTACGCGCGCGTGATTTCGATGCCCTGGATGGCGGACCTTGACCACAAGTTCCTGTGGCCAGGCTTCTCCGCCCACTGGCCCAACATGGGACCCGACCACACCGTCGAGGCCTTCCAGAAGATGGCCCCGTTTCCGGTCCCGACGATCAATACCGCCCTGCTCCTGACCTCCGGGGTCACGATCACCATCGCGCACCACATGCTGCGCAGTGGCCAGCGCGGCAAGACCGCATTCTGGCTGGCGGCCACGGTCCTGTTAGGCGTCGCCTTTCTGTGCCTGCAGATCACCGAGTATCACGCAGCATATAGCGAGCTGAACCTGAAGCTGACCTCCGGGATCTACGGCTCGACCTTCTTCATGCTGACGGGTTTTCATGGCTTCCACGTCACCGTCGGAGCCATCATGCTGGCCGTGATGCTGGTGCGCATCATGCGCGGAGATTTCACCCCGGAGCAGCACTTCGGCTTCGAGGGCGCGAGCTGGTATTGGCACTTTGTCGACGTGGTCTGGCTGGGGCTTTATGTCGTGGTCTACTGGCTCTGACGGCCTGGGCCCGAGGCTAATCCGAGGGCACGCGCGGGCCTAGCTGATTCCGTTCGGTGTGATCCAGCCGAGCTTGTAGGCTCCAAGGATCACGAGGAAGAGGGTGATCGACAGACCGACCCGTACGGCGAGCATGGTGACCGTGCGGTTGGTCCGGCCCTTGTCTTTCATCAGGAAAACCAAGGCCAAGGCCAGGCTGCCGATGATGAGGACGAAGGCTAGCGCAATGATGTATGGCATCGCTGATTATCACACATGACCCATTTCCGAATGCGCCCCGTGATTGTCGCCGCGGCGCTGGTCGGGCTCATTGCAACCCTGATGCTCGGCAACTGGCAACGGCACAAGGCCGAACGGCGCACCGTGTTGCAGGAGCGCATCGTCCTGGCGCTGCAGGATGCCCCGGAGGTGCTGTCCGGCCGTGTGAGCGATCCGGCCCGGCTGATCTGGCACCGCATCCGGGCCGAGGGCATCTGGGAGCCCCGGGCCGTCGTCTACCTGGACAACCGTCCAAACCTCGGACGGGCCGGTTTCTACGTCCTCATGCCGCTCAGACTGGCCGATGGTAGTGTGCTCGTGGTCAACCGCGGCTGGCTGCCGCGGGATCCCATGGAACGCACCCGCATCGCGCCCTACCAGACACCTCCAGGGCCGGTTGTGGTCGAGGGGCTGGTGCTGGCGGACGAGGACCGCTTCCTCGAACTCGCCCCGGCGGGCGAGCTGAAGACCGGCACGATCTGGGAGAATTTCGACTACGCGGCATTTGCTCGGGCCAGCGGGTTTGCGCCGCTTGCCTGCATCGTCCGCGAAGACAGCGCGGCGACGGACGGTCTCCTGCGCAGCTGGCCGGATCGCGGCAATGTCTTCGAGAAGCAGATCGAGCGTAACCGGGGGTATGCTTTCCAGTGGTACGCGATGAGCGCCGCCATCCTCGCCCTTTCACTCTTCTATGGATTCCGCAATGCCCGCAGCGCCCGCTCCACCCAGCCCTGAATGGATTGTCGAGCGCCGTCGCGGGCGCTGGAAGCTGTATCTCATCGTGCTCATCTGCGCGGCCCCGGTGCTCGCGTCGTACTACACCTACTACTTTGTCCGGCCCGAGGCGCGCAGCAACTATGGCGAGCTGATCGAACCGCAGCGTCCCCTGCCACCCCTGACGCTCAAGCATCTCGATGGGCGACCTTTCGACGTCGGCCTCCTGAAGGGCAAATGGCTCATGCTCATGGTCGATGGCGGGGCCTGCCCGGAGTCCTGCGCCGAGAAGCTTTATCACATGCGCCAGGTGCGGCTCACGACAGGCAAGGAGCGCGAGCGCGTCGAAACGGTGTGGCTGGTCCCGGACCAGGAACCGCTGTCGACGGTGGTGATGCGGGCCTACGACGGCACAATCATGTTGCGCGCCGATCCCGAAGAGCTGCGCGCCTGGTTGCCGACGGAGACGGGCGGCTCGATCACGGAGCACATTTTCATCGTCGATCCGCTCGGCAACCTGATGCTGCGTTTTCCGAAGCATGCCGATCCGAGTCGCACCAAGAAGGATCTGGCCAAACTGCTAGCCGCGTCGAGCATCGGCTAGGCGCGCGCGAGGACATGATGGACGTCAGTGAATGGATCCTGCTTCTGGGGCGGGGCCTTCTGGTTGCGCTGATTCCCCTGGCATTGGTTTGGGCCAGGCGCGGCAGCGATCCGCTCGGCAGGCTCGCCTGGGTCACGGTATTTTTCACTTTTGATCTGGTGGTGTTCGGCGGGTTTACACGACTCACCGACTCGGGTCTCGGCTGTCCTGACTGGCCAGGATGCTTTGCGAAGTCCAGTCCTCTCTCCGCGGCGGCCGCGATCGCTGCGGCGCAGTCGGCCATGCCAGGAGGCCCGGTCACGCTCGAGAAGGCCTGGATCGAGATGATCCACCGCTTCCTCGCACTGGCGGTGGGCGTGCTGATCGTGCTCATGATGCTGGCCAGTTGGTGGCAGCGGCGACGCCCGGGACGCTCGCCCCGGCTCGCGAGCGCGGCGCTCGGTCTGGTCTGCGTGCAGGGGGCATTCGGTGCCTGGACCGTGACACAGCGTCTGCAGCCCATCGTGGTCACGACCCATCTGCTGCTCGGCTTGGGCCTCCTTGCTCTTTTGACCTGGCATGCGCTGCGCTTCGAGGGCTCGCGCCCACAGGGGCCGGTTTGGGAGACCGGAGCGGGCGTCCGGATCGTCGGTCTCGCAGCCCTTGTGCTGCTGGCCGCTCAGATTGCGCTGGGCGGTTGGGTCAGCACCAACTACGCCGTCCTGGCCTGTCCTGATTTTCCGCTGTGCCGCGGGCGCTGGATCCCCGAGATGGATCTCGCCGCGGGTTTCGAACTCTGGCGCCAGCTCGGGCGAAGTGGTGGCGAGGGCTTCATCTCCCCCGAGGCCCTGGTCGCCATCCACTGGGTGCACCGCGGCTGCGCGCTCATCGTCACCGGCGTCCTGCTCACCCTTGCAGGGCTCTTGTGGCGTACGCAGGGAGCACGCCGCTGCGCCCAGGCGCTCCTTGGCCTCCTCGGCCTGCAACTGGCCACCGGGCTCGGCAACGTGTTGCTGCGCTGGCCGCTTGCCATCGCAGTCCTGCACAATGGCGGCGCCGCCGCCCTTGTGATGCTGCTAGTCATGGTAAATTACAGGCTTGCGCAAGCCTCGTTTCGGCCGCGTTTTCCCATGCAGGCGCGCCAGTTCGCCGCAACCTGATTCCATGCAGGCCATCCTCTCTGCCCCCCTGTCGCAAAAGCTCTCGGGCTATTACGCGCTGACGAAGCCGCGCGTGACCCAGCTCGCCGTGTTTTGCGCAGTGATCGGCATGTTCCTCGCCACACCCGTCGGATTGCCTGCCTGGAGTCTGCTACTGGCCGCCACGGCCGGCATCTGGCTGCTGGCGGGTTCGGCCTTTGCCATCAATTGCCTGGTCGAGCGCGAAATCGATGCGCGCATGGCGCGCACCGCACGCCGTCCGATGCCGCGCGGCGAGGTCTCGGTCACCGAGACGCTCGCCTTCTCCGGGGTCATCGGCGGTGTGGGCATGTGGATCCTGTTCAACTGGGTCAACCCGCTCACCATGTGGCTGACCTTTGGGACTTTCGTGGGCTACGCGATCCTCTACACCATCGTCCTGAAGCCCGCGACACCCCAGAACATCGTGATCGGCGGCGCGGCCGGCGCAATGCCCCCCGCCCTGGGATGGGCGGCCATCTCGAACACCGTACCGGCACAGGCCTGGCTCCTCGTCCTCATGATCTTCGTCTGGACGCCACCGCACTTCTGGGCCCTGGCTCTCTACCGCTCCGAGGACTTTGCCCGCTCGGGACTGCCGATGCTGCCGCTCACCCATGGTGCAGCGCATACGCGTTTGCAGATCTTTCTCTACACGATCGCCCTGGTCGCCACGACGCTGCTGCCGTTCGCAATCCACATGAGCGGGGTGTTTTACCTGGCATGCGCCCTGGTTCTCGGAGCGGGCTTCCTCGGGCTCGCCTGGAAGGTATGGAAGCGCTACACGGATCTCGTGGCGAGGCAAACCTTCCGCTACTCGATCGTGTATCTCGCGCTGCTGTTCGCCGCGCTCCTCGTCGATCACTATCTTGCGCCCGGCTCGCTCTAGGACCGGCGCCGGGGTGCGGCCAGGGTCGCGGGTATCCGTGGAGGATGACCTGCCGTGAGTCGCTCAGTGTGGGGCCGGGCTTGCCGGGTCCTTGGCCTGCTCCTGATGGTCATGCTGTGTGCCTGCCATGCCAGCAAGCCGGAATTTCAGAACCTCGATATCACCGGGGCCGACTTCGGCCGCGACTTCACGCTTACCGATCAGAATGGCACCGTGCGCAGGCTCACGGATTTCCGGGGCAAGGCCGTGGTGGTTTTTTTCGGGTACACCCAGTGTCCGGACGTCTGTCCCACGACGCTTTCGGATCTCGCCCGGGCGATGCACGATCTGGGGCCCTTGGGCGACAGGGTCCAGGTGCTCTTCATCACGATCGATCCGGAACGCGATACGCCCCAGGTGCTGGCGAGCTACGTTCCGCATTTCGACAAGCGTTTTCTGGGTCTGTATGGCGACGCGGCGGCGACCGCCGCCACCGCCAAGGAGTTCAAGGTGTTCTATCAGAAGGTCGACGGGCCGACGCCTACGTCCTATACGATGGATCACAGCGCCGGCAGTTTCGTATTCGATCCGGAGGGACACCTGCGCCTTTTCGTACGCAACGAGGCCCCCGCGGAGTCGATCGAACACGACCTGAAGATCCTGCTGTCCTAGCCGACAGCCGGATTACCGCGCAATCCTAGTGGTACGCCGCGAGAGCGGTCTTCATCTTCTTCATCGCCGCGACTTCGATCTGCCGGATGCGTTCGGCCGAGACGCCGAACTCATCGGCGAGCTCGTGCAGAGTGACGCTCGCGGTGTCGTCCTCGGCGAGCCAGCGGGCTTCGATGATACGGCGACTGCGCGCGTCGAGCTTCGCGAGCGCGGCCCCGATGCCATCACTTTGGAGCCGGTCGCGCTGGCGGGCCTCGAGGACCTGGGTGGGCTCGTTGTGCTCGTCCTTCAGGTAGGCGATCGGCGCGAACTCCTCCTCACCGTCCTCGATCTGCCCTTCCAGGGCGATGTCGCCCCCCGTCAGGCGGGTTTCCATCTCGATGACTTCCTCGCGCTTGACGTTCAGTTCCTTGGCCAGAGCCTCGACTTCATCGGGAGTGAAGGTATGCGCGCCGTTCTTGTGTGAGCGCAGGTTGAAAAACAGCTTGCGCTGGGCCTTCGTGGTCGCGACCTTCACGAGACGCCAGTTTTTCAGGATGTATTCGTGAATCTCAGCCTTGATCCAGTGCATCGCGAACGAGACCAGGCGCACGCCGCGCTCCGGATCGAAACGCTTGACGGCCTTCATCAGCCCGACATTGCCCTCCTGGATCAGATCCGCATGGGCGAGACCGTAGCCGAGGTAGCCGCGGGCAATCGCGACCACCAGCCGCAGATGGGATAGCACCAGCTGTCCTGCCGCCTCCAGATCGCCCGAAGCGCGGTAGCGCGCGGCCAGATCGGCCTCCTGCTGGGCCGTCAACAGTGGCAGTTTGTTGATCGCCTGAATATAGGCGTCAATGGTGCCCAGCGAGCCGGGATTGGCGACTGCGAGCATCAGGTTCGAGCGCCCGGCGCCAAGCGGCACCAGACCGTTGTTTGTTGCGATAGTTGCCATGAGCACCATCTCCTTGATTGCACCGGATTTTCCCGGAGCCTTGGACAGTATTTTAGCACTCTGATCCCGAGAGTGCTAAATTGATCTTCGCTATGGTAACGATAGCCTTCGCACATGGCGTCCGCATCGCAAGTACTGTACAAACTTCGGGGCTAAGCGCCTGATTTCAATAGCCCAATGGACCTCTGTGGCGGCCGGACCGCGCCGCCGGCGCCTAAGTCCTCGGCTGACTCAGGTGACGGCCGACCGACAGCACGGCGGCGAACCAGCCCAGCAGGGCGGCGAGCGCAAGAAATGCCAAGGAGTCGACCAGGGGAGGCGGGGCGAGCTGGAACTCGGATCCGTACAGATGCGCAAAATCCAGCAAAGACCGATTCAGAGGGAGCAGGGACAGGCTGACCAGGGCCAGCGACAACGACCCTCCCACCACCCCCTCGAGCGCGCCGACGTAGTAAAACGGCCTGCGGATGAACCGGCGCGTCGCCCCGAACAGGCTTGCGACCTCGATCTCTTCCCGTTGCGTGAGGACCTGCAGCCTGACGGTATTGAATATCACCGCGACCACGGCCAGTGCGAGGGTCGCCGCCAGGATGGCAAGGCCCAAGCGCAGGAAACCGAGGAACGCTTCGATGCGCTCGACCCACTGGGAGTCGATCTGGACATGCTCAACCTTGGGCAGTTGCCCGATCTGGGCGGCGAGCTGACCCTGCAGCCCGACGACATCCCGCGGCGAGGCGCCCGGAAGGGGAGCAAGACGCACGATCCACGCGTCAGGCAGAGGATTCTGGTTCAGCGCCGAGAGGATCGCATCCATGCCGGGGCGTTGGCGCAGTTCAGCGAGCGCGATCTCGCGCGGCACGAACCGCACCTCGACGACACTCGACATGTGGCGCAGCGCATCCCCCACCGCGTCGGCCTCGGCACGGCTTGCCGCGAGCGTCATGAAGACACTGATCTCCGGATCACTTGCCAGCCGGCCGGTGACGGGCTGCAAGTCGGCCAGCACCGTATAGCCGAACAAGGGCAGGGCGAGCGCGACGCCGACCACCAGCACGTTCAGGACCGCCGAGAGGGGTTGGCGCCCCAGCCGCGCAAAGACTTCCAGGAACGCGAAGCGGTGCTCGGCAAGCCAGGTCCTCATGCACTGGTCCCGTCTGGCGCCACCTGTGCGCTGACCCGCCCGGCGTCGAGCCGCAACAGGCGTGGATTGAGCCCGTCAAAGAGCCGTTCGTCATGCGTTGCAATGAGAATCGTGACGCCGACCTGATTGAACTCGCGCAGCACCTCGATGATGCGGCGTGCCGCCTGGCGATCCAGATTCGCCGTCGGCTCGTCGGCGAGGACGATGGCCGGCCGATTGACGATGGCGCGGGCGATCGCAAGCCGCTGCTGGTCGCCGCCCGATAGCGCCAGCGGGCTGGCCTTTTCCCGGTCGAGCAGCCCGACCTTGTCGAGCGCGGCGCGGGCGCGCCGTGCCGCGTCGCGCGGCGCCGTGCCAACCACGACCAGAGGCAGCAGCACGTTGGCAAAGACGCTGCGGTCCGTGAGCAGTTTTTGATCCTGGAAGATGAGACCCAGATTGCGCCGCAGGTAAGGAATCGCCCGAGCCTTCAGGGCCCCGACATTTTGGCCGCGCACGGTCACGCTGCCGATGCTTGGACGCTCGATCGCGGCGATCAGTTTCAGCAGGGTGGTCTTGCCTGCGCCTGAATGACCGGCCACGAACACCATCTCGCCGGCCTCGACCTTAAAGCTCACGCCGGCCAGGGCCTGCTGCGGGCCGTACGACTTGTGAACCTGGTTGAATTCGATCACGAGGCAGATTTCGCAGTTGGGGTCGCGGACGATCTGCCGGACTCAGAGGCCGCCGCGCCCTGCGAGCGCTGGCCAAATGTCGGCAATTGTGCCAGAGCCGGCTTGGCTTCGATCTCGTTGATGACCCAGTCACGAAAACGCTGCACGCCAGGGCGTAGTTCGCGCCGCGGCCACACCAGGAAGAAGCCGCGTCCCGTTTCAATATCGCGTTCGTCGGCAATGACCAGCGCGCCGCTTGCGAGCTCGCGTTCGACGAATTCGCGGGGCTGCAAGGCCACGCCCTGACCCTCGATGGCTGCCGACAGGACGAGCAGGCCGTGACTGAAGTACATGCCCGCGTCAGCATCGATCTCGGTGACGCCGGTGCCGGCGATCCACTGCGGCCAGAAATCATCGGGCGGGTTTTCATGGAGCAGCCGCACCTGCGCCCAATCGAGTTCCACGCGGCCGCTTTGCCGATGCAAGGCCCGATACGCCGGACTGCACAGGGGCACCACGGTCTCGCTAAAGAGGAGGCGGCTTTCAAGCGCGGGATAGTGCCCGGTGCCTGAGCGGATGCCGAGGTCGAACTGCTCGTGGGAGAAGTCAATCAGCGTGGTGGTGGCATCGACGCGCACCTGGAGGGTGGGATGCAATTGCGTGAAATGCGGCAGGCGCGGCATCAGCCAGCGCGAGGCGAACGTCGGCACGACCGTCAACAGCACCGTCTCGCCGCGCGGCTTGAGCCGTTCAGCGGCCAGTCCGATACCCCGAAGGTGGCGCGTGGCCGCGGCAAAGAACTCCTGGCCCGCCGGGGTCAGGCGAACCGCGCGGGGCAGGCGTTCGAACAGGGACACCCCAAGATGGTCCTCGAGAAGCCGGATCTGCTGGCTGACCGCACCCGGTGTCACAAACAGCTCCGCCGCAGCAAGCCGAAAGCTCGCATGGCGTGCGGCGGCCTCGAAGGCGCGCACGGCGTTGAGGGGCGGAAGTTTCAAGCGCGCGTCAATCAGATTAGAATTTCTAAATTATAATTCCTGAACAAATCGTTTGTAAAGTGATCCCTGTGCCCCTACCCTTCCAGACAGGAAGTTGTCTTTTCACTTGAGCGAGGTCCCCATGCGGATCAAATTACCTTCACTTTATCTGACCCTCGATGCGGGTCAGCCTGTCACCATTGCGAGCGCGGCCGAAACCCAGATCCGGGTCCTTGAAGGTCGGGTCTGGCTCACCGAGGAAGGTCTCTCCGAGGATATTTTTCTCTTTCCAGGCGCCCAATACCGCTTGCGCACGACCGGGCGCGTGGTGCTCGACTGCGACAGCCCCAGCCGGCTCGAGATCCAGGCTCCGGTCGCAGTACACACGGCTAGTCCCCCCTCCCAGCGTCTGGCCGGGCGGGTGCTCGCAGCGGTGCAGAGCCTGCGCGGGCGGGCCGTGGCCGGCGCCCCCGGAGAAGTGGGTGGCTGTCACTAACCAAGGGGGGAAGGCGGCCGCGTTAGAATGCCGCGACGATGTCCCGTATTCTTTCGACCGCTCCCGACGCCATCGCGAACCTGGCCCAGGGGCTGGCTTTGCCCGATCTCGTCGTGGTCCTGTGTGCCGCCTGGTGCGGCACCTGCAGGGACTTCTCGCCGGTGACCGAGCGCATCGCCCGCCGGTGGCCCGAAGCGGCGTTCGTCCAGCTTGACATCGAGGATGACAGCGAGATCGCCGGCGACATCGAGGTGGAGAACTTTCCGACGCTCGTCGTCTTCAGGCAGGGTGTCTGTGTCCATTTTGGCGTGAGCCTCCCTCAGGAAGGCGTGGTCACGCGGCTTATCGCGGCACTGCTCGAGGGCCAGCCCCGGGCGGTTGCAGTCGCGCCAGAAGTTGCCCAATTGCCCAAGCTGCTCATGCAGCTCGTCCAAGGCGCCTAGCCGAGCAGGGCCAAGACAAACTCCCGGGCAGCAAAGGGCTGTAGATCGTCGATGCCTTCGCCCACGCCGATGAAATACACCGGCACTGGGCGCTGGCGGGCGATGGCCGCCAGCACACCGCCTTTGGCGGTGCCATCGAGCTTGGTCACGATAAGGCCGGTTAAGCCGATCGCGTCGTCAAAGGCCTTCACCTGGGCGAGCGCATTCTGCCCGGTGTTGCCGTCGATCACGAGCAACACTTCATGGGGTGCGCCTGCCATCCCTTTGGCGATGACGCGCCGGATTTTCTTCAGCTCTTCCATAAGGTGCTGCTGGGTTGGCAGGCGACCGGCGGTGTCGGCCATCATCACCCCGAAACGCCGGGCCTGGGCCGAGGCCACCGCATCAAAAGCGACGGCTGCTGGATCCCCCCCATCCTGGGCCACCACGTGCACCCCGTTGCGTTCCCCCCAGACGACGAGCTGCTCGCGGGCGGCGGCTCGAAACGTATCGGCCGCCGCCAGCAGTACCGTCTTGCCCCGCCCCTGGAAATAGCGGGCCAGCTTGCCGATGCTGGTGGTCTTGCCGGCGCCGTTTACGCCGGTGATCATGGTCACGATCGGCGCCGGCCGGTCCAGGTCGAAATGACGCTCAAGAGGCGCGAGCAATTCAACCAGGATGTCCCCCAGCGCGACCTTGAGCGCTTGTGGCGTCTCGATGCGCTCGCGCTTGGCGCGGGCGCGAAGTGCGGCCATGAGATGCGTGGTGGCCTCGACTCCGGCGTCGGCCATGAGGAGGGCGTCCTCAAGGTCTTCGAAGACCGCCTCATCGACTGTGGTGCCGGTAAAGACTCCGGTGATGCCGGCGCCGGTCTTGCGCAGGCCCTCGCGCAGCCGCTCGAACCACGATCCGCCGTCGCGCGCGCCTTCGCCGGCTTGATCCGCGGCCGAAGAGTGCGGGCTCTGCAGCGTCTGCGCCGGTTCGCGAGCCGTGGCGGGGGACTTTTTTCGGAAGTTGAGCATGGCGTTGAGCGCGGTCCCGGCGGGGTCGGAGGGGCGCGGTGCTACACTCGACGATATTAACACCCCCGACTTTCTGCTGCGGAACCCCGATCGAGCAGCTGCCCCGACCCAGAATGCCTCTCTCGCAGCGGGCCTCCAGACGACCTCCGGTCAGCCGGTCACCGAGTGCCGGGCACGCCGTACGCATCATCGGTGGTCAATGGAAGCGCACGCCACTGGTCGTCGCCAACCTTGAGGGGCTTCGACCGACGCCGGATCGGGTCCGTGAGGCGCTCTTCAACTGGCTGGGTCACTTTTGTGGTGGCTCGCTTGCGGGGCTAAGCGCGCTGGACCTGTTTGCCGGAAGCGGCGCCCTCGGCTTCGAGGCCGCCTCGCGCGGTGCCCTGCGGGTCGTACTGGTCGAAAGCCAGTCCGCTGCTGTCGATGCGCTGCGCGCAGTCCAGGCGAAGCTCAAGGCAACGCAGATCGAGATTCTGCAGGGCGACGCACTGGCCACGGCCCGACGACTGGCCGATTCTGATGTGCGCTTCGATCTGGTGTTTCTCGACCCCCCATTCCACCGTGGCTGGATCGAGCGCGCGTTGGCGCCTGCGGTGGGCGCGCTGGCCGCAAGCGGGCTGCTCTATATCGAAGCTGAGACACGCATTGGGCCCGAGCAGGCGCACGCCTGGGGGCTGGAACTGTTACGCGCAGACAAAGCCGGACAGGTGTTCTATCATCTGCTGCGGCATAGAATGGGGCCAGTCCCAGGGGAGAGTACGTCATGCTGACTGCAGTCTATCCGGGAACATTCGATCCCCTGACGCGCGGCCACGAGGATCTGGTGCGACGCGCCTCGAAGCTCTATGAGAAGCTGGTCGTGGGCGTGGCCGATTCCCGTAACAAGCGTCCTTTCTTCACACTGACCGAACGCGTGGCGATTGCGCGCGAGGTGCTGTCCCACTACGACAATGTCGTGGTCGAGGGCTTCTCGGGCCTGCTCAAGGATTTCGTGCGCGCCCAGGATGCGACCGTGATCGTGCGTGGCCTGCGCGCCGTCTCGGATTTCGAATACGAGTTCCAGATGGCCGGAATGAACCGCTATCTGCTGCCCGATGTCGAGACGGTGTTCCTTACGCCCTCGGACCAGTACATGTTCATCTCGGGCACGATCGTCAGGGAAATCGCGCAGCTCGGCGGTGATGTCAGCAAATTCACATTCCCATCGGTCGAGAAGTGGCTGAAGGCCAAGGTGGGTAACGAGTAAGGGGCGCCACGCGCGCCCGAGGTCTGCCATGGCTCTCTTGATTACCGACGAGTGCATCAACTGCGACGTGTGCGAGCCGGAGTGTCCCAATGCGGCCATCTCGATGGGTCCCCTCATCTACCAGATCGACCCAGGCCGATGCACGCAGTGCGTCGGGCACTTTGATACGCCCCAGTGCCAGATCGTCTGTCCGGTGGCGTGCATACCCATCGATCCCCTGTGGCCCGAGACCCCTGAAGAACTCCTCGAGAAATACCAACGGCTCCAGAATGAAGCCAGGCAGGCCGAGGGCACCGCACAAGGCGCGGCGCTCGCGCGCTCAAACTAGCCCTGCGCATCCAGTCTGCGTTTTGCCCATGTGCATGCAGATTCGGCCCCCACCGTGGTGGGCGGCACGTGCGTCTGTCGCAGATGGCTGCATTTCATCCGGCCATTCGGCAGGCTCGTCACCTAAGCGTGGAAGATCCGAAGTCCGGCGCCTAGAGTTCACTCAAGGCCGGCGCGTTTTCGCCGGCCGCCAACCGGAGAGTGAACATGAAATCGACTCACAAACTGATGCTGATTGCGCTCGCTGCGGGAGAACTCCTGATCGCGGCGCCGGTCTGGGCGGCCGGACCCGCCCCGGTGGTCCGCCTTGAGACGATGACGATCGTGGGCAAGCGTACGCACGCCTCTCCCGCTGCTGCGTCGCGCGCGCCCCTCGACGAGCGCGCGGCGCCTGCGCCTGTCGTCACACTCGAGCCCCTGGTGGTCATCGGCCATCGGGATATCGCGAGCGCACGGCTTGCCCGACTCGGGAACGCAGCGCCTGCCTTGCGCCCGACACCGCTCTAGCTCGATACCGTCGCAGCACGAGGCGGCCCGCGCTCAGGCGCTCGGCCGGTCCCGGTGAAGCGGCACGCTCTTCAGGTGGATGTGACGGATGTGTCCCTCGCAGCCACCAAAGCCACTGCCAGTCGTGCAGTGGAGCGAGCTTGGTCCACGCCTGCGGCGCCACGGCTTCGAGTGATTCCATTCGAAGGGGGGCGATCCGCCAAGTCGAGGCCTGCAGGAAAGTCGATTGATGAGTAATGCGTGACGCCGGAGGCTTCGGCGCGAGGCGATCCCGGTCAATGCAAACTCGGAGCGCTCGGCGGCGATTGATGGTGCAACTGAAGGGGCGCCGGAAGGGCCGATCTGGCCAGGACACGGCTGACCCCAAGGCGGCAAATTCGGCTAAGCCGGCCAGGCCCGGGAACCTCGCGCTGCCTCGCCGCACGAGTGACCGTGATCTTCCAAGCATCCTGCGCCGTGCGATCACGGTGTCCGTTTCATCTTCTGCCCGCCGGTTGCGACGCGACTCCTCCCAAGGGGTGACCGGGACGGTTGCTCCTCACGAGTCTCAATCTGCGCCGCAAACCGCGGCTCCAGCCGCGCCTTGAATCGCGTCTTGAATCGCACCTTGAGCCGCCCCTNNTTGATCCGCATGATTATGTGACAAATATCACCGAACCTGACTGTGCGTCCCCTGAGTCGCCTGGCAGCGCGGATTGAGAATGGTTCCAGCGGGGCACCATCGGGACTGGCACGATCCATGCGTGCACAGAGTTTATGCCTGGCATTCGGAACCATTCGGTCAAAGGCTACTCGAAAGCTCTCCAGCCGCGTGACCAGGACGTGAGTTACTGAATGGCGGCGTGGACTCATCGACAAAAAGCAACGGCCCACCTAAGAGGACCTGGCACGCGCATCGAGGCCACCCGCTAAGGTGCCAGAGTGTTGGTAACAGCTGGTAACCCGATTTGACCGCGATGCATGCAGACGCGAGAATTCGTCCAAGGGTCCGACGGCGGCTTGCCCCTTGTGTCGATAAGATCACCCTCGGTGCGCATCGCACGCGCTGCGTGCGGACGTGAAGTCGTTCCAGAACATAGAAGCCCTCCTGTGACTAGACCGGTCCCAATGCACTACAGCGACCTGTTGCACGCCCCTCGAAGGCTTGCTCACCGGGTGAAACTGCGCCTGCAGCGCGCAGTCTGGAGTCTGCTTAGGCCCTGCGCGGCGCTTCTGCCGCTCGAACGGTTGAGACATCGGGACGAGGCGCTGTTTTTCGTCATCAGGCTGGTGGGCAAGCTGCTCACGAGCTATCCGGAATACCGGGTCTGGCGCGAGTTCTATCATCTGAAGCAGCCCTTCAACCTCTCTGGCAAGCTGCGCCTGGAGCAGCGGCCCCGCGACGGGGTGAATCACGTCCAACTACGCACCAGCGACGATCCCCTGGTGTCGATCATCGTGTCGACCAACGCAAGCGGGCGCCATCTCCTGTGGTGTCTGAAGTCGATCGAGAAGCACCCGCCGCTCGATCCGTTCGAGGTGATCTTTGTCGAGGATCAGGAGAGCAACCTCGCCCACAGTTTGGAGGGCCCGGTCGAGGGCTTGCGCCTGCGGCGCGTTGCCACGAATTCTGGGCCGACGGGCTGCCTCAATCTGGGTGCGGACTGGGCGCGTGGTCGTTACATCCTCTTCCTCGATGCGAACGCTGCCGTGACAGCTGGTGCGATCGATAGCCTGCTCGAGGTCATGAAGGACACATCCGATGTCGGGATTGTTGGGGCCAAGCTCGCGAGCCAGAACGGCAAGCTGATCGAGGCGGGCGCCAGGATCGACCACAACGCGCGCATCATCCGCTGTGGGGTGGATGCGGATCCGCTGGCCAGTCCCTTCAACTACCGCCGGGAGGTCGACTGTTGCGCGCGTTCTGCACTACTCATCGACAGGCAGCTGTTTGAGTCGGTGCAACGCTTCGACGAGGGTTACCCGGATCTGCCCTATCAGGATGCAGATCTCGCGTATCGGGTCCGAGAGTGCGGCAGACGGGTCATCTACCAGCCTGAGGCCCTCGTCATCGTCGATGAGGCCATGCTGCCGCGTGGTGTAGTGAGGGCCGATCCGGCCGTTTCCGAAAGCGTCAGCCGTTCCAACTTTGCGGTGCGCTGGAAGGAGCGGCTGCCCGTCTATCAGGGGACCACGGCTCGCTTCCAGTCGCTGCCAAGCCGGGCCTTGGACGACCCGCCCACGATTCTTGTCATGGATCACAGCGTGCCGCGCCCTGATCACGATGCCGGCTCAAAAACCATGGTGCAGTTCATCACGGCGCTGCAGTCGCTGGGTTTCTCCATCAAGCTCTGGCCGGATACGCTCTACTACGACGCGGTCTACACGCGCGAATTGCAGAGGCTGGGCATCGAGGTCTTCTATGGGCCGGAATACTGCGGCAAGTTCGAATCATGGATCCGCGCCAATGCCGACCGGGTGAGCGTCGTTCTGCTCTCGCGTCCCCAGGTCGCCCTGTCTTATCTTCCGATCCTAAAACGATCTTCGCGCGCGAAGATCGTCTATTACGGTCATGACATCCATTACCTGCGTCTTGCCACTCAGGCCGAACTCGACCCGCTCGATCAGGGGGTCCGTGCCGCGCAGAAACTCTATGCGATCAAAGAGCCCGAGATCTGGTCGAAGGTCGACCTGGTCTATTACCCCTCCCAGGAAGAAGTCGAGGTGGTGAGACAGTATGCCGCGGAGAGCCACTCAACCGCCATTGCGCGCGCAATCCCGGGCTATGCTTATGACGACCTGCCACAAGGCACGCGCACCGGTCTTGCCGAGCGGCGTGACATCCTGTTTGTCGGCGGATTCGGCCATCCTCCCAATCAGGACGCTGCGCTCTGGTTCAAGCACGAGGTGTTCCCGCTGATCCGCTTGCGGCACCCGCACACGCGCCTGATCCTTGCGGGCTCGCAACCGACTCCCGAGGTGCTGGCCCTGGCGGATGACTCAACGCTGGTCACCGGATTCGTGTCCGATGTGGAACTCGCCCGCCTCTATTTGCATACGCGCGTCGCTGTCGCACCGCTGCGCTTCGGTGCCGGAGTGAAGGGCAAGGTGGTCGAGGCATTCCGGTTTGGTCTACCGATCGTCACGACGGGGATCGGCCTGCAAGGCTTGCCCCAGAGCGATGGCATCGTCTCTCTTGCCGATCGGGCTGACGAATTTGCGGAGGCGGTCTGCGAGTTGTTGGTCGATGACGAGCTCTGGCTACGGCGCAATGCGCTCAGCCAGGCGTACGTGCGCCAGCACTTCTCGAGTCAGGCGCTACGCCAGATTTTTGAGGAGGATCTTCCACGCTTGACCGGCGCGCGGGTGTCCGAACCCTATCCTTCCAAAGTCAGCTAGCCTGGGGCGCAGCCCTGCCGCGCGTGCCGTCCTGCGGCCCGGGCGCGGGCCACCACCTTCTTCTGCAGTGCATCGAATGCCGCCGCGATCCGGCCGACCGATTCGTTCTTGTGGGCTAGCGGCCCGTCGCTTCGCTCATAGTGAACCAGCATCGTCGCGTTCGCCTCGAACACCAGGATGCGCTCGTCGGCGAGAAGCGTGAAGTCAATGCCGCCGAAGTCCAGATCGAGACGCATGCCGATGGCGCACAGAGCCGCCATGGCCCGCTTGCCGAGGACACGCGCCGGATCCTCGAGAAAGCGCTGCTCCTCGGCGATCTTCCAGGGGTGGGCCAGCATATCCGCCGAAAAATAATGCACCAGCCAGCCCCTGGAGATGGCGGCATGGTACGGATAGGGCTTGCGATCGACGAAGATCATGCGGTACTTCCTGTAATGCCCATCGGCCGAGCGCGTATCGATGAAGCGGGTCAGGTAGTGTGGTTGGGCACTGTGGTGCAGGGTCCGGCCGAGGCTCGCCAGGTCCTGATGAAGTTCCAGGCCTTCTCCGCCGTGGGTTGCGATCGGTCGCACGAGAACGGGAAAGTGGATGCCGGCATCCTCCAGCCGCGCCGCAAATCCGTCGGCATATCCCTCGGGCCGCGCGATCCGGATGCAAGGTGCAACGACCACGTCAGCGATGCCATCCAGAAGGTCCGGCAGCCGCTCGCGCGCGCAGCGCGCGACAGCTGCAGGCTGGTTGAGCACAGGGCGCCCGCACCGCTCGGCGAATTCGCGGATGCGCTCGCCAAGCGGCGCCGCAACATCGGGCTCGCCAATCACGTTAAAGACGAGGTCGAATTCCGGCAGGGTATGGTCCTCGGCACGGCCCGCCCGGTCGATAAAGTACTTGATGCGGTGACAGCGGTGACTCGGGACGAGCGCGTCGAAGGGGATGTTGCCTTCCTGTCCGGTACACAGCAGCAAGAGGCGATGGGGCGCCGTGCTGCAGGGCTCGACGAACACGCGCTGGCGGCTATAGGCTGCGTTACGATGCGCTTCAGCCTCACCGTAGAGCCCGAGGCGCTGGCAGACCGCCGCCAGGTTCTGATGGGCAATCACCAGTTCCGGATCAAGCGTGAGCGCAAGCCGGTACCAGGGTGCGGCGCTCGTCATGTCCCCGGTCATGAGATAACCCGTGGCGACGTTGTAGAGGGCCAGAGCGGCTCGTGCAGGCTCGTCCTCGCGCAAGACGAGCGCCTCGGCGGCCACGTCGTGCGCCGCAGCGGCAAGCCCGTTGCCCCGATCACGTTCGCTGCGGGCGAGATCCGCGTGGACCCCGGGGTCGGTCGAGTAGACCGGTAGCGGTATCGCGCTGGCGTATGCATTGTGGTGCGGCATCATGGAGGAATCCCTGTCACTATGGTCGCAGCGTCGCGCCCCGGACTGACCCAAGGATGCCCTTTGGAGCGCGCCGCTGATCTTCCGAAAAGAGCCACTTTTGGCCCCTTCTTCTGCGCCCGCCCGCCACGGCCGTCCGCGAGCACGCGCCCACGCGATCACCTAGAATCGCGCTTCATGTCATCCATCCAGACCCGGGGCACGCGCTCGCACAGCCTCGCGCGCCACGCGCGCGACACGGTGCGTCTTGCGGCCCCGCTCGCCATCACGCAGCTCTCCCAGATGGCCATGAGCATCACGGACACCGCCATGCTCGGTTCGCTGGGTGCCCAGGCGCTGGCCGCGGGCGGTCTCGCCGCGAGCCTTGGCTTTAGCATCACGATGCTTCTCCAGGGGGTGCTCAGTTCGCTTAGCGTCACCGTCTCGCACGCGAGGGGCTCCTCCGAGGAGAGCCTGGTACCGCGCATTTACTGGACCGGACTGGTCTTGGCAGGCCTGCTCTCCATTGTCGCTTTTGGCATCCTGAGCGTGGTCGAGCCAGTACTCATCGCGCTTGGCGAGCCGGCGAGCCTCGCCCAGGCCGTCGCTCACTATTGCCTGGTCCTGCGCTGGAGTGCTCCCGCTACGCTCGTGGGCATCGGCGTCATGCGCGCCTTTCTTCCCGCGATCGGCGCGGCCGAGCGCCTCCTCTGGGTGTCCGTGGCCGGCGTGTTCATCAACGCCTTTCTGAACTATGGCCTCATCAACGGCGCCTTCGGTTTACCGAGGCTTGGCTTTCTCGGCTCGGCGCTCGCGACCACCCTGACGCTGTGGGTGTCGGCGCTGGCGCTGCTGGTGCTGCTGCACACACGGCTAAGCCTTAGGCACTGGGTGAGGATGGTGCCGCCCCACTGGCCGGTCCTCGGCGAGCTCTTTGCGATCGGCTGGCCGGTGGCCATCACCTATGGGGTCGAGGTCATGTTCTTCCTGTGCGCGAGCATGATGGCGGGCTGGATGGGGGCGGGCACACTCGCGGCCCACCAGATCGCGCTGAACATCGCATCCGTGGCCTTCATGGTGCCCCTCGCGCTCGGCCAGGCGGCCAATGTGCGCGTCGCCTATTGGCTGGGTGCCGGCAAACCGGAGGCAGCGCGCCACGCGGGCTTCGTCGCGCTCGCGCTCGGTGCGGGCTTCATGGCCATCGCCGCTTGCACGATGGTCCTGATCCCCAGACAGATCATCGGGTTGTATGTCCGGCTGGACGATCCCGCCAATGCAATGACCGTGGCGCTTGCGATCGAACTCCTGCGCGTGGCCGCGCTGTTCCAGATCGTCGATGGAATACAGGTGGTGGGCTCAGGATGCCTGCGGGCCTTTCAGGACACGCGCATACCAATGTGCCTTGCAGCGTTCGGCTACTGGGGCATCGGTCTGCCGGTCGGCTACTTCCTTGGCGTCCGCCAGGGCGAGGGCGCACTGGGCCTCTGGTGGGGCTTCGCTGCGGGCTTGGCGAGCGTCGCGCTGCTCATGATCCTGCGCTTTGGTCGGATCAGCGCGCTGCGACTCCTCCCCGACTAACGCTCCGGGCACCGTGCCAGATCGAGGCGCGAGGCATACGCCGGCTCGCCCAGCGTCCCGAACTGGTCGGTGATCGAGCGCTCGCCGAATTGGACGATGAATTTGCGCAGCACCTCGCATTCCTCGCTTAATGTCGAACTGGCCATGTGAACCACGAACCAGCGCCTGACGAGGGGCAGGCCGACCACATTGATGGTCACGAGCAGGCTCTCCTGCAACTCGAGCCCTACTGCATGCAGGGACAGGAATGCGAGGCCCATGTTGGCGATCACCGCCTGCTTGATCGCCTCGTTGCTTGGCATCTCCATGATGCGGCGCGGCTCGACGTGTGCTTCGCCGAAGAAGCGCTCCATAGCAGCCCGCGTCCCTGAACCGGACTCGCGGACGATGAATTCGTGCTCTGCCAGCGCAGCAACCGGCACCGATTGCCTGCGGCTCAGGGTGTGCTGGGGCGCCGCCACGATACCGAGGGGTTGCGAGCCAAAGGGGTCGGCGCAGGCCTCCAGATCGCTCGGCGGCGCACCCATGACCGCGATGTCAACCTGCCCGCAGCGTAGCTGCTCAAGCAGCTGTTCGCGGTTGCCGAGTGACACACGCAGCTCGATGTCCCGATGGTGCTCGCGAAAACCGGCGAGCAGGCGCGGCAGGAAATACTTGGAGTTACTGATCATGCCGATCGACACCGTACCGTTGCGCCGGGCGCGGAGCCGTCCGAGCGTGTCGTCGGCATCCTGCAGGGCGTGCAGCGCCCTGTGCACATCGGCGAGCAGCAGTTGGCCGGCCTGGGTCAGGGACGAGACTGCCTTCCCGTTGCGGACGAACAGAGGCAGTCCGACCGACTGCTCGAGTTCCTTGATCTGCAGGGATACCGCCGAGGGGGTCAGGTGCAACTCGGTCGCAGCCAAGGTGAAGCTATGATGCTGGGCCAACAGCGAGAAAGCCCTCAACTGTCGCAGGGTCACACCGCGCAGCCCGTTCACGAAGCCACTCCACAGGGCCCGGGGGCGGCTTTCGCTCGAGCGCCTCGCGCAGACTGCGCAAGGATCTGCAGCGCGCGTACGCGGGCCGTTGAAGAGCCTGTGCCTGGACTCCCCTGCTGCACGGCGACATCGGTCCGCTCACTCTGAAAGCCCATGCGTCTGCCCCCGTGCGATGCGGATTTTCCCCGCGTCGCACCATCATTGTTATTGAGGATTTCTGCGGATCATCCCGCGAAATTCTCGCTTTACCTTCTGATGCCCACGTCCCAATCTGTCCATCGCGATTGACAACTGCGCTTCGCATCTCGCAACGCTCAGGACAGTTTACGAGTGCAGCGCCGTTGAGGCAACCGTGCGCATTCTGGATTGCGCTGCAGCAAATCTGGATGCGGGGTCTAAAGACAACGATCGGTTCAATGAAGACCGACGGACACTATACCTGGAGACAATTCGGATGCGTTCGCTCATCGGTAGGCTGGCTGGCCTCGCTATTGCCATCGTTGTTTTCACCCAGTTCAATTCAGCCGAGGCGGTCCCCGCCTATGCGCGCCAGACGGGACTGGACTGCACCACCTGCCATATGAGCTGGCTTGAGCTGACGAACATCGGGCGCCGGTTCAAGCTCGGGGGTTACCAGCTGATGAAGGCGATGGCGCCCGATGTCGAGCGTCCGCTTGTGACCCTGTCATTCGAGGATCCGCCTCCCCTCATTCCCCTGGCCTTTGCGATCCAGGCGGGCGAGACCGTGACCCAGAACATCAACACCGGGGGCGGGGCTTCGGCGAACTTCCCACGTAACGCCGAAGTCGCGCTGTCCCAGGCGAGCATCTTCCTGAATGGCAAGCTGATCGACGGGGTCGGCTGTTTCTGTCAGTACACCTATGTCGATGTCGATCGACACGCATCGATCGACAACACCGAAATCCGCGCCGCCAGCGAATATCAGACGGACAACTTCGATGCTCTCTATGGTCTTAGCTTCAACAACAATCCGACCATGTCGGACGTGTGGAACACCACTCCGGTCTGGGGGTGGCCCTACATCGGTTCCACTGTTGCGATTGGACCCAATGCCAATACCGTGATCAATGGCAACCTCGGCCAGAGCGTGGTCGGCCTGTCTGCCTACACGCTGCTTCAGAAGACCGCCTATCTGGAATTCGGAGGTTACCGCACGTCGGATGGTGTCTTCTCGTTCATGCATTCTGGCAACCCGATCCAGGACCGCACGATATTAAGTGGCACGGCGCCCTATTACCGTCTCGCGCTCACGCACGACTGGGACAATGCCCACCAGTCCGCAGAAATCGGCACGTTTGGACTGACCAGCAACATCTACCCGAATTCGCTCGATCCATCGGGGCCCACGGATCACTACAAGGACACGGGCTTTGACGCGCAATACCAGTACATCACCGACCGGCACCGCTTCAGTTTCATGTTCGAGTCGATCCACGAGAACCAGAGCCTGACTGCAACCTATGGCGGCGGCGGTGCGAGCAATCCGACGAATGGCCTGAACCAGATCAACACCAAGGCGAGCTACTACTTCCAGAAGTGGTACGGCATCAACTTCGGTTACCAGCGAACCACGGGATCGAGCGATCAGCTCCTCTACAACACCGGAGCCTCGGTGACGGGCAGCGCCAACGGCAGCCCGAACACGTCGGCCACCATTCTCGAACTCGACTATCTGTTTGCACTCGACGGCCGGCAGGATCACCGTACGCAGCGCTTTGTGATTCAGTACACCAACTATCTGAAGTTCAACGGTGCCTCGAACAACTACGACGGATTTGGCCGCAACGCCAAGGACAACAACACCTTGTTCGTGGCGCTTTGGCTCTTGTATTAGGCCTGCCGAGGCGCTTTCTCCAGGTGCAACCGACTTCTGACAGGAGTGATGATATGAAAAGCGAACCCCCCGACCTTGCCCGGCGCAGTGCGCTCTCCAGGGGAGCCTTGTTGCTCGCCGGCATTGCGGTGACGGTCGTCTCGACACGTCCCGCCAAGGCCAAGGCCAAGGCCGCCAAGGAGGACTTTGGCTTCCAGGAAGAGCCGAACGAGGACGGCAAGAGTTGTCCTGGCTGCATCAATTTCACCCCCAAGGCAAGCGGCAAGTACGGCGCAGATTCCGGCGATTGTGCACTGCTCGAAGGGGATGTCTGCAAGCACTGCTACTGCCAGGGCTGGACCGACAAGAACTCCGCCGGGGCCAAGAAGGCAGGGACCTGATCTGGTCGGGGGTCCCGGGGGGGGGATCCGACCTGTTGGGGTGCGGTTCACCGGCCGCCGCGACAACACGTGCGGCCGCAACAGAAGAAGCGGACATGAAGAAAGCCAGAGCAGCATTATGGATTGGCGCGGCTTGCGCGCTGATCCTGTTGGGTGGGTGCCAGCGCACCCATGTCGAGCAGCGCGGCTATCGAGGCACCGGCATGCAGGTCCTCTACAGCCCCTCGACGATCGCAGCGCTGGACGACGTCAACAAGCCGATCGCGCCCCTGAAACCGGCCAAGCTCAATGGCACGACGGCGGCGGAGAACTACGACAATGTGCAGGTGCTCGGAGACGTCGACAAGGCCGAGTTTGCCCGCCTCATGCTGTCGTTCAAGGCGTGGGTGGCGCCCAAGGAAGGCTGCGGCTACTGTCATAACGCACCCGACTACGCAAGCGACGAAAAGTATCCCAAGCGCGTCGCCCGGATCATGATCGCCATGACCCGCCGCATCAACAGCGAGTGGACGCAGCACGTCAAGGGCACCGGCGTCACCTGCTATACGTGCCACCGTGGGCAGCCCGTGCCGCCGCGAGTCTGGTACTCGGTGGCCACCCCGCCCCAGGACGGATTCATGGCAAGGAGACCCGAAGGCCGGCCTCCCACCCCGGCTGCGCATTCGACGGCGTTGCCTGCCGACCCGTTGAGCGATTATCTGCTGGGCGACAAGGACATCCGCGTCGTAGGCAAGACGGCCTTGCAGTCAGGCAACACGCATTCGATCGCGCAGGCGAAGTCGACCTATTCGATGATGATGGTGATGGCGGAGTCGCTCGGGGTCAACTGCACCTATTGCCACAATACGCAGTCGTTCACCTCCTGGGAGTTGAGTCCGCCTACCCGGGTGACCGCCTGGTATGGCATTCGCATGGCGCGCGACCTGAACAATGCCTATATGGGACAGGTCGCCGAAATGCTGCCTGCTGAACGTCTCGGCCCGGCAGGAGACGGCCCGAAGGTCTATTGCGCAACCTGTCATATTGGCACCAGCAAACCCCTGCGCGGCGCGAGCATGATCCAGGCCTATCCCGAACTAGTCGCTCCCTCGGTCCATCCGACGACGGTCGCCGCAACTCCCGAGCCTGAGTCGGGGGCGAACCAGCCTGCCCGGGGTGCCGCAGCCCAGCAGCATCCGGAGTCGAGTCCTTGGCCGACTGCTTCGGCAACCGAGGTTGTCGCTGCAGCAGGTCCCGGCCAGGCACACCAGGTCGTACGGTCAGCCAAGCCATAGGGTCGCTGGGTGCTGCGCTACGGCGGCGCAAGTGCCACGCCAAGAAAGCTTGCGCAGCGCGTGACTTCCACTCGATGGGCCACGGAGGCGCGCGTTTGGGGGGCACGCTTGGGGGTAAGCGTGGGGCGCATGTCCTAGATGCGCATGTCTTGGATACACCCAGCCGCTGCCTTCGGTCGACCTGGTCCGCCACCGAGCGAATACGCCCTCGTTCGCAGACGCATTGCGGCCGTCTATAATGCCCTCCCAGGCGAAAACTATCGGCCCGTCCGATCCCCGCTCATTGGGTGGTCTGTTGGGTCGACCACTAGCATGTCCATCAGGTCGTCCATGGGGTCGACTACAAGGAGGCTTTCATGATCCGTGCCCTTGCCGTAGCGCTTCTCGTCGGCGTGTCCGTTGTCTCCGTTGTCTGGACTGTCGCGACCTTGTCCGATGTGGCGCTGGCCCAGGCTCCCGCCACCCCGCCCGTGCGGACCCGGGGTACGCTGGAACAGCTGGATGGTCAAAAGCTGACGGTCAAGACCTACGATGGTCAGAGCATCGCCATCAATCTCGCCGAGAATTTCATGGTCGTGGGCATCAGCAAGGCGAGCGTTGACGACATCCAGGCCGGCAAGTTCATCGGCACCACGACGTTGGGCGAGCGGGAGGGCAAGCTGGTCGCGCTCGAGGTCCACATCTTTCCCGAGGCCATGCGTGGCACAGGCGAAGGTCACTACGACTGGGACCTCAGGCCATCGAGCAAAATGACTAACGCGAACGTGGCCACCGTCACGACCTTCGGCAAGGACCATGTCCTGGAAGTGCAATACAAGGGTGGTGAACAGAAGGTCCTCGTGCCAGAGAATGCAAGCGTCGTATCGTTTGTGCCCGGCGACAAGAGCCTCCTCAAACCGGGGGCACCGGTATTCGTCATAAGCCAGCGGCAGCCTGACGGGAGCTTAAAGGCCGCGAGGGTGAACGTGGGTGTGAACGGGCAGATCCCACCCATGTGACCTCGGGGTTTTGCGCAGCATTGCGCTGCGCGGCTGGCCCGGCGCATTCCACGCAAGGCGGGCAATGCAAGGGGTGCAACTGTGCGAGGGCCCGCCGTGCCGAGACCGGGCCGCGCCCGCCACGGCCTCCTCTGCCGTGCGCGACTGAGCCCACCGCCGCGAGGGACGCTCGCTCCGACGCGGGTCTGCGCCGCCGCGCCTTAAGGTCCAAAGCCGATTACGCCCGACGGACGGCCACGAACCGCGAAGACTATTCCCGCAAAGCGGCTCGGGCTCCCAGTCGCGTGCGCGTCGCGCGTGAATTGTTCACAGATACCCCATGCACTACGTCCTCGTTCCCGAAATGAACGAGCCGTACAGTTCCGTCATGCCAGTCCGTTTCACCTGACGCAAGTGCAGTCTCAATCCCGTTGGGAGCGCCGGCCGCGGGCCGCTCACTGGCCGGGGCCAGCGCGAAGACCCTCCGGGAATGCGGCCGGGCGAGGTGCAGGGGGCATGCCAGGGCTATAAGTAGCCTAATCCAGCCGCCTAATCCANNGCCGCCTAATCCAGCCGCCTAATGCAGCAGCCTGAGCCCGCCCAGTCTGGTCGGCGGGGCGGCATGGAGTCGGGTTTGCGCCCGCTTGGCCTCGGGCCTGCGCTCGCTCTGAACGCTTGGCGGATCAATGCGACCGACAAGGACTGCGGTGAGCAAGGGCTGAATCGTTTGGAGCGACGGTGCAAGAACGCGCCATCAGGGTTCGAGACAACGCCCCTCGAAGGCGATCAAGGATGCCCGCATGCGATTGTGAACCGTAAGGCAATGATTTGGCCGCCCTCGTCTAGACCTGACTGTCGAGGGCTTGCGCCGAGGCTTCGGCGCGACCGGTCTTCTCAGGATAAGGCCCGGCAGGCCCGTTGTCGCGGCAGGCGAATCATGGGAGCATGACGGATCGCCCCATCCAGTCCTGCGGTACCACCGATCTGGCGAGCCTTGCTTATGGAAAGGTTCCATCATGCCCAGTCAGCATACCAAAAAGCGATTTAGGGACGAGCGCCTCTTCGCGCTCTGGGAAAGCCGCCCGGCGGACGACTTCACGAACTACGGGATCTCCCGGGAACGTCTACGCGAGGCCCAGCTCGGGCTCCAGGGGTATATCGTGTTCCCCGGGGACCCGCATTACAACCAGGATCGCATGCTCTCGAATCCGCGATTTGACGCGCACCCCCAGATGATCATTTACTGTCTGGTCGAAAGCGATGTCGAGATCGCGCTCGGGCTCGTCAGTGGTTTGCCGGCAGCCTTTACGGTGCGCTCGGGGGGGCATTGCACAGCGGGCTTCTCGGCATCCAATGGCCCGCTCATCGACGTCAGCGGCCTAAACGATGTCACGGTCGATGCGGACGACCTGGTCGCAACCGTCGGCTGTGGCTGTACCTTCGGCAAACTCGACTCGACCCTGTCGCGCTACAACCTGCACGTACCCGGTGGCGAGTGCTCCGACGTGTGTGTCGGGGGCTATGTCCAGGGTGGTGGCTACGGCTTCACGTCGGTGACGTTCGGCATGAATTGCGACAACGTGATCGACATGCGCGTGATGCTGGGCGATGGCTCCGTCGTCATCGCCAGTGACCTCGTCAACTACGATCTGTTTTGGGCGATGCGCGGCGGCACCGGCGGCAGCTTTGGCATCCTGCTCAGCCTGCGCTACCGGCTGCGACCGTTGGGTCTTTGTTTTGGCTGGTCGATCGCCTGGCCCCTCTTGACGAGCCAGAACCTGGCGGATGCGACCGGCGCGCTCATGACGCTGCAGGAGCATTACATGCTCGACAAACTGCCCAAGGCGCTCAACATCCAGGTCACGCTTGCGTATCAGCCCCAATGGCCGGCGGATCCCCCGATCCAGGTCTACCCGTACCTGCTGCTGCGCGGGCTTTACGTGGGCACGGCGGCCGAGGGCCAACAGGCGATCGCGCGCCTGTGCGCACTGCCCGGGGCGACGACTCAGTGGACCACCACGCAGACCTTTGAGGAACTCAACGAGACGCTCCTGAACTATCCCTATAGCCTGCCCTATTTTCCGCCCAACGTGAACCCCAAGGAGGACAAGGCTTCGCGCTACGTAGAGCGCAAGCTCGCCGCCGACGAATGGCGCGCCATCCTGGATCTGTTCGTCAGCACCCCGAATCCCTATTCATACATGTACCTCGAGCTCTACGGGGGTGCGATCAACGCCTATCCCGAGGGCGAGAACGCCTTCATCCATCGGCGCGCGGCCTTCAATGCCGTGCTTGATGTTTTCTGGATAGAGCCAGACCAGGAGGCACCCGCCGAAGCCTTTCTCGACACCTGGATTGCCCTGTTGGACACGATGTCCAACGGGCACGTCTATCAGAATTATCCGCGAGTAAACGAGCCCAACTACCAGTGGGCCTACTGGGGACTTGCCGCGCCGGGTCTCTACAAGGTCAAGTGCAAGTACGATCCCCTGAATCGCTTTCGCTTCGCCCAGGAAGTGCACGAGCCGGCCGATGCCCCGCCTGCCAAGCTGCCCGCGCGGCTCATTGAGTCGTTGGCTGAACCCATCCGTTACGCGAGGCGCGTGAGCCCGGCGTCCTGAAGCTGCATACGGTCCACGGAGAACAGAGTGTCCGACGGTGCAGCGTTCTCGATAGAGGGGTGGCTCGAAGAACTGGGACTGGGCGAATACGCGCCGGCCTTCATTGAAAACCACATTGACCGCAAGGTGCTGAGCGCCCTGACTGCAGAGGACCTGCGCGAACTGGGTGTGCAGTCCATCGGTCACCGGCGCCGGATCCAGGAGGCCGCGGCGCAACTGGGTGTCGCCCCGGCGGCGGTGCCGGCGCGCGCGGAACCGAGCCTGCAGCGCCGCCAGATCACGGTGCTGTTCTGCGACCTGGTCGGCTCGACTGAAATGTCGGCGCGCGAGGATCCCGAGGACCTGCGCGACTTTCTGAATGCCTACCGGCAAGCGCTGGCAGACACCATCGAGCGCTACAACGGCCTCATCGCCCAGTACCTGGGAGACGGAGTGATGGCTTACTTTGGCTATCCCGCAGCGCGCGAGTATGACGCGGAATACGCGGTCGGCGCGGCGTTGGCCATTCTCGAGCGCATTGGCGAGCTGCCCAGCTTCGGTGGCCAGGTACCGCGCGTGCGCATGGGAATCGCGACGGGCCTAACGGTGATCGCCCAGACACCGGCCGGGCTCCTGCCGCAGGAGGCCACTGCGACTGGCGAGCCTCCGAACCTGGCGGCACGACTGCAAGCGCTCGCGCCCCCCAATGGCATCATCATCGCCCCGGCGACGCGCGAACTGATCGGCGATCTTTTCGAGTGTGAGGATCTGGGGCTGCGCGATCTGAAAGGTTTCGACGCGCCGGTACCGATCTGGCGCGTGGTCCGCGAAAGTCCCGCCAAGAGCCGCTTCGACGCCCTGCGCGTCGGGCGCCGCAGGGCCGAACTCGTGGGACGGGTGGGCGAGCTCGCCTGGTTGCGCGACCGTCTGGCCGCAGCGCGCCAGGGCGCGGGCCAGGTCATCGTGGTGCGCGGCGAGGGCGGCTTTGGCAAGTCGCGGCTGGTCGGACAAGTCGTCGACGAACTCTCTGGGGCCGGTTCGGAACGACTGGTGCTGCAGTGCTCCCCCTACAACCAGGCTACGCCGTTTCATCCGATCCGCAGCTATATCGAGCGCGTCACCGGGGTCGGCCCGGGTATCGAGCCCTTTGAGGCGCGCCGGCGCCTGACTGCTCTTCTCGCGCGTGCCGGACTGGTCTCGGCGGAGCGCCTGGCCCTGGTCGCACAGATGCTGCACCTGAAAGGCATTGATCCAAAGCCGCTCGAAGGACTCGCTTCCCAGGAGGTGCGTGGGCGCATGTTGAAGGCCGTGGCGGCGCTGCTCGAGGCGATTGCGGTTCAGACCTCGGTCATGGTCGTCGAGGATCTGCACTGGATCGACCCGTCCACCTCTGAGGTCCTCGCCTCCTTGGCTGCGGTCATCCCCACACTTCCCGTGATCCTGATCGCCACGGCCCGTCCCGGGCCGCTGCCGGGCTGGATCGATGCCACGGGGACGCGTCACATCCAGCTTGACCGGCTCGATGTGGCCGAGACCCGGCGCCTCGTCGCCGCGATCGCAGCACCGGTCGTGCTGCAGCCGGCCTTGCTGGAAGCCATCGTCGCGCGCTCAGACGGCGTGCCGATCTACGCGGAAGAGCTCACGCGCGGCTTTCTTGAATCGGGCTCCCGCAAGTCCTCGGAGAGTGACTTCGCGCGGATTCCCTCGACCCTCACCGAATCGCTCTTGGCGCGCCTCGACGGACTCGAATTCGGCCGGGACATCGCCCCTTTGGCTGCCGTCATCGGCCGCGAATTTCCCATCAGCCTCCTCAATGCCGTCTGCGGTGAGGCTGAGCGGGCCGCGCGTGGGATCCGCGAGCTGCTCGACGCCGGCGTTCTGGTCGCCGGACACAGCCGCTTCGGCGAAGCGATCGCGTTTCGCCACATCCTGGTGCGGGAGGCGGCCTACCAGTTGCTGCCGCGCCGGGAGCGGGTGCGACTGCATGAGCGGCTGGTTGAGAGGATCCAGGCGGACTTCCCGTTGATCGCCGAAGGCGCCCCCCACATCCTGGCGATCCACCTGACCGAGGCCGGCCATCACGAGCGCGCCATCGTGGAGTGGGAGAAGGCCGGCAGTGATGCCGATCGGCGCTCGGCCTACAAGGAGGCCGTTTCACATTTCGAGCGCGCCGTCGATCTGACGCTCAAGCTCGAGGCGTGCGCCGAACGCGACCGGTCCGAGGTGCAACGCCGCATGAATCTGATTGCCCTGCGCCTGGCTGCACACGGCTTTGGCGCGAGCGACGTGCAGGAGGAGATCGAGACCGTGACGACGCTTAGCCAGCGCATCGGGGGTTCAAGCAGCATCGTGCCCGCGCTCGCCTTGAAATGGCTCGTGTTGGTCACGGCCAACTGGTCGGCGGTCGAGGGGCTCACGCGACAGATGCTGGCGCTCGCCGAGCACGGCAGCGACGTCGACCGACTGATCGCCTATCGGCTCGGTGCGACCACCCACATCTTCAGGGGAGAATTCGCCGCCGGCGCCGAGATGGCGCAACGCTTCATGTCGCTCTATGTTCCGGAGGTGCACGCCCCGCAGCTGGCGAGGGTCGGACCCTCGCAACACGCGACCATGGCCATGGTCGGTCTTGCGGAGTGCTTCACGATCTTCGAGGACAAGGCGCCGGCGGCGCACTGGCAGCAGCGTGCCCTGGAGAGCGCGCACGCGAGCCAGGACATTCATACCCAGTGTTCTGCGCTGGTCTTTGCGGGCTGCTTCCTCTCGACGCTCACCGGGGATCTTGAGAACCTCGCGCGATTCTCGGACGAACTGCGGCATCTGACCATGATCCACGAAGTCCCATTCTGGCGCGGTCACGCCGAACTTTTCTTCGGCCTGTCACTGCTTGCCCAGGAGCGTGAGGAAGAGGGCTTTCTGCACGCGCGCCGCGGCGTCTTCACGCTCCGGGCCCTAAATGCCTACTCGAACATCTGGTACGTCCTCTATGCGCTTGCCTGCCACGGGCACGGCCGGCTCGAGGAAGGCCTTGAGGTCCTCGAATGGGCACGGCCGGCGATGGACGCCGGCGTGGCATGGCTGAAGGCCGAGTACCTGCGCGCCCGCGGCCACTTGCATCTGGGCCTGGGCGCGCCATTGGAAGAGGTGCGCGCCGATTTTGAGACCGCGCTTCGGACCGCCGAGGCGCAGGGGGCCGCGCTGTTTGCGGGTCACGCCCGGGCGGCACTGAAGGCCATCTCGGTCGACCGCGCCGCGTAGTCAGCGGTAACCAACGTTGATCAGCGCTAATCAGCGGCGCGCAGGTCGCCTCGCGCACGACTTCGCTGGCCGTCGTATACAAACCAGACCTTGTCGAACCGGGCACCGTTGGCATATTACGCCAGTATTCACGAGCCCTCGCGAGACTGCCATGCCGACCCGCAATGTAGTCCTCACCGACCACCAGGCACATCTGGTGGAGAAGCTTGTGTCCAGCGGACGCCACCAGAACGCAAGCGAAGTGCTGCGCGAAGGGTTGCGCGAAGGGTTGCGTTTGATCGAAGTTCGCGAACGGCAGGACAGTGCCCGACTCAGCGCGTTTAGCGAGGCCGCTCGCGTCGGGATGGCCGATGTCGATGCCGGACGTTTTAGCAGCTTCGAATCGCCCGCGGCGCTCAGCCGTCATCTCACTACGATTGCCGAGAAGGCGATCGGTAGGAAGTCAGCGACACGCTCGAAGTGAGCGCAGGGGCACGCAGCTGGACGGTCCGCCTGACGGCGGCAGCCGAGTCCGATTTCGTAGAAATCCTGCGCTGGACGCTAGCCCAATTCGGCGAAGTACAAGCGCGCACCTGACCGCAACGTCATCGAAATCCTGCGCCTCCTTCACGACGCCATGGATCTGCAGCGCCATCTGCCCCCGGCCGACGAAAGTTCGCAGGGCGCTTGCACAGTGTCGCTCTACAGTCCCGGTACCGCTGCCATTCTTGCCGTTCCTCCTCGCGATCAGTGTCAGAGCAGGGTTAGGGTAGCCAGAGTAGCGACACCTGCTGCTGTCAAACCCCTAACCCTCAAGCTTATCTCGTTGCGGTCAGTGGCGTAGGATTGACCGCGACCTGAGCCGACCGCGAACGGACCGCTTCAGGGCCCTATGCAGGAAAAACTCATTGCCGCGAATGGATGTTTACAGGGGCTTCCAGGCAATCCCTGCGAAGTCCGGAATCCTGCTCAGACGTTGAAACGAAAGTGCATGACGTCCCCATCCTGGACGACATACTCCTTGCCTTCGAGGCGCATCCGCCCCTTTTCCTTGGCACCGGTCTCGCCCTTGCAGGCGATGAAGTCGGCGTAGCTGATGACCTCGGCGCGGATGAAACCGCGCTCGAAGTCGGTATGGATGACTGCCGCCGCCTGGGGCGCCGTGGCGCCCACGGCGACGGTCCAGGCACGCACTTCCTTCACGCCCGCCGTGAAGTAGGTTTGTAAGCCAAGCGACGAGAAAGCGGCCCGCACCAGGCGGTTCAACCCGGGCTCGACCATTCCCATGTCCTCCAGAAAGACGCCCTTGTCCTCGTCGGAGAGGTCCGCAATCTCGGCCTCCACGGCGGCGCAGATCGCGACGACCTGCGCACCTTGCGCACGCGCATACTCCGTGAGCGAATCGAGAAGCGGATTGTTCTCGAAGCCATGCTCGGCGACGTTGCCGACATACATGGCGGGCTTCGCCGTGATCAGGCACAGGGGCTTGATGAGCGCCTCGTCTTCTGCGGACAGGCCAAGCGAGCGCACCGGTTGCGCCAAGTCGAGATGGGCGCGCACGCGCTCGAGAACCGCGACCAGTTTGCCGGCCTCCTTGTCGTTTCCTGACTTGGCCGCCTTGGCAAAGCGCTGGTAGCTCTTTTCGACCGTCGCGAGGTCAGCCAGTGCGAGCTCGGTCTGAATCACCTCCAGATCGGCGATCGGATCGATGCGCCCCGCCACATGGATGATGTTGGGGTCCTCGAAGCAGCGCACCACGTTGACGATCGCGTTGGTTTCGCGGATGTGGGCGAGAAACTGGTTACCCAGGCCCTCACCCTTGGATGCGCCGGCAACCAGTCCGGCGATGTCGACAAACTCAACCACGGCGGGCACGACCCGCTCCGGGCCGACAATGGCAGCCAGTTCGGCGAGCCTGGGGTCGGGTACCTCGACCACCCCGACATTGGGCTCGATCGTACAAAACGGATAGTTTTCCGCGGCGATACCCGCCTTGGTCAGGGCATTGAACAAGGTCGATTTGCCGACATTGGGCANNTTGGGCAAACCAACGATGCCACATTGCAGGGCCATGAAATTCCTTTGCTGATAGATGGGCGGGCAGCGCCTGTACCGAGGAGTGAGGGCACAGGCTTGTCATGCCTCGGAGATGACAAACTGCGCTCCGCCACCTTCGGGCTTTAACGTCTGGCGCGGCGCCATCGAGTGTTCAAGCCGTGATTGTAACTCCGCG
>PLEY01000126.1:42381-53563 GCA_003136595.1 Burkholderiales bacterium
CGGCGCGGCGGGTGCAGGACGAAGTCGACCACCTCCTGCTCGAGATTCAGGCTGCGCGGGTGGCCAATGCCGATCCGCAGGCGCCAGAAGTCAGGCGTTTGCAGGGCCTGGGCAATGTCCTTCAGGCCGTTGTGTCCGGCGTGCCCGCCGCCCCTCTTGATCTTTACCGTGCCCGGGAGCAGGTCGAGTTCGTCGTGGGCGACCAGGATTTCCTCCGGGGCGATCTTGTAGAAATGGGCGAGGGCNNCCGACCGCCCGCCCAGAACGATTCATGAAGGTCTCGGGCAACAGTACCCGCACGGCAGGGGTCTGTGCGACCCTGCCGTGGAACCCCGCCTCCAAGCGGAATCGCGCGCCGACCTCGTCGACATAGCGGCTGGCGAGCCAGAAGCCCGCGTTATGGCGCGTCGCTTCGTATTGGGAACCGGGATTGCCCAGGCCCACCAGCAGTCGGATCCCCATGATTGCTTAATCCTATCGTCGAGAATCGCAGAATTGTACTGGCTGGCGCCGATCCTGCCGCAGGGCTTGGCCCGCCCGGTCCCGCCCCAAGGTGCGCCAGATGCAGCGCTATAATCAGCGCTCAGTCATTTTGTCGCGCTAGGCGCGAGGCGGGCGGCGCGGGGGTTGCGGCCGGCTTGGCCCCGAGTCGCCCGGGTCCCGGGTCAATCGGTCTTGATCCACGCTGCACNNACCCCGAGGTTGCGTCGCGGCACCCGGGCAGGCACATTCCCGAGGTCACCAGGTCGAACGCCATGATTACCGACACCAGTCAATTATCGATGCTGTTCTCTGCGCTCGCCTTTGCCGCCGAGAAGCATCGGGACCAGAAGCGCAAAGGGGAAGAGGCCAGCCCCTATATCAATCACCCGATCGAGGTCGCGCGCATCCTCGCCGCCGAGGGCGGGGTCACTGACCCGATCGTGCTCGCGGCGGCAATCCTGCATGACACGGTTGAGGACACCTGCACGTCCCATGCCGAACTGTGTGCCCAGTTCGGTCAGGACATCGCCGACGTCGTCGCCGAGGTCACCGACGACAAGACGCTCCCCAAGAGCGAGCGCAAACGACTGCAAATCGAGCACGCACCGAGGCTCTCCGATCGCGCCAAGCGGGTCAAGCTGGCCGACAAGATCGCCAACATCCGCGACGTCGCCGCGCGCCCTCCGCAATGGTGGCCGCTGGAGCGCAGGCAGCAGTACTTTGACTGGGCCAAAGAGGTCGTCGACGGGCTGCGTGGCGTGGATCCGGCCCTCGAAGCCGCCTTTGACCAGGCCTTTGCGCATCGGCCGTTCTGACGCGCGGCGCGCGCAGCACCGGGCGTCAGGCGATGCACCCGGTGCTGTGCGCTCGCGCGCTACTTCTTTTCCGCGGCGGCGGGAGCTGCGGCTGGGGTTGCCGCCGCATCGGCGGCTGCCGGCACGGCGGTCTCTTCCATGCCGCGCGGCACCGTGACCGTCACGAGCACGTGGTTCTCCGAACTGACCGCCGTGACACCTTCGGGCAGCTTCAGGTCACGCACGTGGATGTTCTGGCCGACCGACAGCGAGGACAGGTCGACGGCGATGAACTCGGGCAGATCCTTGGGCAGGCAGGATACGTCGATTTCCGTGAAGACGTGGCTGACGACCGCGCCGGACTGCTTGACTGCAGGCGAGTTCTCCGCGTTCACGAAGTGGAGCGGCACCTTGACGTGGATCTTCTCGTTGGCCGCGACGCGCTGGAAGTCGACATGCAGCACCTGCGGCTTGAATGCGTGCATCTGCACGTCGCGCAGCAGCACCTGCTCGCCGGCCTTGCCGTCGAGTTCGAGATCGAGGATCGAGGCGTGGAAGGATTCCTTGCGCAGCGCATGGAACAGGGTGTTGTGATCAAGTTCGATCGAGGTCGGGGCAGCGGTGCTGCCGTAGAGGATACCGGGTACCCGGCCGGCGCGGCGAAGGCGGCGGCTCGCACCCGTACCTTGCGCCGAGCGCGTGGTTGCAACGACTTTCATGTCATTCTCCAAAAAAAGGTTGGCTGTCCGCGACCAGACAGCAGGTTTGCTCCGAATCCGGCCTGAGACAGCAGCCGCCGCGTCGGGGTGCGCGGGTAAGACGGGCGGGCGACTAGTCGACGAACAGTGAGCTCACCGAGTCGCCCTTGCTGATCCGGATGATCGTCTCGGCCAGCAAGGGCGCGCACGACAACTGCCGGATCTTCGAACTCTTCTGCGCATCGCGATTCAAGGGGATCGTGTCGATCACCACCACCTCGTCAAGCGTGCTCGCATCAATCCTCTGTACCGCACCACCGGATAACACCGGGTGCGTGCAATAGGCCATCACCTTCAGTGCGCCGCGCTCCTTCAACGCCTGTGCGGCCTTGCACAGCGTGTTCGCCGTGTCGACCATGTCATCCATGATGACAGCGGTTCTCCCGTCGACATCACCGATGATGTTCATGACCTCGGCGACATTGGCGCGCGGGCGGCGCTTGTCGATGATCGCGAGGTCCACGTCCAGTCGCTTGGCAAACGCGCGCGCCCTGACCACACCGCCCACATCGGGCGAGACCACCTGCACGTTCTCAAGATTCTGCTTGTACAGGTCGGCGAGCAGAATCGGCGAGGCGTAGATATTGTCCACCGGGATGTCGAAAAACCCCTGGATCTGATCCGCATGCAGATCCATGGTCAAGACCCGGTCCACGCCGACGGCCTGCAACATGTTGGCAACGACTTTCGCCGAGATCGCAAAGCGCCCAGAGCGGGGTCGCCGATCCTGCCGGGCGTACCCAAAATACGGCACAGCCGCGGTGATCCGCCCCGCAGAGGAACGTTTCAGGGCATCGACCATCACCACGAGCTCCATCAGGTTGTCGTTGGTCGGTGCGCACGTCGACTGCAAGACCACCGCGTCCTTGCCGCGGACGTTTTCCTGGATCTCGATGTTGACTTCGCCATCGGAGAAGCGCCCGACGATCGCTTTGCCGAGCGGCTGGTTGAGGTTCTTCGCCACCGCCGCCGCGAGTTGCGGATTGGCGTTACCGGTAAAGAGCATCACGCCTTCGGCCATGGTCGTCCCTGGATCTGCCCTGCCGCCACGATGGAATGGCTGGGGAGGAAGGATTCGAACCTTCGCATGCCGGAATCAAAATCCGGTGCCTTAACCAGCTTGGCGACTCCCCAACACAACTGCGCTTTCCCGAAGCCTTACCGCCGCTTCGGGCCAAAACCGTCATACGCCCGGCCCGCCCGTCAGGCCCGAGTCCAGCTCGCCAGGGGATGATGGGACAGGCCCGCACAGACCCATCCAGACCATCGTTCGGGCAGGCCCGCCAAGGCCCGCCGGGCGGCGTCCTCGGACTCGAAGGCGCAGAACACGCACGCTCCGGAGCCACTCATCCGGGGTGCGCCAAAACGCGCCAGCCACTGAAGGGCCGCACCTACCGCCGGGTAACGCGCGACCGCGACCGGCTCCAGGTCGTTGTGCCCAAATCCTTGGGCCAAGACCCCCCGACCAACGCCCAGCGTGGTGCCCGATCCGGGGTTTGATGCATCTGCACAAAAGTCCGCTATTTTGATTGGAACGGTGTTTCTTGTCAATTCTGGAGCCCCGAACACCGCAGCAGTCGGGACTGCGACGCCGGGGTAGATGACGGCGAAATGTCTGACGGGCGTGGCGAGCGCCTCGAGCTCCTCGCCGATGCCGCGTGCGAGCGCGTTTTGTCCGAACAGAAAGAAGGGCACATCCGCCCCCAGTCGCACGCCGAGCCTCATGAGTTGCGCACGGTCTAAGCCCAGCTCCCAAAGGCGGTTCAGCGCATAGAGCGTGGTGGCCGCGTCCGAACTGCCACCCCCAAGTCCGCCGCCCATGGGAATGCGCTTTTCCAGGCGGATCGAGGCGCCCCAGTGCGTCCCGGTCTCCCGTTGCAGCAGGCGCGCCGCGCGCGTGACCAGGTCGTCCTCGGGCGCGACCTCCGGAAGGGGGTCGGGGCGCAGGATCTGCCCGTCAGCACGCCGCTCCAGGTGCAGCGTGTCGGCCAGATCGATCAGTTGGAAGGCCGTCTCGAGCAGGTGATAGCCGTCGGCCCGGCGACCGGTCACGTGCAGGAACAGGTTGAGTTTGGCGGGCGCGGGACAGTCGCGCAGCACGGTCATGCGCCGCTCCGTGTGTCGATCACGATACGCAGATCGAGCGAAATGCCCGGGCCTGGATAGGACAGATTCAGGCGGCGCGGCTGAGACACCCCCTCTTCTTTCATGTAGACGATCGTCCAGCCGTTTTCGACGAGACGCCGGTTCCCGTCCGCGTCGAGCGTGGCCAGGGGGGTCTCGGGGTTTGCCGCGCGCCCTTCGAGCCACGCACGCAGGCCGCCCACGGGCAGTGTCCAGCCGAGGACCTGCAGGGTCAAGGCCTCGGGCGAGGGGCCCGAGAAGACCCGGCCATCGCGCAGGGTCAGGGTCGATGCGCCAGGCGCTGCACGCACCCGGGCGATGCTCTGCCCGAGGGGGTCGAGCAGGTCGAGGTCGACGTCGGGCCCGCGCTCGGACCAGTCAAAATTTGCAAAGACGGTCTCCTCGTGATCCGTCGAGAACACGTGGTAGTGAACTGAGATCCGGCCGGTCAGTTCGCGGTCGACGCCCTCTACGGGTTCCGATCCCCCCTGATGGCGCGGCCCGAGTACGGCGCATGCGCCAAGACAGCATGCAAGAGCAAGCGCGCCAAGGGCACCCGGCCAGGACCCTGCCGGCTGATGCATTGGGGACACCGGTGCCGTCAGAGCGAGCCGATGCGCACGTTCAGGCGCGCGAGCGTCGCACGCAGAACCTCATTGTCGGGTTCCTTGTGGCCGGCCTCGCGCCAGTATTTCTCCGCGTCAGCCCGACGTCCCGACACCCAGAGCACCTCACCCAGGTGGACCGCGATTTCAGGGTCGCTCCGTAGACCATAGGCGCGCTGAAGCGACTCTATCGCTTGCGCATTATTGCCCAGGCGATACTGAACCCAGCCAAGGCTGTCGATGATCGAGGCGTCATCCGGCGCAAGTGAGAGTGCCTTTTCGATCAGGTCACGCGCCTCCTCGAGCCGGATGTTGCGGTCGGCAAGACTGTAGCCGAGGGCGTTGTAGGCTTGGGCATTGTCGGGCTGGAGCTTGATGAGCTTGCGCATCTGCTCTTCCATGAGATCGATGCGATCAAGCTTCTCGGCAGTCATCCCGAGGTCGTAGATGAGGTCGGGATCCTCGGGATGCTCGACGAGCGCCGTCTGGACCAGATCGAAAGCCGCCTGGCTGTGATCCGTGTCGCGCAGCAGTTGCGCCTCGGTCAGGAGGATCTGCGTGCCCTCGCGTTCGTTGCGGGGCGAAAGCGCATGGAGTTCCTCCCGGGCCTGATCCAGTTTTCCGCTGTGGGCGAGAATGATCGCGCGACGCAGTCGCGCGTTGACGTAGTCGCTGCCGCCCGAGATCCGACCAAGATTGGCGAGTGCCTCCGGGTAATCCTTGCGGTCCTCGGCGATCTGCGCGAGGTACAGGTAGGCCGAACTGATGGTCCGGCTTCCGGCTGGCGCGTCTGAGGTGCCCTCGTCGTCGGCGTCGCTGGCGACGTCGTCTGCCGCCTTCAGCGCGATGAACCGCTTGAAGTAGTCCTCGGCGTCGCGCGGCCGGTCCGCCTGATAGGCGAGCAGGCCCAGCGCGTAGATCGTGTCGGTGTCATGGGGACGGGCATGCAGGATCTCCTCGAACTGCGCACTCGCGTCCGCATAGCGCTTCTGGCCGATCAGGAAGCGCGCATAGCCCATGCGCACTTCGACCGATTTTGCATCGTGCTTCAGAAAGCCCGTCAGTACCGCCTCAGCTTCGGCCGGAGCGCTGGCCTGGAGGTACTGCGCGGTGAGTACGGCGGTCCCGGGGGTCGCTGGCGACAGACGGGCCGCGGTTCGGGCTTCTGCCAAGGCGAGCTCGCCCCGACCCGCGCCGAGTGCGAGCTGCGCGACCGCAAGATGGGCTTCGGGGATGTTGGGATAGAGCGCAAGCAGGTGCTGCATCACGAGCAGAGCCTGCTCGTGATTCGGCGAGCGCGATAGCGTTGCGGCCGTCTGCGCGAGCGCGATCGGCTTGGAGCTCGCCTTGGCGAGCACCTCCCGCAACAGCGGTTCGGCATCGCCCAGCTGGCCCGACAAGACGAGGATGGTCAGGAGGGTGCCGCTCGCCTCGTCGGACTCGGGGCTGAGGTCGTGCCACAGGTTGGCGGCCTGCAGTGCCGAATTGGCCTGATGCGCCATCAGGGCGAATTCCGTGGCGCGCCGGGCGATGCGTGGGTCGCGGGTCTCTTTGGCCAGTCCGAACTCGGCCACGAACGCCGCATCGGACATGCCGCGCTGCGCGAGGACCTCTGCAATGAGCAGTTGGTACAATGTTCGCGCATCGAGATCGCGGTCGGGCAGGTTCTCCTGGGCGTTGCCGGCAGGACTGTCGTCCGTGGAAGCGGCCTGGGCCACCGGCTCGGGTTGCGTGGGCGCAACCGCGCAGGCAGCCAATGACAGCAGCGTCAATGCGGCGCAGGCGCGCAGCGCGCTGCCCAGGTTGCGTCTGCCAAGGCCGCTGGGGCGCCGCGACGCGAGACGGGCGAGCAGTTGAGGGAGGGCCGTGCCGGCGGTCATGATCACTGCGGATTCCGATTCAGAACGTTGTTGGTTTGATCTTAGGTTGAAAGCTAACCCACCGCAACATGCCCGAGCTTCCCGAAGTCGAAGTGACCCGCCAGGGCATCGCCCCGCATCTTCAAGGTCGCGTCATCGATGGTGTAACCATTCGTAACGGCGCGCTGCGCTGGCCGGTCCCACGCCATCTCAGCGCAAAGCTGACGGGCGCAGTCGTCCAGACCATCGGACGGCGCGGAAAGTTCATCCTGATCGGTTGCGAGGGGGCAGTCGGTGCGGGAACCCTCATCATTCACCTGGGCATGACCGGGACGCTGCGCATCGTCAGGCCCGACGCTCCCGTCGGCGTGCACGATCACGTCGACATCCACCTCGGTGCCACGCGTCTGCGCTTTAACGATCCGAGGCGCTTTGGGGCGATTCTCTGGCACGCCGCCGACGACCCGGTGCCGCTGCTCGCTAGTTCCCACTTGCGCTCTCTGGGGGTCGAGCCCTTTTCCCCGGCATTCGCGGGCGAGGCGGGCGGCCGCCTGCTGTTCCAGAAGACCCGCGGACGTCTGGTCTCGGTCAAGCAGATGCTGCTGTCCGGCCAGATCGTCGTCGGTGTGGGCAACATCTATGCCTCCGAGAGCCTGTTTCGGGCCCGCATCAATCCGAAAAACGCCGCCGGGCGCCTGGGGCTTGTACGCTATCAGCGTCTGGCCGAGGAGATCCGCCAGGTTCTGCAAGCCGCCATCGTCAAAGGGGGCAGCACGCTGCGTGATTTCGTCGGCAGCGACGGCCAGCGCGGCTATTTCCAGCTCGACTACTTTGTCTACGACCGCGCCCAGATGCCGTGCCGCGTGTGCCAGACTCCGGTGCGTATGCTTCGTCAGGGCCAGCGCTCGACCTTTTACTGCCCGAAATGTCAACGTTGCTAGGTGCCTTGCAACAGCGGCGGAGACAACGCTAGGCGCAGGCGACGTCCTTCGATTATCCTTAGTTGCTTAGATGCCGGTTGACAAACCTACCGTAACCCCCTGAAGCAATGAATAATCTCGTCGAAAAGTTTCAGGAGTACAGCACCTGGCGCTTCACGCTGACGCAGGCGATTGAGCGCTATCGGGAGTGGCTGCGCAGCGTCGGACTCTCCGACGCGCAGACCGACGCGCGCATCAGCCGCGTGCTCGCGCGCCTGGCCGACGACAAGCTTTCGATCGCCTTCGTCGCGGAGTTCTCGCGCGGCAAGTCCGAACTCATCAATTCGATCTTCTTCGCCGACTATGGCCAGCGCATCCTGCCCTCGTCGGCGGGACGCACGACCATGTGCCCGACGGAACTGCTCTACGATGAAACCCTGCCGGCCTCGATACGCCTCTTGCCCATCGAGACCCGCGCGTTTCACGCGACCACGGCCGACTACAAGGCGCTTCCCCAGGAGTGGCAGGTCTTTCCGCTCGATACGAGTTCGGGAGACGGCATGCTGACGGCCTTCAAGCAGGTCAGCCTCGTCAAGCGCGTCCCGGTCGACGAGGCGCGCCGCTATGGACTGTTCGATGAGACCGATCCCGATCAGATGGACGCGGTCGACGGCGCCGGCACCGTCGAGGTGTCCATGTGGCGCCACGCGGTGATCAATTTCCCGCACCCGCTCCTGGAGCAGGGTCTCGTCATTCTGGACACACCAGGACTCAACGCGATCGGCACCGAGCCGGAACTCACCCTGAACCTGATCCCGAACGCTCATGCGGTGCTGTTCATCCTCGCGGCCGACACCGGCGTGACGAAGAGCGACATCGAGGTCTGGCGCAAGCATATCGGGGGTGCGCGCCGTCAGGGACGCATGGTGGTGCTCAACAAGATCGACAGCATGTGGGATGAGCTAAAGACCCCCGCCGAGGTCGATCGGGAGATCCAGAAGCAGGTCGAGAGCTGCGCGCAGATCCTCGGACTCGAGACGCACCAGATGTTTCCGGTCTCGGCCCAGAAGGGGCTGCTTGCCAAGGTCAACCACGACGATGCTCTCTTGGCCAAGAGTCGTCTGCCGGCTCTCGAGCAGGCCCTGTCTGACGAACTCATTCCACAAAAGCAGAGCATCGTGCGCGAACTGGTGCGCGAGGAACTCGCCGAGCTGGTGCGCGGTGCCCAGGCGATCCTCAGTTCCCGCGGTGCGAGTCTGGGTCAGCAGGCCGCCGAACTGCGCAGCCTGCGCGGCAAGAACAGCAACGTCGTGGCGCACATGGTCACGCGCGTGCGTGCCGAAAAGGACGATTTCGACAAGACGCTCGTGACGTTTCAGGCGATGCGCTCGGTCTACTCCAAACTCAATCATGAGGTCTTCGCGGAGCTTGGGCTCAACAAGCTCCGCGACGAGGTGCGCGCGACGCGCGAGCGCATGATGCAGGATCTGGCCTTCTCGACCGGGCTGCGTGCCGCCATGCAGGGTTTCTTTCAGAACATCCGCGTGCGCCTCGCGCGCGCGCAGGACAAGACCGACGAGATCTCGCGCATGGTTGCCAGCATGTACCAGCGCTTCGGCGCCGAGCATGGCATGATACTGGGTGTCCCGATGGGGTTTTCACTATCGCGCTATCGGAACGAGGTCGACCGGGTCGAGAAGGTCTATCAGGAGCGCTTCGGCCTCTTGACGATCCTCTCGACCGACCAGCTGGTCCTGACCCAGAAGTTCTTCGAGTCGATCGCAAGCCGCGTCAAGGAATCCTTCGAGGGGGCCAACCGTGATGTCGAGGCCTGGTTGAAGGCCATCATCGCGCCGCTCGAGGGTCAGATCCGTGAGCATCAGAGCCAGCTGCGCCGCAGGCTCGAGTCCATCCGGCACATCCAGGATGCGAGCGAGACGCTCGAGGAGCGCATTGGCGAGGTCAACGCCCAGCAGGCCGACCTTGAGCATTACCATGCGCATCTTCTTGAACTGAACCAGGCGATGATGGAGACGCTGCGCTCCTCGGTCGAGGCCGAGCACGCCGCCTTGCAGGTTTGAGCCGTAGCGGCGCAGCCGCGCGTGGTGCGCGTGGTGCGCGTGGTGCGCAGACCTGCGGGTCGCCAAGCGCAGGCCCGCAAGAGGCGGTCCCTACCGAGGGCTTTGCCGAGCAGTTGGTCGCATGGCAGAGGCACTCGGGCCGTCACGACCTGCCGTGGCAGAAGGTGCGCGATCCTTACCGGATCTGGCTCTCGGAGGTCATGCTGCAGCAGACGCAGGTCGCGACCGTCATTCCGTACTATGAGCGGTTCATGGCGAGGTTTCCGGACGTGACGTCCCTGGCGGCGGCGCCCGTGGACGAAGTTCTGCATCTGTGGACGGGCTTGGGGTATTACGCGCGGGCGCGCAATCTCCATGCATGCGCGAAGGTCGTGGTGGCGGACTACTCGGGTGAATTCCCGCAGACGCTCGACGCCATGATGTCGCTGCCCGGCATCGGCCGCTCCACCGCGGGCGCGATTTTGAGCATTGCCGCCGGGCTGCGTCATCCCATCTTGGACGGGAATGTAAAGCGCGTGCTCGCACGCATGTTCGGCATCGCAGGCGATCCGTCGTCGAACGCCGTGCTCGAGTCGCTGTGGTCGTTGGCGGACCGCTGCACCCCGCAGCACGAGGTCGGCGCCTACACGCAGGCCATCATGGATCTGGGGGCGACCGTGTGCACGCGCTCGCGGCCGGCGTGCACGCTGTGCCCGATGAATGTCGAGTGCGTGGCCGCGCGCGAGGGCCGGCAGGCGCAACTGCCCGGAAGCAAGCCGAAGCGTCATCGGCCGTCTCGCGAGGCGACTTTGCTGATCGCGCACAGCGGCGATGTGAAAGAGGCCGCCGTGTTCGTGGAGCGGCGCCCGGCGACTGGGCTGTGGGGCGGCTTGTGGTCACCGCCGCAGTTCGATAACGACGCGGCGGCCATGACCTGGTGCGCGCGCGAGGTGGGCGAGCCGCAAAGCGATTCGCAGGCGCTCACGCCCATCGACCATGCGTTCACGCATTTCGATCTGCGCCTGAGGCCGCTGCGGGTGCGATGCCGGCCGCACTTGGCCTTAAAGGACGGGGACCAGCTTTGGTATGATCTTCGCGACCCGCCGAAGGTGGGGTTGCCGCAACCCATCAAGCAACTGTTCGAGCGCTTGCGCGCGAACGAAGGAATAGAGGCGTAGGATTCCCAATATGCGAACGGTTCACTGCTTGCTGCTCAAGAAGGACGCCGAAGGGCTCGACTACCAGCCCTATCCCGGCGAACTCGGCCGGCGTGTCTACGACAACATCTCGAAGGAGGGCTGGCAGCAGTGGGTCGCGCACCAGACCATGCTCATCAACGAGAACCGGCTGACGCCGATCGAGCCCAAGGCACGGGCGTTCTTGGTGGCGGAGATGGAGAAGTTCCTGTTCGGCAAGGGGTCGGAGAAGCCGAAGGAGTTCGTGCCGAAGTAGGGACGGGGACGGCCGAGGGGGCGCCTGATGGTCGTAAGTGACTGAATTTCCGTATGTTCGTTGACGAGTGGGTGCGGGGCCTGTTTAATACGCGCCTCTTCGATAAGGCCAGGTAGCTCAGTTGGTA
>PLEY01000107.1:0-26108 GCA_003136595.1 Burkholderiales bacterium
GCCGCGGCGCGTTTCGGTCAAGGCCGCTCACGCTTGCTGCGGGTCACCAACAAGCCTGTTTCAAAATATTGCGAAGCGACCCGCAGGGCGCGCGCTTGGCACGGGATTAGCTAGGCATTTCACGGTACGACTCCAGAGCAGCCCGGCACACCCGTGCCTCCTGTGAGGCCCCATGAGGCTCCCTGCGCGGCCCCCTGCGTGGCTCCGGCCGGCACGCAGACAGCGGGCTTCGGTGCGCGCGCTGCCCCGCGAAGTGCGCGCAAGCGCGCGCAGCTTCTGCGGGCTAGAATACTTGTTTCTGACGCGTTGCAACAACCTGACCTGGGTGAAGGGTTCTACCGATGTGGATTGTCGACGTTGCCTTGCGGCGCCCGTATACGTTCATCGTCATGGCGTTGCTGATCCTGCTTGCCACGCCCCTGTCCCTTCTGCAAACACCCACTGACATCTTTCCGGAAATCAATATTCCGGTCGTCAGCATCATCTGGAATTACACGGGCCTGTCGGCACAGGAGATGGGACAGCGCATCACGGCGGTCAACGAACGCAGTCTGACGACGACCGTCAACGACATCGAACATATCGAGTCGCAGTCGCTCTACGGTGTGGCCATCATCAAGATCTTCTTTCAGCCGAACGCCAACATCCAGACGGCCATAGCGCAGGTGGTCTCGATCGAGCAGGCCCAGCTGCGGCAACTGCCTCCCGGAATCACACCCCCGCTCATCATCAAGTATTCGGCATCGAGCATCCCCGTGATCCAGCTCGGCCTGTCCGCGCCCAATCTCTCCGAGCAGAACCTGTTTGATCTCGCGGTCAATTTTCTAAGGCCCCAGCTGATCACCATCCCCGGTGCAGCAGTGCCATTCCCTTACGGCGGCAAGAACCGGCTGGTTTCGGTCGATCTGGATACGCCCGCGTTGCTGGCCAAGGGCCTCACACCCAGCGACATCGTCAATGCCGTCAATGCCCAGAACCTGATCCTGCCTGCCGGCACGGCCAAGATCGGTGCGACCGAATTCGACATCAACATGAACGGCTCGCCGAGCAGCATTGCGGGCCTGAACGATATTCCGGTCCAGACGGTGGGTGGGGCCACGACCTACCTGCGTGAGGTCGCCCATGTTCGTGACGGCTATGCGCCGCAGACCAATATCGTGCGTCAGAACGGTCTGCGCGGCGTGTTGATCTCGGTGCTCAAGAACGGCAGCGCCTCGACCCTTTCGATCGCGAACAATCTGAAGGCACTCTTGCCCACGGCAATCCAGACGCTGCCTCTGGGACTGAAGATCGAGCCGCTTTTTGACCAGTCCGTGTTCGTGAAGGCCGCCATCGGCGGTGTGATCCGCGAGGCCCTGATCGCCGCCTGCCTGACCGCCGCCCTCATCCTCCTGTTCCTGGGCAACTGGCGCAGCACGTGCATCATCGCCATCTCGATTCCGCTGTCCATCCTCTCCTCGCTGCTCGCCCTGCATGCGCTCGGCGAGACGATCAACATCATGACGCTGGGNNACGGTGACGATCGAGAACATCGAGCGCCATCTGCATCTGGGCTCGGACCTGATGACTGCCATCCGCGTGGGGGCCGGGGAGATCGCCGTACCGGCTCTGGTTTCGACGCTTTGCATCTGTATCGTGTTTGTGCCGATGTTCTTTCTGACGGGCGTGGCGAAATACCTGTTCGTGCCGCTCGCCGAAGCGGTGGTATTCGCGATGCTAGCGTCATATGTGCTGTCGCGAACGCTCGTGCCGACCCTCGTGATGATGTTCATGTCGGGCGCCCACGAGGCTCCAGCGGGCGCCTCGCCCAGTCTCTTGCAGCGGGTCTATCGCGGCTTTGATGCGCAGTTCGAGCGCGTGCGCGCGAACTACGTCCTCGTGCTCAGCACCCTGCTCACGCGGCGCCTTTTCTTCGGTGGCGCCTTCCTCGGTTTTTGCGTCCTGTCCTGCTCGTTGTTCTTTTTCCTCGGGCGCGACTTTTTCCCGAGCGTCGACGCCGGTCTCATCCGGCTGCACATGCGCATGCCAACCGGCACGCGCATCGAGGAGACGGCGCGCACTGCCGACGAGGTCGAGAAGGTCATCCGGGAACTCGTGCCCGCCCATGATCTGGCGACGATTCTGGACAATCTCGGTCTGCCCTACAGCGGGATCAACCTCTCCTACAGCAATGCGGGGACCATCGGCACGCTGGATGGCGAGATCCAGGTGGCCCTGGCTTCGGATCACCGCCCCACCGAGGAATATGTCGAGCGCCTGCGGCTCGAGTTGCCCAAGCGCTTTCCGGGCATCGAATTCTTCTTCCAGCCTGCCGACATCGTCACCCAGATCCTGAATTTCGGCCTGCCGGCCGCGATCGATGTCCAGATCGCCGGCGCCAACATCGGGCAGAACTATGAGCTCATGAGCAAGCTGCTGACCCAGGTGCGCCAAGTGCCCGGAGCAGTCGACGCCCATATCGAGCAGCGCCTCGACCAGCCGACGCTCGCGCTCGACATGGACCGCACCCGCATCCAGCAGGTCGGGCTCAGCGCCTCGAATGTCGCACAGAATGTGCTCGTTTCGCTGTCGGGGAGTGCCCAGACCGCGCCTGCGTTCTGGCTGGATCCGAAGAATGGCGTGGTCTACAGCGTGGCTGTGCAGTCGCCGCAGTACCGCGTTGATTCGCTGGACACCCTGATGCGCACGCCCGTCAGTGCAGGGGGCGCCAACCCCACCCAGCTGCTCGGCAACCTGGTGACGGCCCATCCAGCGATCCAGCAGGCGATCGTCTCGCACTACAACATCAAGCCGGTCGTCGATCTCTACGTCAGCGTCGATGGCCGCGACCTGGGGAGCGTCGCCGCCGAAGTGGAGCGCCTGGTCGCCCAGGTGCGGCCCCAGTTGCAGCGCGGCTCGGACATCACGATCCGCGGCCAGGTGACCACCATGCAGAGCTCCTTCATCGGGCTCGGTGTGGGACTGGTGGGTGCCATCATCCTCGTTTATCTGCTCATCGTCGTGAACTTCCAGTCGTGGCTTGACCCGTTCATCATCATCACCGCGCTGCCGGCGGCGCTTGCGGGGATCGCCTGGACCCTCTTCATCACTGCCACCACGCTGAGTGTGCCGGCCCTGACCGGGGCGATCATGACCATGGGTGTCGCAACCGCGAACAGCATCCTGCTCGTGTCTTTCGCAAGGCAGCGTCTCGCCGAGGGCTCGCAACCCCTGGCGGCAGCGCTCGAGGCCGGCGCGACGCGCATCCGGCCCGTGCTCATGACTGCCCTCGCCATGATCATCGGCATGATTCCGATGGCTCTCGGGCTCGGTGAGGGTGGTGAGCAGAACGCGCCGCTCGGACGGGCAACCATCGGCGGGCTCCTGTTCGCAACGGTCTCGACGCTCTTCTTCGTGCCGCTGGTGTTCGCAAGCGTGCACCGCTTCCTCGAGCGGCGCGCGGCCGGCGGCGCCGCAGGTCATGTCCCAGGCGGCGCCCCGCCCGCGGCCTCGTCCTCCGAATAAGACAAGGAATTCACCCGATGTCAGACCAACGCCATACCAACCTCGGATTGCAGGGCATGAGTCTCGGTGAAGACGGCCATCCCCATCGTCGCAAGACGCTGCGCCGTGCATTGTGGGTTTTGCTCGTCGTCGTCGTCATCCTGATCCTGGGCGGCGCGCGCACGCTCCTCAGCCGGGCGCTTGGCGCCCAGGAGCTGCGGCGCTCGACCGCGGAGCTTGCGAAGATCTACGTGACCACGGTGCCGCCGAAGGCCGGTTCGGGCAGCGATGATCTCGCGTTGCCAGGCACCCTGCAGGGCGTCGTCGAGTCGCCTCTTTACGCGCGCAGCACCGGCTATGTGGTGCGTTGGTACAAGGACATCGGTGCACACGTCCAGAAGGGCGACGTGCTGGCTGACGTCGACACTCCCGAGGTCGATCAGCAGCTCTCGCAGGCGATGGCCAACCGCGAGCAGATGGTGGCCAGCCTGGAGTTGGCCAAGACCTCGTACCAGCGCTGGGTGGGTCTGCGCGAGAAGGATGCGGTTTCCCAGCAGGAGCTTGATGAACGCCGCAGCACGTTCGATCAAGCCCAGGCGAACCTTGCGGCGGCGGACGCGAACATGAAGCGCCTCCAGAAGCTCGAGGGATTCAAGCACGTCGTTGCGCCCTTCACCGGGATCGTGACACGCCGCAACGTCGATGTCGGCGACCTGATCGATGCCGGCAATGGCGGCGCGACCCGCGAACTGTTTCGCATCGCCCAGGCCGACCCGTTGCGCATTTATATCTACGTGCCGCAGAGCTATGCGCAGGAGGTCAAGGTGGGGCAGAGCGTGGAAGTGCGCCTGGGCGAATTGCCCGGCCAGGCCTTCGAGGGCAAGATCGCCCGCACAGCAGGGGCGATCGACACGGCGACGCGGACACTGCAGACCGAGGTCAGCCTGCCTAATCCCGATGGCCGGCTGCTGCCAGGCGCGTATGTGGAAACCCGTCTGAAGACGGCGGGCTCGCACGCCCTCATCGCCCCATCAAATGCGTTGCTGCTGCGGGCCGAGGGGCCGCGGATCGCAGTCGTCGACAGCACGGGCCATGCGCGCCTGAAGGAAGTGAAACTCGGCCGCGAATATGGCCAATCCATCGAGATCCTCGCGGGCCTGAATGCTGACGACGCGCTCATCATCAATCCGCCCGACTCACTCAATGACGGCGACGCGGTCACGGTCCGCGGCCCCACGCCCGAGTCGGGGGGGCCGGCGCCGAAGGCGGGGGCGTGATGGCGAAGTGGCTTGGCGCGGGGCTTGCTGCGCTGCTTGCGGCCTGTACTGTCGGGCCGGACTATCATCGGCCCGATGCACCGAGCGCTGCACAATGGCGGCCTGAACCGCCCTGGCAGCCTGGGGCGCCGCAGGATGCGCGGGCCAAGGGACCCTGGTGGCAGGTGTTTGGCGACGCCAAGCTCAACCAGTTCGAAGAGACCGCGCTCGCCCAAAACCAGACTCTGCAGGTGGCCACGGCGCGCCTGGATCAGGCGCGCGCCCTCGTGCGTGTCGATGCAGCGGCCCTCTATCCTCAGGTTGCCGTGGGCGTCACCGCTGACCGGGCCAAGACTTCCGCCGACCGGCCGCTGCTCTCCACGGTGCCGAACATCTCGACCGTGCAGAACGATGTTGTGCCGGCCTTCTCGGTGCGCTACGAGGCGGACCTTTTTGGTGGTGTGCGTCGCCAGGTCGAGGGCGCCCGTGCCAGCGCCGAGCAGGCCAGGGCCGATCTCGAGAATGCACGCCTCGTCCTGACCTCGGAGGTGGCAGCGGACTACTTCAGCCTGCGCGAGCTCGACGTCGAGATCGACGTCATCGACCAGGGCATCCGTCTGCAGCGCCGTGCCCTGGACTTCATCACCGCCCGTCACGAACTAGGTGACGCCTCGGGACTGGACCTCGCCCAGCAGCAGGCACTGCTCGACAGCACCACGACCCAGATCGATCTCCTGCGCAATCAGCGGGGGCAGTACGAGCACGCCCTGGCAGCCCTGCTCGGCACTCCCGCTCCGAGTTTCACCATCGAACCCAAGGTGATCGAACTTATCGTGCCGAGCGTGCCGCTCGATCTGCCCTCGGATGTGTTGCAGCGGCGCCCCGATGTCGCGTCGTCCGAGCGGGCGATGGCGGCTGCGAACGCACAGATCGGCGTCGCCCGGGCGGCCTTCTTTCCGAGTATCCCGTTTTTTGCCAACTACGGGCGTGAGAGCAATAGGGTGGCGGACCTGTTCACCGCACCCTCGACCTTATGGTCGTTCGGCCTGTCTGCGACCCAGACGCTGTTTGATGCAGGCCTGCGCGCCGGCAATCTCGACTTCGCGCGCGCCGGCTACGCCGCCTCGGTGGCCACCTACCGCCAGACCGTTCTCACCGCATTCCAGGAGGTGGAAGACGGACTGGTCGGACTGGGCACGCTTGCGCGCGCGTCGGCCGAGGCGTCGGCTGCCGTGCATTCTGCCCAGCGCGTGCTCGATCTGGCCAACGACCGCTATGCCGGGGGCGTCGCAACCTACCTCGATGTGATCACCGCACAGCAGGCGCTCCTCACCAATCAGAGGCTGGAAGCACAGATCCGAGGCCAGCAGATGGTGACGGCGGTCTTTCTCGTCAAGGCGCTCGGTGGCGGCTGGTCCGCCGGGGGGGCACCCAGCGAGGCGCCCGGCAGCACAGTCGGCCTCCTGCGCTAGCCCCCAGGGTTTGCCTCACGCCTGAAACGGACCGGTTCACGCCCCCGGGCGCGCACCCGTCGCAACTCGCTGCCCGGGGTTGGCGATCCAGGTAGATTGGCCAGACTGTCCACACCAAGGGAGCTGACCATGAAAACCGCAAAGCCGCAGGTCCTGGCGGTCTGCGCCGCCCTCGCGCTGTATGTATTGGCCGGCGCGAGCGGCGCAGCCGACCTGACCGTCGAGGTCGCGCACGTCGAGGATCCAGCCGGCACCGTCTATGTCGGCTTGAGCAACGCCGCCGGGGATTTCCCGGGAAAGCCGTGGCAGGGACTCTCGATGCGGGCCTCGGAGCGCTCGGCGGACCACGTCGTGCGTGTGGTGTTTCACGATCTTGCGGCGGGACAATATGCGGTCTCTGCGTTCCTCGATCTGGACGCCAACGGCAAGCTTTCGACCAACCTCATGGGTGTCCCCACCGAACCCTACGGGTTCAGCCGGGATGCGCACGGCAACTTCGGCCCACCGGCCTTCCTGGATGCCGCGTTCGCGCTGCCCCCCGAAGGCCTGGTCGTGCCGGTGACTCTGCACTAGGGGGCTCTCGTGGACAACCGTTCTGCTCGCCCCGACCGTGTGCGTCGCCGCCTGCTCGCAGCCCTGGCAGGCGCCGGGCTTGGCGCGGCCCTTCCGAATGCTCGGGCTGCAAGCGCGACGAGCGCCTGGCAGAGCACCTTTGCGCCGTTTGATGGCCCGCTTGGCGGATCTCTTGGCGGCGGCTTTGATGGCTCGCTCGAGTGTCCTGCCCTGCCGGTTGAGGGCCGCCTGCCCGATGGGCTGAGCGGGACCCTGTATCGCAACGGCCCGGCGCGCATGCGCCTTGGCGCGACCCGCTACCATCACTGGTTCGACGGCGACGGCATGGTGCAGCGATTTAGCCTTGAGGCAGGCCGCATCGCGCATCGCGGCGTGCTGCTGCGAACGCCCAAGCTTATCGAGGAGGAGGCGGCTGGCCGCTTCCTTTATCCGAGTTTCGGGACCGCGATTGCGCCGGCGCTGCCGGTTCTCAGGCCCGATACCATCAACGTGGCCAACATCAACGTGATGACGCTTGCGGAAGGACGCGAGCTCTACGCGCTGTGGGAGGGCGGCTCGGCCCTCGAACTGGATCCCGAGACCCTGGGCGCGAAGGGCTTCAAGAAATGGTCCCCCGAAACCGCGGGGGCGCCGTTTTGCGCGCATCCGCGCATCGAGCCCGATGGGGGCGTGTGGGCTTTTGGCTACGTGCCCGGCTCAGGGCATCTGCTTGTGTATCAGCTAAGCGCGCTTGGTGCCTTGCGGCGCCAGGCCTTCATCGAACTGCCCCAGGCCGACATGGTGCACGACTTTGCCGTCACGGAGCACTACCTCGTGTTCCTGCTCATGCCGCTTGTCTACGAGTCACAGGCGACATATGCGGGTTCGTTTGCGAGTCATTTCCGCTGGGACGCCAAAGCACCTCTCGTGGTGGCTGTACTCGACAAGTCGGACCTCTCGGTGCGCCGCTTTGAGCTGCCTGCCGACGGCTTGTTCCATATCGGCAATGCCTGGGAGGAACGGGGCGTGATCCGGCTGGGATATGTCAGCCAGCCCGAGATCCTGACCGTGATCCAGGGCCGTGGACTGGATGCGCCCTATGCAGCCGATCCGGGCGCGACCACGCGCTGGAAGGAGATCGAAGTCGATCTCGCCGCGGGCCGCGTACGGAGCGTGGCCACCGGCATCGAGCGGGTGGAGTTTCCCCGCTTTGATACCCGTCTGACCGGGCGCACCAGTCCCCTGACTGTGCTCCTCGAGCGCTCGCCCGCGATGCCGGCTGCGATCGACGGCCACGACAGCGTCCTTGCGGTCCGGGCTGGAGGATGCCAGCGCTTTCGCTATGGCGCGAACTGGATCGCCGAGGAGCACCTGTTCGTGCCCGATCGCAGCAGCACTCACCCGGAGGCTGGTTTCCTCCTCGGCACGGCGTACGATTGGCAGGCCGAGCGCACGGCCCTGTCGATCTTCGATGCACGCCACGTGGATGGCGGGCCCGTCGCGCGGGTGTTGCTGCCCTATGGGCTGCCACTTGGCCTGCATGGCCAGTTCGTGGCGAAGACCTGATAGGGCCGGGGTACCCCCGCCCCCGGCTTGCCAGGATCAGGGTTGCCCGGCGGCACCGTCCAGGATGTCGTAGGGGATCCGGCCCGAGGCGCTGGTGCGCAGGTTCACCAGCACCAGTTCGACATGCGGCACGGAGCGCGCCAGGGCTTCGAGCGCTGGCGCGACGTTCGCATCGTCAGCGCAGCCCTCGATCCAGACAAAGCGCCGCTTGACCGTGACCCAGAGCGCGCTGGTGGCAAAGGCAGCGCTTCTGGCAAAGCGCTCCTGGAGGCCCTGGGCGATCGAGGCATCGTACAGATAGGCATTGGGCTTGTCGCACTGTCCGGCGAGCCAGCAGCTCGTGCCACGCTCGACGCGCGAGTGCTCCTCTGCACTGATCTGCGAGCGGTGCAGGAGCGGTCCGCGCGGAGGGGGGCAGTCGGCCCGTCCAGCGCGCACCTGGAAGAAAGGATCGTTGAACCAGTTGCCAAAGGGATCGTCCTCGAGGCCCCAGGCGAGCCCGGGTAGCAGAAGGGCGACGGCCAGCAGTTCGCAAGCCTTGAGTCCGCCCCTGATCGCCCGGGGCAGGGCGGCTTTAACGCCGGCGTCCTTTCCCGCCCAGGCGGGTTCCCGGCACTGCGCTGTTATATTAACGCTCACGCTCGAGGCGGCCTCCCTGCTCATGCGTTGCGATCGCTCTGACCGGTCACGACAGCCGTTGGGGCCGTTGGGTCCGATCCGGTTAGGCGCCTTGTTGCGCAGATGATACGCCCAAGCGCGGGTGGCAGGTAGCGTCCGAGAGGTTGGGGCACCGGGGGAGGCATAGGGCACAGACGGCGCAGCGCTTGCCACGGACCCTCGTACTCGGGTGTCGAGGCGGGCATCGCCACGCAGCCCGGGCGCAAGCGCCGAAACAATTCGTAATACCTCGCAAGCGCGATTGCGCCTAGGATCAGGGCCGCATCGCTCACCGCGGTCGGCACCGTCGCGCCCGGGGCGGCGGTGGTCAATCAACAATCATCAAAGGGATATGAAATGAAGATTTTGTTGCGTGCTCTTCTGGCAGTCTGGATCGCAATCCTCGCAGGGTGTGCCACGGCGCCGCCCCCTCCACCCCCGCATCACCCGGCCTACCTGCACGCCCTGTCGGATTTGCGGGCTGCGCGTTGGCTGATCGAGCATCGACCGGGCGACTGGGCCCGCACCAATGACGAAATCGAGGCGGTCAAGCGCATCGACGCCGCGATCAACGAGATGCGGCAGGCGGCCATCGACGACGGCAAGAACATCGACTGGCATCCTCCGGTCGACGAGCGTGCGGATCATCCGGGTCGGCTGCATGAGGCGCTTGAGTACCTGCGCAAGGCGCGCGCCGACGTGGCCCAGGAAGAGGACAACTACTACGCGAACGGTCTGCGCAACCGCGCCATCGGACACATCGATGGCGCGATACAGTGGACCCGTCGCGCCGTCTCGGAGTAGTCGGGCCGGAGCCCGCGCTCACGCGAGGCTAATCGCGCGCTTCGAAGGAGGCGGTGATGGCGCGCTGCACGATCGGCGAGGAGTCGACCAGTCGCAGCGCGCCCGAGTGCAGCCCTTCCTCGACCTCCGCATCGCCAAGCGCCAGCGCCTCGGAGCTCTCACGTGCCGTGAAGACGAACTTGGTACGTTTCGGGCTGATCCAGGAGAGCCGGTAACGCGGCGCTCCGGGCTTGCCCTGCTCGAAGATGAACCAGTCTCCGACCGCCAGTTGCATCGCATTCCAGCGCGTGACCGAGGGGGACGGCGCTGACTCTTTGGAGGGTTCGACGTTCGGAATCACCGTCACGCGTGGGTTGGCTGTGACGGCCGCGGGCCGGATCACCTGGGCGTGGCGCTCCATCAGGAACTTCATGATGGGCTCCCGTGCCGCGGGTTCGGCGCGGATCTTGTCGAGCCCCGCGTTCAACGCACCCAGCAGCACCGGGAGCTGGCGCAGCAGATGAGTCCGTTCAGCCGCATTGATCTTCGGCAGGACCGACCAGATCAGCAGGCTGGTGTTCGCAAAGGCAGCATCGCAGGCGGCGGGGTCCTGCGGCCGCTCTATGATGTATTCGCAGAGCACCGAGCGCCACGGCCCGCGCAGAAACAGGGCGAGTGGCTCCTCGATCGGCCCGGCCGCAAACCACTGGTCAAGCGATCGATCAACTTCCGGCATGGCTTCGGCGCGCTGCTCCTGCGCCGTGACATTGGCCAGGGAATTCTGCAGCCTTGCCTCGTAACGTGCTTCAAGACCGGCGAGGAAGACCCCAAGGGACGAGGCGACATCGGCAAACACGTCCTGGCCGAGCCGGCTGGCTTCCCGCAGGCGCGCCACCTCCTTGCGAGCCGTCTCGGCCACCTCGTCGCTTGGCAGGAGATCCCAGTACATCGCCAGTTGCGCCAGGAGGTCGACGACCCTGCGCGCCGGATGCTGGTCGCTCAGGAAGAACGCGGGATCGGTCAGCGCGGCCTTGAGCACCGGCAGCTGTAAATCTGCGATCAGGATCTTCAGCTGCAGCGGGATGCTTGAATCGTCGAGAATGAAGTCGAAGATCCTGGCCACCATCTCGATGGTGGAGCGATTCAGTTCCGCGACCGCAGCCGGCTGGTCGGGATCGGGCAGCGCGCTCACTTCACGCAGCGCCTGGATCTGTTCCAGGCCCACGCTCGTCCGGCCAGCCCAATCGGCAGGGGCGACCTCCCCAGGGCCCGGTAGCGTCCCGGTCGGGGTATGGTTGCGCGCCTGGACCTGGGCCAGGAGGGCGTCCATGGCCGCCAAGAGCGCAGGGCTGGGCTGCGGGGCGGCAAGGCCTGTGCCGCCACCCGTGGCAACGGCACCCGGCGGCGATCCATCCGCTGCGCTCGCAAGCTGCTGGCTTAGGCTGTTCAACTGCTGCATGAAACGCGCCGCGCTGAACGCCTGCGGGCCGGGCCGGGCGCCGTCTTCGAGCTGTTGGGCGCCCATCACATCGCTCTTGACCCATAACGCGGCGGAGCCGGCCGCCGGACTCTTCTTGCGTACGATGTAGCGCTCCTTGGGCATGACCCCGCGGGCGACCAGGATCTGGTTCAAGCCCGCGTAGAGTGCGTTTAGGGGCAGAAAATCGGCGGCGCCAAAGCCCAAGAGGAGCCACTGCGTGAGGTCGCGGCTACCCTCGAAGTCCTCCCAGGCGTCCAACAGGGCGATGGCAAAGGTCTCAGGCCGGAAGGGATTAAAGCGCACCTCGACGGTCTCGAGCCGGCGCAGGTGGCAGATGCGAAGCGTCAAGGCCGACGCGGTGTCGGCACAAAGATCCTCGAGATCGCCGATCAGGCGCAGGATCTGGATTTCGCGCTGGACGTCCGCGTCTTCGACGATGGCAAGCTGGGAGCGGGTCTGGGCGAATTCCTCGAGGAGCGCCGGGGGGTCGTCGCTCGCAATGGCCCGGTCAAGTTCGATCGGAAGGTTCTTCAGGAGGGCCGCTTCAAAAGCCGCCTCCTTTCCCAGTAGCGCCCGGTAGACCTGCATGAGACTGGCCTTTTCGGCGGGCTCCTTGGCGCGTTCGCTCTCGCGCAACAGGGCGTCCTTGATGCGCGTGCTCAGCGCGCCGACCTCGTTCTGGCAGAACTTGAGCGAGATGTTGCGCAGCTCGCGCAGCAGGTCCCCCACCGGGACGTTGGCGGGGACAGGGGCGGGTGTCTCAGTCATCGGGTGCGCTGCAAGGTCGGTCTTGGGGGTCTGGATCGCCCCTCAGTATGCAGACAATATGGCAGACCGGCTATCTCCTGTCATGCATATTCTGGGCAGCACCACCCCTGTAAAGCGGGATTCTTGGCGTTGTGTCGGCCAAGCGCGACAACTCAGTGCACGCGCCTTCGCAGGACCGGTCCCATCCCTGCCGCGGCCGCTACCTGGGCCGTGGCGCTCAGGCCTGCCGCTATAATCTGCGCGGCAGCCGAGCCAGCACAGCCGGTACGCGCCAACCTAGACCTATCTGGAGGTGACCCTTGAAATCCGATCGTCGCAGTTTTCTAAAGAGTGCGGGCAGCCTTGGCCTGCTCTCGGGCGCCGGGGCGAGCAGCCTTGCCGGGGCCGTGCCCACTGACCTGGCAGCACCCGAAGGCCGCTCTGAGGAGCTGCCCTCGAAGGTGATCCTCCTGTCGATCAAGACCGCGCAGGGCGAATCGCTCGGCGTCAAGACGCCGCACGGCATCCTCGACGTGCGCCACGCGTCGGCACTGCTGCACATGCGTGCGCCCCTGACGCTCGATGCCATGCTGCAGGGCGGCGATTTTCGCGCGCTCGCCGCGCTCATCCGCAAGGCAGAAGGCACGCCTGCGGCGCGCGCGGCCTATCTGGACGAAGCGCACATCCGCTACGGTCGGCTGTTCCAGAATCCCGGCAAGATCGTCTGCATCGGCCTGAATTATCGGGAGCACGCCAAGGAAGCCGGCGAGCCTGTTCCGGCCATACCGATACTTTTCAACAAGTACAACAATGCCCTCGCCCCTCATCAGTGCACGATCGAACTTCCGACCCATGTGTCGACCAAGTTCGACTACGAGGTCGAGCTGCTGGTGGTAATCGGCAGGACGGCCCGGGATGTTTCGGAGGCCGATGCCCTCGACTACGTGGCCGGCTACTGTACTGCGAACGACTTCAGCGCCCGGGACCTGCAGCTCGAACTCGACGGACACCAGTGGATGCTCGGCAAGACCCTGGACGGGTTCGGGCCGATCGGACCCTATTTCGTGTCGGCCGACCTCGTGGGCGATCCGGGCAAGCTCAACATTGAGTGCCGGGTCAATGGTGAGACCCGCCAGCATTCGAACACGGCGAACCTGATCTACTCAGTGCCCTACCTGGTCTCGTACATCAGCCGCCATTTCGGCCTCGAAGCGGGGGACCTCATCTTCACCGGTACTCCCCCCGGCGTCATTGTCGGCAAGCCCAAGACTGAGCAGGTCTGGCTCAAGGCAGGCGACCGGATTGCCTGTTCCGTCGGTGACCTGGGTGAACTGACCTTCTCATTGGCGTAGGGCGGCTTCATGGGGGCGACTTCTTAGGGTGGCTCCCTCGCAGCGCGGTCGCGTAACGCATTTTCGGGCGTCCGTGTTGTGACTTTGTGCACAACCCGGACGTGACTTGTCCCGCACTTTCCCGATCGGCCGCCACTATCATCGCCTCTCGGCCGTTGGGGCAATGCGCTTAGGTACTGCGCTTAGGTACTGNNGGTACTGCGTTGGGTACTGATTAGGTACTGCCTTCCGGCGTCTGTTCGGGTGAGCCCGGTCCTGTCCCTTGAGGCGGTGCCGGGCGACGGGTCAACCGGAAAAATCCTCTGCCATGAATCACTTCATCGAAAGCCGCATCCGGCAGCCGCTCGCTTCGGAGCGGCCAGGGCTCCGCGAGGCGCCCGCAGGGCCCTCAATGATGTCAAAACGTTCAAGAACCGCTACGACCAGCGCATTGCCGGGGATGCCGGCCGTGGCCGGCCTCGAGGATGCCGAGGTGGCCGAGATCGCTGAGCTCGTCCCTGCGCTCGGCTCTAATGCGATGCGTCCAGCCGATCCGGCGGGCGTTTTGCCCTGAGGCGAGATACCTGCGGCGATGCAGCTCGGACGGGGATCTTCCCGGTCGGGCCTTGTGGCACACAAATTGCGAGCTGGGTGACGCTCCAGAGAGGAGCGATGGATTTTTCGCGGAGGATTGACTGAATACCCAGATCAGCAGTTTGACCAAGCCCCGGCCGACACGCGAGGCGCGGTCAGTGGGGACTCGCGCAGCCGGCTCGAGCGCCCCCGGTGAGCCTCCGATGAGTGAGTGCACGATTAAAGAGTGCACGAGCGTTGCCCGATGAGCACTCCCCCCCAAGCTCCGACCCGCATGTCCCGGCGAGAACTGCTCGCCATGGTGGGCAAGGCCGCGGGCGGCGCGGCGATGTATCAGGCAATGACCGCACTTGGGTTTGCAGCCGCCTCGCCCTATTCGGGACCGATCCGGCTCGAAGGCGCGCCCCGCGACGTCTCGATCCTGATCCTGGGCGCAGGCGTCGCCGGACTGGTCGCGGCCTACGAGCTGCGCAATGCCGGATACCACGTCAAGGTACTGGAATACAACCATCGCGCCGGTGGTCGCGCGTGGACGATTCGCGGCGGCGACGAGTACACCGAACTCGGGGGGGCTAGCCAGCGTTGCGAGTTTGACCGGGGTCTTTACGTCAATCCCGGGCCGTGGCGCCTGCCGTTTCATCACTATGGCATCCTGGACTACGCGATGCGGCTGAACGTGCCGCTCGAGCCCTTCATGCAGGTCAACTACAACGCCTACCTGCATTCGAAAAAGGCTTTCGGCGGCAAGCCGCAGCGCTTTCGGCACGTCCAATCGGACTACCAGGGGCACGTCGCGGAACTTCTCGGCAAGGCCGTCAATGGACATCTCCTGGACGCGTCTGTCACCGCCGAAGATCAGGAGAAACTGCTCGAGTCGCTCAAGCAGTGGGGCGCGCTCGACAAGGACTACCGTTATGTGAGCGGCCCCGCCTCGAGCGATCGGCGCGGCTTCGACGTCTATCCGGGGGGAGGGCTGATGCCCGATCCCGTCCCCTCCCAGCCACTCGACATGGCGGAGTTGCTGCATTCAGGGCTGTGGCGCCAGATCTCGGCGGGCAACGAGTACGAGCACCATTCGGCGATCTTTCAGCCGGTCGGGGGCATGGACCAGATTGCCCAGGCGATCTACCGTCAGGTTGCCGACCTCGTACAGTTCGACGCGAAGGTCATCAAGATCGACCAGGACTCAAGCGGCGTCAAGGTGGTCTACACCGACGCGCACGACGCGAGTGCCATCCACGAGGCCCGCGCCGATTGGTGCCTGTGCACCATCCCGCTGTCGATCCTGAGCCAGATCGAGGTGAACGTCCAGGCTGCGATGCATGCGGCGATTCAGGCCGTGCCCTACGAGGCCTCGGTCAAGATCGGGTTGCAGTTCAGGCGGCGCTTCTGGGAGCAGGACGAGCGGATCTTCGGCGGCATCACCTACACGGACCTGCCGATTCAGATGGTCTCTTATCCCTCCACCGGCTATGGCTCGAGCGGCAAGGGCGTGATGCTCGGGGCCTACATCTGGGGTCCGAACGCCTACGAGTTCACGGCGATGAGTCCTGCCGACAGGGTGCGCACGGCGCTGAGGTTCGGCAGCCAGATCCATCCCCAGTATGACAAGGAATTCGAGACGGGCATAGCCGTTGGCTGGCATCGGGTACCCTGGACCAATGGCTGCTTTGGTCTGTGGACCGATGAGGCCCGCAGCAGGCATTATCGGAACCTGTGCCAGATCGATGGCCGCATCGCCCTGGCCGGCGAGCATGCCTCGCAGATCCCGGCGTGGCAGGAGGGCGCCGTGCTGTCTGCGCTCGACGCGATCACGCGCATGCATGCTCAGATCAAGGCCAGTGTCTAGCCCGCTTTCAGGCCGCTTCCAGGCCGCACACAGCCGTGGCTGGAGATGCGCGGCGTCTTAGGAGTCGACGTCAGAATGCATAAGGGAACTTTGTATTTGCGACGCGCCGCGACGGCGGGCCTCCTCGGACTCGGCTGCGCCGGGTCAGCACCGCTCTACGCGGCCGACCCGACCCAGCCCCAGATCTCGGAAGGCAGCGCTTTCGAGGAGCAGGGCGGCGCTCAGCTTTATCAGGCGATCTGCCAGGGCTGTCACATGTCCGAGGGACAGGGCGCGATCGGAGCGGGCATGTATCCCGCCTTACGGCAGAACCCGAGGCTGGGATCGGCCGCGTACCCCGCCTATAACGTGCTGCACGGTCGCAACGGCATGCCCGCTTTCGGCAAGCAGTTAAGCGATGTGCAGGTGGCCGATGTCGTCAACTACGTCCGGACCCATTTCGACAACCATTTCACCGATGCCATCGGGGCCGCCGACGTCAGCAAGCTGCGCTGAGGGCCGGTCCGTTGAGTCTGTCCGAGGCGAATTCGAGAATTCACATCGACACGAGAGAGAGACAAGTCATGAATACACCGATCCTCGCACTGGCCTTCTTCGGGCTTTTGGGGAGCACGGCCGCATGCGCCGACGAGGTCGTGCGCCACAAGATCCCCAACTCCGATTTTCCGATCGCAGCGGCCGTCGAGGTCCCGGCCGGCAAGACCACGGTCTATCTGAGCGGAGCCGGTCCCGCGGTGGCTGACAAGTCGCAGCCTGCCGACAGCATCGCCGCGTACGGCGACACCCGTACCCAGACGATCAGTGCACTTAACGCGATCAGGGCCTCTCTGCAGCGGCTGCACCTGGACATCAAGGACATTGTGAAGATGGACGTCTTTCTGGTCGGAGATCCGGCGCACGGCGGCAACATGGACTTCGCGGGCTTCATGGAGGGATACCGGCAGTTCTTCGGCACGGCCGAACAACCGAACCTCCCGGCGCGCTCGACGATGCGGGTCGCGAGCCTGGTCTCGCCCGGATGGCTGATCGAAATCGAGGTTGCTGCGGTACGCGAATAGTCGTTGGGCTGTGCGCGTGGGGACACTGCCCGCGCGAGATGGAACGGGTGCGAGGGCTCGCGGAACGATCCGCTTTCTCCAAGCGAGGGCCGCGGGCCCCGACGGGTTCCGCGCGCTTGGCACCGCGATGCCGAGCGCGCGTCTTGATCGATCAAGACGCGTGTCTTAAAGCTCCGTCCGATCCACCTTCGACCGATTCACCCTCGATCTTCCGATCTGGATCGGGAGCTCAGGGCCAGCGGCGACGCCGTGGCATCGTCGCACCGCTCCGCGGCGACCCAGGCCCAGACCCTCGATGTCGGATCAGAGATGCTTCGTCACGTTACGGGCCGAGCGCGCCATGATCGTGCGCAAACCCTGCGACCTGTCCGGTGCCGAGCCTGATACGCTGAAGTTCGATGTGCTGGCGACACCGAATCCGAGCCGGGTCGTCTTCGGATGGTTGGTCGAAATCGACCTCGCTGCGGGATGCGATTCGAACCCACGCGCGGCTTGTGCGATGCCCTGAACGGGACGCGCCGATGCGAGCGGCGCCGCCACCAGCGGCTCTTGCGAAGAGAGGACCGATGCCCCCGGACAGGCCGGGCGAATCGGGAGGCCCGCTGTGTGCTCCCGGTCGGCGGCACTGGCAGCCGACCGGGAACTGGGCGCGCCTAGAACGTGTAGGTCGCGCGTGCGTAGTAGTACCCGCCGTTGATGCCGAACGGGGAGAAGGTCGGATAAACGCTCACGGCAGCATTGTCGAGCGCGGCCTGTTGGGAGGCCGTGAGCTGGGCGTTGTACTTGTTCGGATAGGTGTTGAAGAGATTGTTCGCACCGAGGGCGACCGTCAGGCTCTTCGTGAACCGATAGCTGATCTCGAGGTCGGTGAGTGCCTTGGTACTGATGCGCGTGCGATAGAAGTTCACGGCGTCGTCGCTCAACTCCTCCTCGGACGTTGGGCCATAGATGGTCTCGCGCACGTTGACCGACCAGGGTCCGCTTCGGTACAGCGCCCCGAGATTCAGCCTGAACTTCGGAAAGATCGTGGTCAGGTCCGAGATCGCCGCCTGGTTCAAGAGCGCTTGCGGCTGCAACTGCGGGGGCACCGCATTGATCTTGGTCACTGCGGTATCGGTCAGGTTCAATGCGACCGTCCAGTCGACCTTGCCGAGGGAGCCGAAGTCCGACGCGTAGCTCGCGACCTCCTCGAGGCCACGCGTGCGCGTATTGGCCGCATTCGAGAAGATGTTGATACCGGTCTGTGAGACGGTCGGGTCGAGGACGTTGCCATTGGCGGCAATCGCAGCCGTCACGGCAGGGGAGTTGATGTTCGTGCCCGAGACAGAACTGAAGACGTTGCCGCTCCCCACGATGCGGTTGTTGATCTGGATCTGGTAGATGTCCGTGGAAATTGACAGGTGCGCGGCGGGCTGCGCGACAAATCCTAGGCTTAGGTTGTTTGACTTCTCAGGCTTTAAGCCATCGACGCCGATAAGCCGCGCGCCCACCGAGTTGGGGGGCAACTGAACAAAGGCCGAGAACGGCGAGACGTTGGTCGTCGAGTAGTACTCCTCGGCGAGCGTCGGTGCCCGAAAGCCGGTGCTGATGGTGCCGCGCACGGCAAACGTCGGCGTGACATCGTAGCGCGCGGTGATCTTGCCCACGGTTGCGTCACCGAAGTCGCTGTATTTCTCATACCGTGCCGCGGCATCCACACTGAGCTTGTCGATCGGCGAGAGCGCGACGTCGATGTATCCTGCGTTGCTGGAGCGCTGGTAGTTGCCGGCGTCGGTCAGGGTGAAGCCGGGATAGGACTGGGAGCCCGAACCGTAGCGCGACGCCAGGTCGCCGGCGCCCAGAAGGTAGGTGTCACGCCGGTTCTCATAACCGAAGGCGAGGGTCAGCGGCTCCTTCAGGCCGATCGCGAATTCACGTGAAATGTCGACGTTGTTGGTCCACTGGGTCGCATGGAACTCACCCGCATGAAACAAGGTCGGGCTCGAGCCGAAGGCCGCGATCAGGTCGGGGTTGGCCGAATCGATCACCCCGATCTGGTTGTCGTCCGATCCATAGGTCGTGCTGAGGTCCCAGTGCCAGTCGGAGAACGCCTTTCCCTTTACACCCGCGGTGATCGAATAGCTCGTCTCATCGAGCGTCTCGCTCGGGTTAAAGCCGAGCGGATAGATGGTGGGCGCCTTGCTCGGGAGGCGGTAGTTCTCGTAGGACGACGCGTTCTTGTCGCCGTAAGTGCCAAATGCGTAGGCTTCGACATTCTCGCCGAGATGGATCCCGGAATTGAAGCTCAAGAGGGACAAGCGGTACTGGGCATCCCCGGAGATCTGGTTCACGTAGGGGTAGCCCGGAAAATCCACCATGGTGGGGTTCGCCGCAAGCGTTGCCGGATCGATCAAGCGGGGATCGATCGCGCCCCGAGTGCTGTGCTCATGGGTCTTGGTTTCGGCGGTCAGATTGAAGAACGAATCTTCATTCGGCTGGAAACCGATATTGGCCGACACATCGGTCGTGACGCCCCCGCCATCGAAATACCCGCCATAGTTCGCATTGACGAGGCCACCCGTGTAGTTCGACTTCAGGATGATGTTGATGACCCCGGCGATCGCATCGGTGCCGTACTGAGCTGCGGCGCCGTCCTGCAGCACTTCAATGTGGTCGATCGCGGAGACGGGAATGAAACTCAGGTCAGGCGCAGCCGCACCTTGATAGGGTGAACCGACGTCGACCGCAAGGTTGGCGGTGCCGTGCAGGCGCTTGCCGTTGATGAGCACCAGCGTGTCGTTCGGGTTCAAGCCACGCAGCGCGGCCGAGAGCGTGAGGTTCGCGGTATCAAAGCCCGTGGCCTGGGCGGTGAAGGAGGGCAGATTTTGCGCCAAAGCCTGGATCAGATCGGGCTGACCGACGCGGGACAGCGTGGCGGCATCGAGAATCTCGACCGGCTCGGCGCTGTCGGATGCCTTCAGTCCGTACTGGCGTGTACCCGTCACGATGACCGCGTCAAGATTCTCGCCGGACGCGGTCGCGCTCGTGCCGGCGGACTGTGCGAACACGGCCCCCGAATTCAGGAGGAGGGCCAGAACACTGAGCTTGTGAATCGACTTTTTCATGCTGCTCCCTGATTAAGTAACGTGACTATTTGAACGTCTGCCCGACTGAGGAGGAGGGGCGTGCGGTTGATGATCTGGTGCGACGTGTCTTCCAGCCCTTGGGCTCTGTGCCAATCACGACACCCTGCGAATGGTGCGAACACTGAGAATCCTGAGACCTGCGCTTGAGCAATTCCCCGCCCTGATGCGGGTTGGCTCCGCGCCATCATGGACTTCCGTTGATCGATGAAACCGGTGTACCGCGTCCCCTTAGCCCCAGCCTTGGGCACACTCATCCCGCCTGCCTGCGCGCCCTTCGTAGCGCGACGATCTCGCTACGTCGGCGCTTGGGACTTTTGTATCGACTTTTCACGAAACACCAAAAAGCACGAACTATGCCAATTCCTTACGTTCTGTTTCGTAATCGGAACGGGTGATCCGGCGTGCACCGCCTGCCACCCCTGGGCACGCTGCCCGACTGCTGCTGGGCTTGCCCAGGCTGCGGGGATGGACCGCATTGAGAACCAACAATGCAGCCCTCCACGGAAGGGCGTTACACGATAGCGCCCCTTAGGGGCCGTCAACAGAGCCGATGGGATCAACAGGGCCGACAGGGGCATCACGGCCAGCAGCACCACTTCGCGAATCACTCGACGGAGTCTAGTGAATCTCGCTTGCCGACGAACGATTGATTTCTCATTTGTTACTGTCGCGAACTTACTTGCCTTCGTATTGCAATTCGTGAAGGGCGTGCGTCGCAACCGCAGGGAGGCTTTGCCCCCGGGGACCGCCGCGCGCAATCTCACGTGGAGCCAGGGGTCGTTCTGACGCGGCTCGAACGATGCGCAGAGGCTGCGGGTTCTGGCGTATCGCCAATGACTGCCCCGTGAGGCGGCAGAGCGTGCCAAGGCTGGAATCGGGTGCAGTCGGGTGCAATCGGGTGCAATCGGGTGCAATCGGGTGCAGTCGGCACAGTCAGGCGTAGTCCGCCGGCGCAGGGGCGGTAGCGCTTCACCCCCGGCTCGAGCCCGACACAAGTCCACAAGGGGATACCGTCCGCCGAGCGCAGTTACTCTCCTCGGACCCGTCGCCCTGGGGATACGCCACCTGAGCAGCCGGCGCTCGCCCGATGCTCTTATCCGAGGCAGCGGACCCCGAATGCCCTCCGCCCTGCCGAAACGGGCCCGGGTGCTGGTTCACGCAGCCCAGTCAGAACGCTGGGGAGCGCGAGACGAAGCCTAAGAGACGTGCGATCAGGTCCCCCTTGCTGCCCGACCGCGAGGTCTGCAACAGGCCGACTGCGGGTGCGCTCTCCGCACTGCGCACCCAGGGACGAGAGCCACCCCATCCGGTCCACATGCTGATTGGATTTGCCCCAAAAGGGGGCGGCGTTCCTGCTGGCGCCCAGGGTAGCCGGACAAAACCCCTGGGCGAGAAGCGTGTGATCCGGTCACTTCAGCCCGGTCCGGTCATTCGGGAGTGACCAGGAAGGGGCTAGTGTCGCCCCAGGACGGGGCAGACCGGCAGGGGCGGGAGGAGTCGCTTCCCTTTGATCGATCCCCTGAATCGAGCTCCTCAATCAATCTCCTTTATCGCTCCCGTCTAATCGTGCTTTCTCAAGCGCTCACCCTCGCGCCGAGGCGCCTGCCGATCTGCCCTGAAGGTCCATCAAGGATCATGAAAGACCCTGACGGATCCGCAGTGCTGCCATCCCGGCAGACCCGATTCGATGCGAGGCGCGCCCCTGTTGCGCAGGGAGGCCGCTCACTAGCGCAGCACCATGACTGGCAACTTGCAATGGACCAGCACGTTGTGGGTCACGCTGCCCATCAGGACCGCATCCAGACCCCTGCGTCCGTGCGAGCCCATGAAGATCGCCTCGCATCGGTGCGTCTCGGCCGCCTGAACGATCGCAGCCCACGGGTTGGGACTCGTCACCACCGCCGTTTCGTGGGGGATGCCCGCCGCGGTGGCACGCAGCACGAAAGCCTTTAGATTATCCTGGACAAAGGCCTCGGCCGACTGGGCGAGCGATGCCACCGCGCTCATGGCCGCCTCTCCGGCCACGAGGTAAGTGGGATAGGGTTCGATGACGGACAGGCCAATGAGCCGGCTTCCTGCGAGGCGCGCATAGTCTATCGCCTCGTCGATCGCGCGGATCGACAGAGCCGAGCCGTCCGTGGGTACCAGTATCATCTTGAACATGCCTACCCTCATTCATGGTTTCGTTCCAGAAGGGCAGAGTAGGCCGATCGGTGGGCCGTGCATTGATACCGATCAAGGGCAGGGGTTTGTGGGCGAGCGGGACCCGGAGTATGGGGGCGCTGCACCTCTATATACTGCGGCTTGAATCCAGCAAGGCCCGGCTCCGCCTAGCGGGCCACGGGACAACACCCAGGCCCTGACCACGGGGTCGAATTCAGGAGTGTCTAGCGGATCATGGGAAAGGACCGGGCCTTCACACCCTCGGGGAATTGGCACTTGAGTCTCATCGGCCTGTTGCGATGGATTCTCGGGTTCGCCCTCGTGGAGGTGCTAGCCCAGGCCGTCGCCATGGTGCGCGGAGGGCCCGATCCTCTCACGGCGGGCGCATTCGGCGTGGCCGGTGTTGCTGGCGCTCTGGCGGCGCGGGCGCTGTGGCTTGCTGGCCATAGCCGTGACGCAGCCAATCAGGAACTCGAATCGGTGCGCGAGTATTTTGGGGGCATCGTCGATTCGGCCATGGATCCCATCATCACGGCCGACAGCGAGCAGCATATTGTGCTTTTCAATCGCGCGGCCGAGCTTGCCTTCGGGTATGGGCGTGACGAGGTCGCGGGCAAGCCGCTCGAGAGCCTGATTCCCGAGCGTTTTCGCCGCATCCATCGCGACCATGTCGATCTGTTCGGCAAGGCGGGCAGGACTGTGCGCCGCATGGGCGAGCAGTCGGTACTGAACGCACTGCGCGCCGATGGCCGCGAATTTCCGATCGAGGCCTCGATCTCCCAGCACGCAGCAGCCGGGCGCAGGCTCTACACGGTGATCCTGCGCGATGTGTCCGAGCGCGTGCGCAGTGAGACCGAGCTGCGGCGCTCCAAGGATGAGCTTGGCGCGCTGGCCAACGCGGCAAATCAGGCGCGCGAGCAGGAGAAGACCCGCATTGCGCGCGAACTTCACGATGAGCTTGCGCAGGCGCTCACCGCCCTGAAGATGGATGTGGCCTGGGCCCGCAAACGGCTCCCTGCGGAACTCGCCGAGCTCGACCGCAAGCTCGTTCGTGTCGAAGAAACGCTCAACGAGACCGTTGCCGCAACCCGGCGCATCGCGGCCGATCTGCGGCCCATGATGCTCGACGACCTGGGGATTGCCGCCGCTGCCGAGTGGCTGGTCGAGAACTTCACCGCGCGCAGCGGCGTGCATTGCAACCTGTCTCTTGACATCAGCGAGGAGGACATCCCGCGGGATCATGCGACTGCCTTGTTTCGCATCCTGCAGGAATCGCTGACCAACATAGCGCGCCATGCCCGCGCGACCGCGGTCGACGTGGCGATTTTCCGGGGGGAACATGCGCTCGGACTCGAGGTGCGCGACAATGGCCAGGGATTCTCAGGGACGATCGGCGGCGCGCCGCAGACGTTTGGCATCCTCGGCATCAAGGAGCGCGCGCTCGCGCTTGGGGGACAGCTGACGATCGACAGTTCGGCCGGGCGGGGCACCCGCATCGAGGTCTGTCTTCCTCTCGAACCAGCGGGTGCGGCGAAATGATCCGGGTTGTGATCGGCGATGACCATACGCTCATGCGCGAGGGGCTCAAGCAGTTGCTGCAGGCCGAGGGTCTCGAGGTCGTCGCCGAGGCATGTGATGGCAACGAGGTGATCGAGCGCGTGCGCAGCACCGACTTCGATGTCCTGCTGCTGGATCTCTCCATGCCAGGCAAGAGCGGCCTTGAGCTCATCAAGTGGGTCAGGGAGATGCGCCCGAAGCTACGCATTCTCGTCCTGAGCATGCACAGTGAGCGCCAGTACGCGATCCGCGCGATCCGCGCCGGCGCGTCCGGCTACCTGACCAAGGAGTCCGCCCCGTCGCAGCTGGTCGCGGCCATCCAGAAGGTCGCGGCCGGGGGTGCCTTCGTCAGTCCGGCCGTAGCCGAGATGCTGGCTCTCGAGGGATTTCGGGCCGGTGATGGTCCGGCGCACGCCAGTCTGTCCGACCGGGAGTACCAGGTGTTTCGCCTGCTCGTGGCCGGGCTCTCGGTGACGGACATCGCCGAACGACTCAACCTGTCGAGCAAGACCATCAGCACACACAAGGCGCGTCTCATGGAGAAGATGGCGATTGGCAGCAGCGCCGAGCTGGTCCGCTATGCGATCACCCATGGGCTGGTCGACGATCAGGACGCCTCAGGCTAGGCGCCACGGATCGCCGGTCCGCCGGTCTGCCGGCGGCGCGAGAGGAAAGTAGGGGATCCCCTACTCGCAGGGTGTCGAACCCTACCCCTGAATTCAGGCAAGGCCGATCTGCACAATCATCCCTGGCTGATACCCGGCACCCGGGGCTAGCCTGATACTGCTTCCCATGTCAGCGCATGTCTCCAACCTGGGTGTGTTTGTCGCCGAAGATTCGCAGCCGGTACGTGACCGGCTGGTCGAGCTCATCAATGAAATCGATCATGTCGCAGTGGTCGGGCAGGCGAGGAGCGTCCAGGGCGCAGTCGATGGCATCCTGAGTTCCCTGCCAGACTGCATCCTCCTCGATTTCCATCTCGACGGAGGCACCGCAGCCGATGTCCTGCGCGACGTCCGCACGCGCCATGCCAGCGCCACCGTCATCGTCCTGACCAACTATGTCTATCCACAATACCGGCGTCTGTGCACGAATCTGGGTGCGAACCTGTTCCTCGACAAGAGTGCACAGATCGCACATGTCACCCACCTGATCGCCGACCTCGCGGGCCGCAATGCCCGCTCCTGCCCGAGTGCTCCCCAACCAAGGAATGACCATGCTGAACGCTGAGATGCTTCGCGAAACGACTGCGCCATTGGCGGGAAGCATGGAACGCTGTGGCCCCGAGCGGGCTGGCCAGGCCTGGCGCGCGCAGTGCTCGGCGTGCAGCATGCAGAACCTGTGCCTGCCGCGTGGGATCCAGCCTGGCGACCTGAAGCTGATCGATGAACTCGTCTACACCCAACGGCGCGTCAAACGGGGCCAGACCCTGATTGAAGCCGGTGATCCGTTTCGTAATCTCTACGGCCTGCGCAGTGGCTTTCTGAAGAGTTTTGTGTCGGCCGAGGACGGACGCGAGCAGGTCATCGGCTTTCACATGGCGGGCGATATCGTCGGATTCGAGGGCATCGACTCGGACCGGCACAGCCGGACGCTCACGGCCTTGGAGGACAGCGAGGTATGCATCGTGCTGTTCCACAATCTTGAGCGCACCGCGGCGCGCGTGCCGGCCCTGCAGCGCCAGTTCTACCGCATGATGAGCCGCGAGATCGTGCGTGAACAGGGGCTCATGATGCTCTTGGGGGCGATGAGCGCGGAGGAGCGCATGGCGGCCTTCTTGCTGAACCTTTCGCGGCGCTTTGCCGCGCGGGGCTTTTCCCAGCACGAGTTCAATCTGCGTATGACGCGGGAGGAGATCGGCAGTTACCTCGGCTTGACGCTTGAGACCGTCAGTCGCGGCTTCTCGCGTTTCCAGGAGAGGGGGCTTATCGACATCAAACAGCGCCGGGTGAAACTGCTCGACATGAATCTGCTCGAGCGGACCGCCGGCGGCCGCAAAGGCGACACTGCGAACTAGGGCGTGTTAACACTAATGATTAAGTATCGATTACGATCTGGGTATGGAAATCACACCTGCCCAGTATGCTCAAATCGAGAGTTGCCTACCGCGACAGAGAGGCAACGTCAGTCTTTCCAACCTGCAAGTGCTCAACGCCATCTTGTATGTGTGCGAGCATGGCTGCAAGTGGCGCGGCCTGCCCAAACGCTTCGGCAACTGGCACACCATCTATACCCGCATGAACCGCTGGTCGAAGCTGGGTGTGCTGGATCGTGTGTTCGAACGCTTGCAGCAAGCACAGATCGTGCGCGTCAAGATCGAGTCGGTCGCGCTCGACAGCGCCATCGTCAAAGTCCACCCCGACGGCACCGGAGCGCTAAAAAAACGGCCCACAATCCATCGGCCGATCGCGAGGCGGATGGACCACCAAGATTCA
>PLEY01000107.1:26120-26271 GCA_003136595.1 Burkholderiales bacterium
GGGCGGCCCGGATCGCCCGATGCGTCTGATCAGGGACCGCGCCTACGAAGGCGACGAAACCCGCCATCTGGCTCTGGACCTGGGGTGCACCCCGGTCGCGCCTCCCAAGGTAAACCGTGTCACTGCTCGGGACTACAGCAAAGCGATCTAC
>PLEY01000028.1 GCA_003136595.1 Burkholderiales bacterium
ACTACATCCTGCTCGCCATCGGCGACGGGCTCGTCGCGCAGATTCCGGCGCTCATCATCTCGATGGCAGCCGGCATGATCGTCAGCCGCGTGGGCCACGAGCAGAACGTCGGCACGCAGCTCGTCGCGCAGATTTTCCGCAACCGCAACGCCCTTGGCATCACCGCAGGCGTCCTGGTCCTCCTTGGCCTCGTCCCCGGCATGCCGCACTTCGCCTTTCTGTGCCTGGGTGCTGCGGCCGGCGGGCTGGCGTATGCCCGACCGGCGGCCGAGAAGGCCAAGTCCAAGGAGACAAGCGCTGTGGCGCCGACGGCGGCACCGGTCAACGTCGAAGCCACCTGGGACGACGTCAAGGCCGTCGATGTTCTGGGACTCGAGGTCGGCTACCGCCTCGTGCCCCTGGTCGACTCGAATCAGGACGGGGAACTGCTCAAGCGTATCAAGTCGCTGCGCCGCAAGTTTGCGCAGGAAGTCGGCTTCCTCCCGCCGTCGGTACACATCCGCGACAACCTCGAGTTACGCCCGAACGGTTATCGCATCAGCTTGAAGGGAGTGGTCGCAGCCCAGGGCGAGTCCTACAACGGCATGTTCCTCGCGATCAATCCGGGCCATGTGGGCGGTACCGTGCCCGGCACACCCACCAAGGATCCGACCTTTGGGCTCCCGGCGTTGTGGATCGAGGCGGCCCACAAGGAGCACGCCATTTCGCTGGGCTACACCGTCGTCGATGCGGGCACGGTCGTCGCGACCCACCTGAATCACCTCGTCCAGATCAACGCCGCTGAGCTGCTCGGCCGCCAGGAAGTCCAGCAGCTGCTCGATCTCCTCGCCAAGTCCTCGCCAAAGCTGATCGAAGAGCTGACACCCAAGCTGCTGCCGCTCGGCACGGTCCAGAAGGTGCTGCAGAACCTGCTCTCCGAGCAGGTCCCGATCCGCGACCTGCGCAGCATCGTCGAGTGTCTGTGCGACCACGGCACACGCACGACCGATGCGAGCGAACTCACCGCGGTGGTACGTGTTGCGCTCGGCAGGGCGATCGTGCAACAGGTTTATCAGAACGAGGCCGAGATTGCGATGATTGGCCTAAAGCCCGAACTCGAGAATGTCCTGATGCACGCCACCAACGTCAATGGCGGTGACGCGTCCGCGCTCGAGCCCGGGCTCGCCCAGACCCTGCTCGGGGCGACGCGCCGCGCGGTGCAGACGCAAGAGAGCATGGGGCTGCCCTGCGCTCTCCTGGTCCCCGACCGGCTGCGCGCACCGCTGTCCCGATTCCTGCGGCGCTCCCTGCCCCAGCTCAAAGTGATCGCCGTCAGTGAAGTGCCTGACAACCGAACCGTACGCGTAAATGCCCTCGTTGGAGCCTAAGCATGAACATCAGACGCTTTACCGCACCTAATTCGCGCGCCGCCTTGCGCGAAGTCCGCGAGGTTCTCGGTGGTGATGCCGTCATCATCTCGAACCGCCAGACTCCCGAGGGGGTCGAGATTCTCGCAGCCGCTGCAGGCGAATTGGCCCGGATTGCTGATACGTCCAAGGCCGCCGCCGACCGCGTCGCGGAATCGGCCGCGCCGCCGCAGCGGCCCCAGGTCCGAGCGCACCTGGCACCGGTGGCCCAAGTCCAACCGGTCCAGGCGCCGGTCGCGCCCCGGTCGCGCGCACCGGCCGGCGCTGCATCGGCCGCACCCGAGTGGCTCACCGAGGCGCAGGTGGTGCGCACCCGCAAGCGCATCGCCACCCTGCTTGAAAATTCAGGCGAATTCGACAGCCGCGATCTCGATGCACAGGCCCTGTTTGCCCGGGACGACTCCCCTGATGTGGTCATGAACCTCGCGGGTCCTGCCGCACGCGCCCGGCCTGCCCCCGAAGCCCAACCCCGGGCCGCCGCCCCCAGCGCCGTCCCGACACTCGAGGTCAGCGGCCCGGCCGTTGCCCGCCCGGTCGCCCCGGCCGTGGTCGCTGCGGCGCGCGCGTCCCAGGCTGCGCTGCCGGCAGCGCCCGCCGTCGCCGCGCCGCGCGCCACGGCGGCACCGGCCGCAGGGGCACCCTCTGGACTGGTCGATGAGATGCGGTCCATGCGCGGCTTCATCGAGGAGCAGCTCGCCAATTTCGCGTGGAGCGACAATGTACGCCGTCAGCCCGGTCGCATGAAACTGATGCAGGATCTGATCAGCGCGGGCCTGAGCCCCGCCCTGTCGCGCCAACTGCAGCAGAACCTGCCTGATGACTTCACCCACGCCCAGGGGCGGGAATGGGCGACGGCGATTCTCGAGCGCAACCTCCAGTGCGGAGCGGTCGACGACGACCTGACGGATCAAGGAGGCGTGTTCGCCCTGGTCGGCCCAACCGGGGTGGGCAAGACCACCACCGCCGCCAAGCTCGCCGCGCGCTTTGCCTTGAAGCACGGCGTCGACCAACTCGCGCTGATCACGACCGATGCCTATCGGATCGGCGCCCAGGATCAGCTTCGGATCTACGGCAAGATCTTAGGCATTCCTGTCCAGACCATTCACGACCAGACGTCGCTCACGAGCGCCCTGCAGTACCTTGGCCGTAAGAAGCTGGTGCTGATCGATACCGCAGGGCTTGGCCAACGCGATGAGCGCGTCGCCGAACAGATCGCGCTGCTCAAAGGGACGCAGGCCAAGCGCCTTCTCGTCTTGAACGCGACCGTCCAGGGCGAGACGCTCGAGGAGGTCGTCAAGGCGTATGCCCACCAGGATTTCAACGGGTGTGTGCTGACCAAGATCGACGAGGCCGTGCGTCTCGGGGCCGTACTTGATGTCGTCATCCGCAACCGCCTGAAGATCCAGTACGTCGCCAACGGCCAGCGCGTTCCCGAGGACATTCATCACCCCAACGCGAAGTACCTGGTGCATCGTGCGCTGCGCGAGACGCCTCCCTCCAAGGTATACGGTCTGGCTCCTGAGGATCATCCGGCGTGGCTCGCTGCGATCGCACAGAGTGCGCGCGAGGTTTCTGCCAGAGGATCCAACCATGTTTGATCGCGATCAGGCAGCCGGTTTGCGCCAGCTCTTCGCGCGCTCGCGTCCGGAAGTGATCCTCGCCTGCGGCGGCGCGCCCCAGCAGGCGCAGATCGCAGCCGAGCTCGGACTCGGGTTGGCGGGGCAGGGGCGCAATGTCCTGGTCATCGATGGCACGCCCGGCGAGGTTGCGCACGTCATGGGACTGACGGGCCGCTACGAGCTCGGCCACGTCGTCGCCGGGGACAAGCGGCTGGGCGAGGTGATTCTCGAGGCGGCAGCCAATCTGCGGATCCTGCCTGCGATGCGCGGTCTGGAGCAGCTCTGGCGGCTGAGCGCCGAGTCGGCCCGTAAGCTGAGAAGCCAGTTCGGTCGTGAGCTCGCCGCGGTCGAAACCCTGATCGTGAATTGCCGCCCGCTCGGATCGCCTGCCGCGGCGCGCGCCTTTCAGGGCGGCGTACATGTCCTCGTCGTGCTTTCTGAGCATCCCGATTCGATGACGGCTGCGTATAGCGAGATCAAGGCACTCAACCTGGATTGCGGCGTCACGCAGTGCGACGTCATCATGAGTGAGCCGGGTGAGCGGGGCCGCGCGCATTTTGAGCGCCTGGCCGAGACCGCCGGGCGCTTTCTCGGGGTGACGCTGAATCTGCAGGGCAGTCTGGCCTGCAACCGGCTTGCCGCCAACCCGGCGGGCCTGGCAACCGTTCCACCAAAGCCTGCCACCCATCCGACGAGCCACGCTCCAAGGACCCCGGTGCGGGCACCTTACGATTTCGATCCACTTCCTCATTCGCGCTCAGCAGAACGCGAGTCTGGCCACGTCCGACATAACCTGGAGAAAGCTCATGCAGCCATCCGCTGAACGGGCGAAAAGCCTTACCTACACCGCGTCGGGAATGATCGATACGACCCGCTCCGTGACGACCTATGCGCCCATGGTCAAACGGATTGCGCACCACATGCTGGCACGCCTGCCCGCCTCCGTTCAGCTCGACGACCTGATCCAAGCCGGCATGATCGGGCTCATGGAAGCCTGCTCGCGCTTCGAGGAGTCACAAGGCATCCAGTTCGAAGCCTATGCCGGGCAACGCATCCGCGGAGCCATGCTCGACGAGCTGCGCCAGAACGACTGGCTGCCGCGGGGTACACGCAAGACCCTGCGCGACATCGAGGCAGCGATGCACCGGGTCCAGCAGCGCATGCACCGTCCCGCGACCGAACGTGAGGTGGCTGCGGAACTGAAGGTGCCGCTCCAGGAGTATCAGCAGATGCTGCAGGACTCCAAAGGGTACCAGCTGCTTCATTACGACGAGCTCTCGGAGGGTGAGGACGAGGGATACCTCGAACGTCACGTTCCGGACAACCGCGAGAATCCCCTCGAGCGCCTGCAGGACAAGCAGTTCCGCACGGCCGTGGTCGCCGCCATCGAGAAACTTCCCGAGCGCGAACGCCTCATGATGGGCCTCTATTACGAGCAGGATCTCAACTTCCGCGAAATAGCGGCGATATTGGGGGTAACTGAGTCCCGGATTTGCCAGATCCACAGCCAGGCGATCGCCCGGATCCGCAGCCAATTGCGCAGCTGGTGAGCCGCGCTGAGCTCTCTAGAGGAAATGTTCCGCGTATGGATCTGACCACGCTCGTTGGCATTCTCCTGGCTGCTGCAGGACTGATCGGGGGCCAGCTGCTCGAGGGCGGGAAGCTTGGCTCGCTCGTCCAGCACACCGCCTTCATCATCGTCGTGCTGGGCACGCTCGGGGCGGTCATGGTGCAGACACCCCTGCCGGTGTTCCTGAAGGCGTTGCGCATGCTGCGCTTGGCGTTTGTGCCGCCGCGCCTGGATGGACTCCAGACGATCGAGCAGATCGTCAACTGGGCGAACGCGGTACGCAAGGATGGCATCCTGGCCCTCGATGCACAGGTGGCCCACGTGGCCGACCCGCTCGCCCGCTCGGGTCTGCAGATGCTGGCTGACGGCTTTGACGGGACCAGCATCCACGAAGCGCTCGAGGTCGAGATCTCCTCACGGGAGCATGCCGAGAAGGAGGCCGCCAAGGTCTGGGAGTCCGCCGGCGGCTATGCGCCGACCATCGGCATCATCGGCGCGGTGCTCGGCCTCATCCACGTCATGGAGAATCTGGCCGATCCGAGCAAGCTCGGAGGGGGCATCGCGGTCGCCTTCGTCGCGACGGTCTATGGCGTCGCGCTCGCCAATCTCGTGTTCCTGCCGATTGCGGGCAAGATCAAGAGTGCAATCGGTATCCACATCCTGCGCAGCGAGATCATCCAGGATGGCTTAGTTGGCATCGCCAACGGTGAGAACCCAAGGCTTATCGCAGCCCGCCTCCGTGGCTATCTCGTCCACTAAGCGCATCATGGCAGCACGTCGCAAGAGGGCCGAAGAACACGAGACTGCCGGTCACGAGCGCTGGCTCATCTCCTATGCCGACTTCATCACCCTCCTGTTCGCCTTCTTCGTGGTGATGTACGCCGTCTCATCGGTGAACGAGGGTCGCTACCGCGTGTTAAGCGATGCCCTGTCGAGCGCCTTCTCCGGCATCAAGGTCGAGGCCATCGCACCCGGGGCCCTCGTGCCGATCACGCCCCACGTGCTCCGTCATCCCCCAGCGCCGCCCCCGAAGATGACCAGCGCACAGGAGGCCCACATGGGGGACGTCGCCGATCGGCTCGCGCGCGCCCTCTCGGTACTCGTCAAGGATGGTCAGGTCCGGGTCAGCAACACCGTACGGGGCGTGGCCGTTGAAATCAACGCCTCGGTGCTCTTCGCACCCGCCCAGTGCGAGCTGCAGCCGGCCTCCCTGCCGACCTTGCGCTCGATTGCGGCCGTCCTCGCGGGTCTCGACGATCTGGTCCAGGTCGAAGGACATACCGATAATCTGCCGATTGCCACGTCCCAGTTCCCGTCGAACTGGGAATTGTCCTCGGCCCGCGCAGGCTCGGTGGTGCGCTTTTTCATCGATCACGACATGGCGCCGGCGCGCCTGTCAGCAGCGGGCTATTCCGAGTTCCGGCCGGTGGCCTCGAACCAGACTCCAGAGGGTCGCGCGCGCAATCGACGCGTCACGCTCATCATTCTTCCAGCCGATCCGAAAGGCGCACTGGAGCCTCCCGAGACGGCTGCAGTTGCGCCCCCGGTCGAGGCTGCACAGCGAATCTCCCCGGCACCGGCACCGGCGCCGGTGCGGCAGCCTTCCTGACGCCAACCTAGGTCGCAAGCTGCTGGAGTTCGAAGGCCGGCTCTGCTCCCGGTGCCAGCGTCAGCCGCGCGAGGCTGACGGGCAGCTTGAACCGCCGCGGACCGGCGCTGCCGGGATTCAGATACCAGACGCCGTCGCGCAACTCGCAGTGCGAGTGGTGCGAGTGTCCATAGATGACCACGCAGGACCTGCCGTCCTCGGGATCGAGGGCGAGTTCCGCTATGTCATGAATGACGTGGATGGAAAACGGACCACAGCGCGCGCGTACCGCGACGGGCAGTTCATGCGCCCAAGGCGCCTGGTCATTGTTGCCCCGAACAACGGTCACGGGTGCCAGCGCACGCAGCGCCTCCAGGACTTCGGGCGCGCCCACGTCGCCCGCGTGGATGATGTGCTGGCATCCCGCAAGGGCGGAGAGGGCGGCGGGCCGCATCAGTCCGTGCGTGTCGGAAATGAGCCCGATGGAAAGTGGCCAAATCGAGCTTGCAATCTCTTCGTAGACCATGCGCGCGGCGCCTCTATGGGCTCATGGATCAAGTGACCACTGTGCCATAAAGCCCCGCGCGCCGCTGGTCTGCTGCTCTAGAACGAGCGATTCGCTACGCGACCCAGAGCGGGGGGAGTTCTCTCGAGCCATACTCGTCCATCCGCGCCCGTAACGCAGGCAAATCCAGGTTCTTGGCGTCGACCGCTCGAGACAAGAGAAATCCCTGAATGACGTCGCAGCCCATGGTGCGCAGGACGGCGAGCTCTTCAGACGTCTCTACGCCCTCTGCGACCACTATCATGTTGAGCGATTTGGCGATTGCGACCATCGAGCAGGCCAGGGAGCGAGCGCGTTCATCGGCGGTGATACGAGAGACAAAAGAGCGGTCCAGCTTCAGTGCGTCCAAGGGAAACTGCGAGATCTGCGAAAAGGAAGAGTATCCTGTACCAAAGTCATCCAGATACACTTTGATACCCCGCTTCTGCATCAGGCCGATAATGCTCCGCGCCTGGTCCTGGTCGTCGACCAGGCTGGTCTCGGTAAGCTCGATCTCGAGTAGCTTCGGGTTCGCCCCCGAGCGGGAGAGAGCCCCCTCGATGTCCGCAAGCACTGAGCGGCTGCGCAGCTGCTTGGCGGAGAGATTCACCGCAACCGGGACCGGGGTTCCGGCGTCTTCCCAACGTTTGATCTGGTGGCAGGCTTCGTTCAGAACCCAACGACCGAGCTCCACGATCAATCCACTGATTTCGGCAAATTCGATGAATTCACCCGGGGCGATGAGACCCCGCTCCGGATGTTGCCATCGGCACAGCGCCTCCACCCCGACTATCTGCCCTGACTGAGCGTTGGCCTTGGGCTGGTACTGCAGGATAAATTGTTTGGCTTCCAGTGCCTCCCGGAAGTTGGTTTCGAGCCAGACCCGTTCGCGCGCGGCTGCCTGCATCTGCGGAACGAAAACCTGCGAGTTGCCTCGGCCCAGTGCCTTTGCCGAATACATGGCCATATCTGCGGCCTGAAGCAAGGTCTCGGTATCGGTACCTGCCTCGGGGTAGACCGCGATGCCAATCGAAGCGCTGCTCACGAACTGGCTCGAGTTGAGCTCGTAGGGTCGGGCAATCGCCTCCAGCATCCGGGACATGACAAGCTCGGCTTCGGCACGGCCAGCCCCCTCGAGCACGACGACAAACTCGTCACCACCGAGACGTCCGATCGAATCGGTGTCTCGGAGCACCTCGCTGAGCCTTTGGGCGGTTTCTCGGATGAACTCGTCACCCAGGGTATGGCCGAAAGTGTCGTTCACGGCCTTGAACTGGTCGAGGTCGATGAACGCTACTGCGAGTGGTTCCTTGCGCCGGCGCGCGCCCGCAATGGCGCGCGTGATGTCCTCCTGGATGCGGCGGCGGTTGGGCAGTCCCGTCAATGCGTCATGGTTGGCCGTGTGGTAGAGCTTCTCCTGTGCCTCATGCATGTGCGTGATATCTTCGATCGTGGACAAGATGGCGTAGGGCTCGGCTGCGCCGGGGCGCAGCAAGGGTGTGCTCGAGACCATGAGCCAGTGCACTTTGTGATCGGCGTCATGCCACGTCACGGGAAAGCCTTTCACAGGCCTGCCGGTGGTGCGGGCCACCTCGAACGGCAGTGCGGATGCGGGCAAGGCACGCCCGCTCTCATCGCACGCGCCGGCCAGTAGCCTGAGGGGGGTCCCAGCCGGAAACGCGCGGTACGTCACCCCGAGAATCTGTTGGGCCGCCGGGTTGATGTGCAGCAAGCCGCCATCGAGGCTTTGCATGATCACGCCGCTGCTGATGTTCTCCACCAACAAACGGTTCAAGGCTTCTGATTGCTCGACACGGGCCTGAGCCGCCTTACGCTCGCTCACGTCCTGAAAAGTGACAAAGATGGCCGGGCCGTCATCCAGTTCTATACGGGCGCTGGTCACCTCCACCGAAAGGTAACGTCCGTCCTTGGTACGGTAGCTGCGTTCGGCCCAACTCGTGGACTGGCCACTGTCCCGCGCGCGCGCGAGCGCCTCGCCCGGCAGATGCCGCTGGTCTGGATGGAGCCAGTCGACATAGCTCATTCCCACCAGTTCGGATGCATCCGCAAAGCCGAGAATGGTGGCGGCCTGTGGATTGGCCATGACAACCTCAAATTGGCGCAGCGTGATCATCCCCAATTGGCTGCCCTGGAACAGGACCTGATAGCGCTCTTGCGCCTTGCGGGCCCGGCTCGAGGCCTGCTCCAGTTCGGTCAGGTCGTGAATGGCGGTGACCACCGCTTTGTACTCCCCATGCTGGATGAAGCTTTTCGTAACACCCGCGTGGAGGACTTGACCATCGCGCAACATCAGCGGACCGTAATATTCAGTGTTCCCCTGCGTCAGCGCAAGCTGGTCGAACTCGCGTGCGCGCTCGGCACTTTTGACGTCGAAAATGTCGTGGTCGGTGAAAGACTTCAAGGGCCCGCTGGGTATCTTGAGGGCCTTACGTGCGGTGTCGTTGATGTAGAGGTAATGGCTGTTTTCGTCCTTGACCGTGACCATGCTGGGATTGAATGCCAGAATGTCAAGCAGCACCGGGATGGACGGCGCGCCGTTGCTGAAGAACTCCTCCTGTGGTGTTGCGCCCGTTGCGCACAGTAGCAAGACCGTCTGCCCGTCCCGAATGATGCGTCGGTAGGCCCAGACCACCAACATGTGTGAATCCTCAGCAGTGATCCAAGCTTCACGAAATTCTCCGTTCACCGCCCCGGTCAGGCAAGCTCGCAGGGTCCTTTCGACCTGGGCCCGGCGGGCGGGCTCGTCAATGAACTGCGTGACCGAGCAGCCAATGATGAGATGAGCTGGCGCCCCGGCCCGGTGCGCGGCGGCGGCGTTGACAAACAGAATCCTCAACGCCGTATCAAGTGCCACCAGGGGTATCGGATGCTCCGCGCCCCAAAGGGCGTCAATTGCTAACTGCGAGTTCTTCACTGGGCCGTCCCGAAGTGGCAAA
>PLEY01000142.1:0-179 GCA_003136595.1 Burkholderiales bacterium
GGCGGTCAGCGCCGCGCGCACCTTGGGTTCCCAGATCCGCAATTCATCGAGATCATCGGCCTGCAGGGTGAACTGGTACTGTGCATTCGACACCCGCCCCCCGACGCGCAGGTCCTGCACGGATTGCAGATAGAGCGTGGCACCCGGCTCCCCGGCGAGCTTGCCGCGCAGTCTGGCTA
>PLEY01000142.1:222-61841 GCA_003136595.1 Burkholderiales bacterium
TGCTGCGGAAAGAATCCCTTGGGCACAATCACGTAAAGATAGATGTTCAGACAGATCGTGAGCACTGTCAGGACCACCATGAAAGGCGAATGGCGCAGGGCCCAGGCGAGCGAGCGCTGGTAGCCGCCCAGCATCTGCTTGAAAACCCATTCGCTTGCCTGGAACAGCCGTCCGGGGGCGCGCCGCTCATGTGCCCCCTTCAGGATCCGGGCGCACATCATCGGTGTCGTCGTCAGCGAAACCACCATCGACACCAGGATGGCCACCGAAAGCGTGACGGCAAACTCGCGGAACAGGCGGCCCACGAGCCCCCCCATGAGCAGGATGGGAATGAAAACCGCGATCAGGGACAGGCTCATCGACACCACCGTGAAGCCGACTTCGGCGACCCCCCGCACGGCCGCATCAAAGGCCGTCATGCCGCGCTCGATGTGGCGCGAGATGTTTTCCAGGACGACGATGGCATCGTCGACGACGAAACCGGTCGCGATCGTGAGTGCCATCAGGGACAGGTTGTCAAGGCTGTAGCCCAGCATGTACATGACCGCAAAGGTGCCGATCAGCGACACCGGCACGGCGATGCTCGGTATCAGCGTCGCTCGCGCGCTGCGCAGAAATAGGAACACGACAAGGATGACCAGCGCCACCGAGATCACGAGGGTTCGCTCGACATCCCGCAGCGAGGCGCGGATCGTGGGGGTGCGATCGAGGACCACCTTCAGGTCGATTGCAGCCGGAATCGACGCCCTGATCTGGGGCAGCAATGCCGAGACCCGGTCGACGGTCTCGATGATGTTCGCGCCCGGGGCGCGATTCAGGATCACAAGCACCGACCTGTGTCCATCGGCGAAGCCGGCATTGCGCAGGTCCGCCACCGAGTCGACCACCGTGGCGACATCCTTCAGACGCACCGGTGCCCCGTTGTTGAAGTCGATGATGAGCGGCTCGTATTCCTTGGCGGTCGACGCCTGGTCATTGGCGTAGATCTGCCAGTAGCGGTCGCCCTGTTCCACCTGGCCCTTGGGACGGTTCGCATTGGTCGCGGCAATCACGTTGCGTACGGTCTCGGTGCCGATGTTGTACTTGTTCAGGGCATCAGGATTGAGCTCGACGCGCACCGAAGGCTTGGAACTGCCGCCGACCGTGACCTGCCCGACCCCCTGCACCTGGGACAGTTCCTGGGAGACGATTGAATCGGCCGCGTCGTAGAGTTGGCCCTGGCTCATCGTGGCCGAGGACAAGGCGAGAATCATGATCGGCGCATCGGCCGGGTTGACCTTGCGATACGTCGGGTTGCTCGGCAGGCCCGTGGGCAACAGCGCCGCGGCGGCATTGATCGCGGCCTGGACATCGCGAGCCGCCCCATCGATGTCGCGCGACAGATCGAACTGCAGGGTGATGCGGGACGAGCCAAGCGAACTCTGCGAGGTCATCTCGCTGATCCCCGCGATGCGCCCGAGCGAGCGCTCAAGGGGCGTGGCGATGGTCGCTGCCATCGTCTCGGGACTCGCGCCCGGCAGCGACGCAGAAACCGAGATGGTCGGGAAATCGACCTGGGGCAGCGGCGAAACCGGCAACAGCCGGAACCCCACAAAACCCGCCAAGGCGACGCCGACCGTGAGCAGCGTGGTCGCCACCGGCCGGCCGATGAAGAAATGCGAGGGGTTCATGGCTCGGTGGTCAGCCCAGGCGGCGCCTCGTCATCATCGCGCCGCCAGCGCGCCCGCACGCGCTCAGCCAGCTGATCGAAAGTGAGATAGATGACCGGCGTCGTGAACAGGGTCAGGACCTGGCTGACCAAGAGGCCTCCGACCATGGTGACACCCAGTGGGTGCCTGAGTTCGGCCCCGTAGCCGGTCCCGAGCATGAGCGGCAAGGCCCCCAGGAGCGCGGCCATGGTCGTCATCAGGATCGGGCGAAAGCGCAGCAGCGACGCCTGGTGGATCGCCTCGCGAGCACTCTTGCCCTGGTGACGCTCGGCGTCGAGCGCGAAATCGATCATCATGANNGCGTTCTTCTTCACGATGCCAATGAGCAAGATGATGCCGATGATCGCGATGATGCCCAGATCGTTGCCGGTCAGCATCAGGGCGAGAAGGGCCCCGATGCCGGCCGAGGGCAGTGTCGAGAGGATGGTGATCGGATGTATGAAGCTCTCGTAGAGCACCCCCAGCACGATGTACATGGTGATGATCGCAGCCAGGATCAGCACCAGGGTGTTGGTCAGGGACGCCTGGAAGGCGAGCGCCGCCCCCTGGAAACTGGTCTGGACCGAGGCCGGCAGCTGGATATCGGCCTCCGCCTTGCGGATCGCCTCGACCGCGGCGCCAAGCGAAGCCCCGCGTGCCAGGTTGAACGAAATCGTGGTCGCGGGGAACTGGCCGAGGTGATTCACCACAAGTGAACTGGCGCGCTCGGTGACCGTCGCAATGCTCGACAGCGGGACCTGGCCGTCGCTCGGGGTCTGCACGTAGATGCCGCGCAGCGAGGTCGGGCCCTGCTGCAGGTCGGGCTTGGCCTCGAGAACGACGCGGTACTGGCTCGACTGGGTGAAGATGGTCGAGACCAGTCGCTGGCCGAACGAATCGTAGAGGGCATTGTCGACCGCGGCCGTCGTGATGCCCAGGCGCGCGGCGGTGTCCCGGTCGATCTCGACATAGGCCTGCAAGCCCTCATTCTGGGCATCGCTGGCCACGTCCGCGAGCTCGGGTTCCTGCTGCAGGCGCGCGAGAAGCTTGGGGACCAGCTGCGCAAGTTCCGCCGGATCGGAATCCTCAAGGGTGAACTGATACTGGGTGCGCGCGACCCGGTCCTCAATCGTCAGATCCTGCACCGGCTGCATGAACAGCGAGATGCCGTCGACCTTGTCCAGTTCCGGCTGCAGGCGGCGGATCACATCCGAGGCGGTCAGCGAGCGCTCGTCGAGCGGCTTGAGGTTGATGAGCAGGCGACCGCTGTTCAACGTTGCGTTGGTCCCATCGACACCAATGAATGACGACAGGCTCTCGACGGCTGGATCGCTCAGGACGACCTTGGCGAGCGCCTGCTGCCGCTGTGCCATGGCGGCAAACGAGATCGTCTGCGGCGCCTGGGAGATGCCCTGGATCACCCCGGTGTCCTGGACCGGGAAGAACCCCTTGGGGATGAGGATGTAGAGCAGCACGGTCAGGACCACGGTGCCGGTCGCCACCAGAAGCGTGAGGATCTGGCGGTCCAGCACCCAGTCGAGCATCACACCGTAGCGCGCGACGACCCGATCGAAGAGCTCCCCCGTCCTGCGGAAAAACCAGCCCTGATCGGACTCGGGTGTGTGGTGCAAGAGGCGCGCGCACATCATCGGCGTCAGGGTCAGCGAGACGGCGGCAGAGATCAGGATCGCGACCGCCAGGGTGATGGCGAATTCGCGGAACAGCCGACCCACCACATCACCCATGAACAAGAGGGGGATGAGCACGGCGATCAGCGAGAACGTCAGGGAGATGATGGTAAAGCCGATCTGCTCGGCACCCTTGAGCGCGGCCGCCAGGGGCTTCTCTCCCATCTCGATGTAGCGCGAGATGTTCTCGATCATGACGATCGCATCATCGACCACGAAGCCGGTCGCGATGGTGAGCGCCATCAGGGTCAGGTTGTTGATCGAGAATCCGGCGAGATACATGATCCCGAAGGTGCCAACCAGGGAAAGCGGGACGGCAGTTGCCGGAATGAAGGTTGCCGGCACATTGCGCAGGAACACGAAGATCACCATCACGACCAGAGCCACCGCCAGGAGGAGTTCGAACTCGACGTCGGCGACCGAGGCCCGGATCGTCACCGTGCGGTCCGTGAGGACGGACACATCCAGTGCACCTGGCAGGTTGGCGGTGAGCGCGGGCAGCAGCGCCTTGACCCGGTCGACCACCTCGATCACGTTGGCGCCCGGCTGCCGCTGGATGTTCAGGATGACGGCGGGCACGGCGTTCGCCCAAGCAGCCAGTCGGACGTTCTCCGCGTCGTCCACGACGTCGGCCACGTCGGACATGCGCACCGGTGCGCCATTCTTGTAGGCCACGATCACGTTCTGGTAGTCGGCGGCGCTCTTTAACTGGTCGTTCGCATCGATGGTCGAGGCACGTGTGGGCCCGTCGAAGCTGCCCTTGGCCTGGTTGGTGTTGGCATTGCCGATGGCCGTGCGCACATCCTCAAGACCCACCCCGAGGGATGCGAGGGCCTTGGGATTGACCTGGATGCGCACGGCCGGTCGCTGGCCGCCGCTGATCGAGACAAGCCCGACGCCGGGCACCTGCGAGATCTTCTGCGCAAGGCGCGTGTCGATCAGATCCTCCACCTTCGGCAGGGGGATCGTTTTGGAACTGACCGACAGCGCGAGGATGGGGGTATCTGCCGGATTGACCTTGTTGTAGATGGGAGGGCTGGGAAGATCGGTGGGCAGCAGGTTGCCCGCCGCATTGATCGCGGCCTGGACTTCCTGCTCAGCGACATCAAGAGACAACTCCAGTGTGAATTGCAGCGTGATGACGGAGGCCCCACCGGAACTCGAGGACGACATCTGATTCAGCCCGGGCATCTGGCCGAACTGTCGCTCCAGCGGTGCGGTCACGGAAGACGTCATGACCTCGGGACTGGCGCCGGGGTAGAGCGTGACGACCTGGATGGTGGGATAGTCCACCTCCGGTAATGCCGAGAGCGGCAGCAGCCGATACGCCACCATCCCTGCAAGCAGGATGGCCAGCATCAGAAGCGACGTCGCGACCGGCCGCAGGATGAACTGGCGTGACGGATTCATGCGCGACTTAGCTTGAACTCTTCGTATCGCTGTGCGGACTGGGCGCCTGTGGGTCGGTGCCCTGGCCGTCTGGACGGCGATGACGCCCCTTGCCGCTGCCCGGGGCGGCTCCGTCGGGGGCGGCCGGTGCGACACCGGCGGGCTGCTGTGCACGGTCGACTCCGTCGACCTTGGCACCTTCGCGCAGCTTGTCCGCGCCATCGGTCACGAGCACGTCACCCGCGCTGATGCCCGAGAGGAGCACCACGTTGTCGCCTTCAGCGGGACCCGTCGTGACCGGCCGGACGGTCACGGTCGAGTCGGGCTTGACGACATAGACATAGGTGCCGCGACTGCCACGCTGCACGGCCCCGACCGGTACGATGACCGCGGACTGCATCACGTCCACCAGCATCTTGACGTTGACGAACTGGTTCGGGAAGAGCGCGGTATCCTTGTTCTCGAAGGTGGCCTTGAGCTTGACCGTGCCGGTTGTCACATCGATCTGGTTGTCGATTGTCAGGAGTTTGCCGCTGGCGAGCTTGACCTTCTGATCGCGGTCGAAGGCGTCGACCGCGAGACTCTGGTCGGCCTTCATCGGCTTGACGACGCGCGGGATGTCGTCCTGAGGCACGGTGAAGACGACGTCGATCGGCTGCAGTTGCGTGATCACGACGATGCCGGTGCTATCGGTGGGTTGCACGATATTGCCCGGATCGACCGGACGCAGACCCACTCGTCCGGCCACCGGCGCCGTGATGCGCGTGTACACGAGGTTCACCGCGGCGTTGTCCAGCGCTCCCTGATCGGCCTTGACGGTCCCTTCGTACTGTTGCACCAGCGCCGCCTGGGTGTCGAGCGTCTGTTTGGCGATCGAGTCCTGCGCAAACAGTGTCTGATAGCGATCCAGATCGAGCTTGGCATCGGCCAGCAGCGCCTTGTCGCGCTGCAATTGTCCCTGGGCCTGTTCAAGTGCCGCCTGATAGGGGCGGGGGTCGACCTCGGCTAGCAGATCTCCTTGCTTGACCATCTGGCCTTCGACGAATGCCACCTTCATCAGCTGGCCCGCGACCCGCGTGTGCACCGTGACGGTCGCGCGCGGCGTCACCGCACCGAGCCCGTCGAGGTAGACATTGACGTTGGCCGTCTTGGCGGTCGCCACGCCCACAGGCTGCGCGGGCATCGCCCCGCCGCGCCGGGCGCCGGGTGGCCCACCCTGAGGGCCGCTCTGAGGCTGAGATTGGGCCCGGTAGACCAGCCAGCCGATGACCGCGACCAGAAGCAGAAAACCCACCACAACCCAGATTGTGGTGCTCGTGCCGTAGCGCCTCGTCCTGACCGGTCGCGTCAGGGAATAGGTGTCCACTGCAATGCGTTCTTTGGAATCGGGGGCGTTCATAGCGGAAAGGGGGCAGGGGTCACCGAGACGGTTGTGGGGCCGGGTCGCGCATGTGGTTACGCTCCCATCGACGGCAATCGACGCGTATTGAAGCACGATTGCTCGCTGCTGGCACTAACACTCCTGCAGTATTGTAAGAAACTATTGTCCGGGTGGCGCGATCTGGCGCACGGCAGCGTGCGAGGCAGCGCCGGGTTTCGCAAGGGCTCGATGCGGATCACCGTGCTCGCTACCGGGCCGAAAAGGAGGGTTTTTCCCTGCGGGCCGGCGCCAGACATCGGGCGCCGTCCGGGCAGACCTTCGGGCTCGCGCGCGCGGCCCGCGGCGCCGGCTGTACACGTGAATTTTTGTGACAGGTGGCACTGGACGCAGCACCCCGTGGGCGGCGCCGCGCGGGGTTAATGCCCGGTGAAGCGGGCCGCGCGCTTGGCGAGAAAGGCCGCGACTCCCTCCTCGAAGTCGGCCGTGCGTCCGGCACGGGCCTGCAGTTCGCGCTCAAGGCGGAGCTGTGCCGCGAGCGCCCGTTCACCGGCCGCATAGATGGCCTGCTTGGTGAGACCCAGGCCCACGGTTGGACCAACACGCAGGCGCGCCACGAGCTCATCGACACGGGCCGCAAGCTCGTCGTCCTCGACGCATTTCCAGATGAGGCCCCACGCGGCGGCGTCGAAGGCCGAGAGTTTCTCGCCAAGGAGCGCCAGCCCCTGGGCCCGCGCCACCCCGATGCGTTCCGCAAGAAAGTAGGTCGCGCCCGCGTCGGGGACGAGCCCGATGCGCGCAAACGCGAGCACAAAGCTCGCCGAACGCGCGGCGATCGTGAGGTCAGCTGCCAAGGCGAGGCTGACACCCGCTCCGGCCGCGACGCCGTTGACGACGCTGACGACCGGCACCGGCAGGCTGCGCAGCCTCTCGATGAGTGGATTGTAGTTGCGCTCAAGGGTCGCGCCGATGTCGCGCTCATCGCGTGACCCCGTGCCCAGTGGCTGCTCGAGGTCGGCACCCGCGCAAAAGCCGCGCCCGGCAGCGGCGATGACGAGGACGCGCAGCGATCCGGCCTCGGCGCGATCGAGTGCGTCGTGCAGTTCGGGAAACGTCGCCTCGCACAGCGCATTCAGGCGCTCGGGACGATTGAGCGTAATCCGCGCCACACCATCCGCCTGCTCGAATTGAATTGTCTCGTAAGTCATGGTGAGGACCTCGATTGTCTCAGCGTTGTAATTGGAGTTGGAATTGTCGCTCATACCGGCCCGCTCTGCTGGCTAGCCAAGCGGGCTTATGATGCCGAAATGGTCAAGCAGGAGCTGGCGCGCCTCATCCTCATCATCCACCGTGCGCCGTACCTCCATGCCATCGGACTGCGACTCGATCCACTCGTCACCGGCCAGCGTGATACGACCGTCAGGCCGAGCGAGCGAGCAGATCCGGCGCTGCGTGAAGGGCGACTTGGGTGATGTCTGGTGAAAATGGCACATCTCGGCGAATTCCTCCGCCCGGCGCGCCTGGGCCGTGAAGCGGTAACGCTCGATCCATCGGCCATCGACCCGCCGCATCACCAGGATGTAGTAGTCCCCGTCCCGATCGATGCGAAACGCGCGCGGCCCCTCGAGCTGCTGCATGCCGACACGCAGCATGAGCGGATTCAGGAAGCTGTCGCCAAAGCCGACATCGACGATCCAGCTGTCGGTCAGGCTCACACGCAGCAGCATGTGGCTGAATTCCGGACCATAGCCCGGCGCCGGGTTGAGCGTCGACCAGACCGAAGCCGAGAGCAACTCGACTTGGTAGCCGAGCTCGCGCAGTGCCCAGGCAAAAAGCCCGTTCTGTTCGTAACAGAATCCGCCCCGTCGGCTCTCTACGATCTTCCAGTAGTGCGCGACGTCATCGAGCACGATCGGCTCACCCCACTGGATCGAGAGATTCTCGAAAGGGACCGCAAACAGGTGTGCGCGGTGCAACTGCCGCAGCGCTTGCGGACTGGGCTCGCGCGATCCGACATAACCGATGCGTGCCAGGTAGCGGTCGATATCCATACCGGTCTCAGAGTCTTTCGATCAGCGTGGCGATCCCCATGCCCCCTGCGGCGCCCTGGGTTGCGATGCCCCGCCGCGGCCTGCGGCACTCGCGTTCGCATTCGTCAAGCACGGCCGCCACTTCGCCGCGGACGCCGTGAGCCGGGACGCATCGCCCACGACCCGCTCGTCCACCCCGGACGGATCCAAGCGCTTGGGCAAGCGGCGATGCGCTTCCAGTACACACGGCACGCGACGCGTCGGATCGACCGAGGCGAGTGCTGCCTGCCCGCCGTGAGTCCCACCCCGACCGCGCGGCGCGCGGATCGCATCGACTAAGATTGGATCTGCCATGCCTCACCTTCTTTCCGACGCTCCTGAGAACGCGCCCGCCGCAAGGCGCGCGCTTGGTGAGCGCGGGACCTTTTTGCTCTTGTTCTCGAGACGCCCACCTAGGGCCCCGAGCGGGTCAATGCGATCCCCGGCCGGTCCGCCGGCCGCTCGCAGCCAGTCAGTTTGGCAGGCTTTGACCCGATACCGCCATTGTCGCATCCCGCCGCCGGCCTTGACGAGGCGTCCCCTGCCACGCAAGGGTTGCAGCTCGGCCTCGCCCCCGCTTCGCGCCACCGCCCATGAACCCTAAAGCCCTTCTACACCCTTTTGATGCAGCCCTCCAATTCGAGACGCAAGGCCCTGGCCAACTGCGTTTGCCTACCGATGCAAACTTCTGGAACCAGACGGGCCCCTTCGGAGGCTGGCTGCTTGCCGCGGGTCTGAAAGCGGTGCTCACCGATCCGCGCGCCCAGGGTGCTCCCATCGAGGCGCACGCGCGGTTTCTCGCGGCGCCCAGGGAAGGCCTGTTGCGCTTTCTGGTCGAGGTCCAGGCTCAGGGCCGTTCGGTGGGCTTCTGGCGCGTGAGCGTCTGGCAGGCACAGGCGCGCGGTGAGCGCTTGTGCGCGGAGATCTCCGTGCTGCTCGCGGCCGAACGAACCAGCATCGCGAGGTTGGGCACGACGATGCCCACGGCTCCGTCCCCCGTCGGGCTCCCGCAGTCCGACACCGCCAAGGCCAGGCTCAGCTGGCTGCGCCAGTATGATTTCCGTTATATCCGGGGGGCCCCGTTCCGCGCCGCTCCCGGGCGCGCCAACAGCGCGCGACTGGACAGTCTCCTTTGGATCAGGCAGGCAGAAGAGCGCGCTTTGGACTGGCCCTCGCTCGCCGCATTCTCGGATGTTCCCGCACCGCGTCCCTTCCTGCTGCGCAGCACGCCGCACGCTGTGGCAACAGTCTCTTTGTCACTCTATTGCCATGCCAGTGCCGCCGAACTCGCAGCCGCCGGTCCCTGGCTACTCCTTAACATCACAGGCAAGTCCATCGCGCGCGGCTTCTTCGACCATGCGGTCGAACTGTGGAGTGCCGAGGGCTCCCTCCTCGCCAGCAGCACGCAGCTGGCCTGGTTCTCAGAGACCCCCAAGCCTGCGTGATCGCAAGCAACCGCGGTCACATCCCGTGTTTCACGGCCCTCCAAGAGCAAGGTCCAGCAAAGTCGTGACGGGGACCCAGCGCCCGTTGACGATCTCGGAGATGCGCACCTTGCGACTGCCCAACCGATCCGTCGCCGTGACGTGAAATTCTGGGCTGCCGAACATGTCCCGGGGAAAGGTGGTCGATTCAAGCACCGCCTCGAACTTCTCGAGCGTCAATGCCGGTCCGGCCTTGGCTGCGACTTTGGCGAACAGGTCCATGATGTAGTAGCCATACACGGCCAGCACCGCGGGTTCCTCGCGGAACTGCTCGACATAGGCGGCCGCCCAATCGCGGACCAGCTTCGAGGCATCGTCCCGGTACGGTTGCGTCACCGTATGTACCGCGTACAGCCCGTCGGTGGCGCGCCCTGCGGCGACGTGATCGATCGCGCTGTAGAGCGCGGACGTGCCCACGAAATCGGGCTCGTGGCCCAAGCGGTGCACACTGGCGACCAGCGCCTGGGCTTCGCGCGCCCCGACCCCAAGCACCACCAGATCGCAGGCGGCTGCCTTGATGCGGCCCGGTGCCGCGGACAATTCGGACCCACCCCTCGTGACTGCTATTTTTTCAACCAGGGGTAGGCTCGCGGCCGCCAATGCACTGCTCGCACCCCGCAGCACTTCGGCTCCAAACTCATCGTCCGCGTACACCGCGCACACGCGCCTGGCCTTCTTGCGCTGAATGAGATAGAGGATGCCGGTCTTGGTCTGCTCGAGATAGGGAGGCCAGAACGCGACCTTGAATGGAGAGGGCGGCTCGTACATCTCCCGCTCACCCGTCACGGGCAGGAAGTTGATGACCCGGCTTTGTGCTTCGGACGGCAGCGCTGCGAGATTCTGGGCAGCGCCCATCTGTCCGAGCACGGCAAACACGTGGTCCCGATGGATGAGCTTCTCGACGGCGACACTCACCCTGCGGGGTTCAGCGCCACTGTCCTCGACAATGAGCCGGATCAGACGGCCGTTGACGCCGCCCTCCTGATTGATCTCGTTGGCGCGCATTGAAAGACCGTTGCGCAGTTGCCGGCCGGACGCCGCGGTGGGACCTGAGAGATCCTGGATGCTGCCAACGACGAGCTCGTTCTTGCTGACCCCCTGGGTCGTCTGTCCAAGCGCCTGGGCGGCCAGGACACTCCAGGCGGCGAGGCCTGAAGCGCGCGCGATCTGCCCCCAGTTTCGCGCCCCCATGCGCACTCCTTCCTACGATTGAATTGGCCTCGATGATCATAAGCGCAGCAGATGGGCTGGCGGCAATCGGGGTATGCCCCGATGCGGCCTGCGACGCGGTCCCCGACAAGATCCCGTGCCCCAGGGCTTAGATCCGGATCACCGGGAAATCCCGTAGAGGGGTGCGGCAGACGAGTGCGGGGTATGGAGGCAGGAGGCGGGTGCGACGCTCTGGCTTGCGGACGCAGCCAGGTCTTGACTGACCGGGCGGCGCCGCTGATCCACCTGGCGTTACTTCCGGGTGGCAAGCCACGCGGCCAAGCCTGCCGCGTTCAGCTCGATGTCCATCTGCATAAGTTCGCTAAGCGCGGCTCCCTGCAGGCCCCAGCCCTTGTGCTCCGCTTCCTTGGCGACGATCGAGGCCACGCCCTCCCGCAGGCGCTCCAGCTGCTCGTGCCCGTCGGCGACACCAGCCAGGCTCTCGGCCAGGTCCGCATGGGCATCGACGAGTCGCAGCAGGTCCACGGCGAGCGTCGCCGGGGCATCGACGCGACCGTAGTGGGTCAGGTACAACGCTCCCGGCTGGAGCGCACACAGTCGTGTGATCGACGCGTGAAACGCGATGGGATCGAACTGGATGGGCGTGGTGGCCGGGAAAATGAACTGCCGTCCGGCGCGATCGAGCTCCCGATAGGACAGGCCGAACATGTCACCGGTGAAGAGATGGCCGGACCGTTCATCGAGGATGCAGACGTGATGGCGCGCATGCCCTGGAGTATCGAAAAAGACCAGCCGCCGCCCCGCGAGATCGATGCTGGACTCATCGAGTGCCTCGATGATGCGCTCCTTCGCCACCGGGACGAGCGTGCCGTACATCTCCTGCGCCCGTTGTGCCCCATACACCTCGATCGTCCCGGCCATGAGCTTGGCCGGGTCCACCATGTGGCGCACGCCGCGCGGATGCACGACCAGTCTTGCATTTGGAAATTCCTGCATCAGCCGACCCGCGCCACCGGCGTGATCGAGATGTACATGCGTGAGAATGACAAAGTCGACCTGCCGGGGCTCAAGCCCGCGCTCGGCCAGTGCTGCGAGGACGCGTGGCACCGACTGGTTCGTGCCGCTGTCGATGACCGCAGCGCGATCGCCCTCAAGCACGAGGTGGATCGCGTCCATGCGCGGTCTGACATAGCCGGAGTCGATGGCGGTGATGCCGTGGGTGTAGTCGATGGTGTCCATGGTCCTAGGAGGTCGTTGGTGATGTATGCCGGTGGAAGCGGGCGAGGAAGCTGGCCGTCGCGGCCTCGCGGGGATGATCGATGAGCTCTGCTGCGCGGCCGCGCTCTGCGACCTGGCCGTCGCGCATGAAGACAATCTCGTCGGCGACATCGCGGGCAAAGCCGATCTCATGGGTCACGAGGATCATGGTCATGCCCTCGGCCGCAAGCGACTCGATGACAGCGAGCACCTCGCCCACGAGTTCCGGATCGAGAGCCGAGGTCGCCTCATCGAACAGCATCACCTGGGGTTGCATGGCGAGCGCCCGGGCGATCGCGACACGCTGCTTTTGCCCGCCTGACAGACGCTCCGGTGCAGATGTCGCGCGGTCGGCCAGGCCCACCTTCTCCAGCAACCCCATGGCGCGCTCTCGCGCCTGCGCCCGGGGCATGCGCAACACGGTGAGCGGTCCCTCCAGAACGTTCTCGATAACCGACATGTGCGCAAAGAGATTGAAGTGCTGGAACACCATGCCGGTGCGGGCCCGGAATTCCGCGAGCTGGCGGTCGCCCGGCAGGGTCGTCGCCCGACCATCGAAACGCAAGACCTGCTGGCCCACCCGGATGGTCCCGCTATCCGGAACGGTCAGCAGGTTGATGCAGCGCAATAGCGTCGACTTGCCCGATCCCGACGGTCCGATGATGGCCAGTACGCGGCCTTTCGGCACCAAAAGATCGACGTTCAAGAGAACTGCGCGGCCGCCGAAGTGCTTGCCCAGGCCCCCAACCTCGATCATCGCATCGCTCAAGTCACGCTCCAGAGGTCCCAAGCAGGCGCTCCTCGAGCCGCTTCACCACGAATGTGGCGGGCAGCAGAATGACGAAATAGGCGATCGCGACGAGCGTGTAGACCTCGAGGGGACGATAGGTTTCATGAGCCACCGTCTGGCCCTGGTAGAGCAGGTCCGGCACCGCAAGGACGGACAGCAGGGAGGTGTTCTTGAGCTGCAGGATCGATTGGTTCATGAGCGGAGGCAGCATGCGACGCAGGGCCTGGGGCAGCACGATGCGGCGCATCACCTGGGCACGCCTCATGCCCAGAGCGCGGGCCGCCTCGCTCTGGCCGACGTCGACGGAGACAATACCGCCGCGGATGATCTCCGAATAGAAGGCGCCGCCGTAAAGACTGAGCGTCATGACGGCCGCGAGCGCTGCGGAGATCTGTATTCCGGTGAGGATCGGCAGCGCATAGTAGAACCAGACCAGTTGAACCAGTACCGGCGTGCAGCGAAACAACTCCACATAGCCGCGCGCGGGCCAGCGGACCCAGCGCGTCTGGACCAACCTTGCGAGAGCCGCAAGGAGACCGAGGATGAGCCCGAGCAGCACGCACAGGATGGTGTAGCCCAGGGTGTAGGCGAGGCCCACGCCGAGCAACTGGCGATAGACCCAAAGCGACTCAAAGTCCCAGTGATACACGGAGCTCCCGGTCAAAAGCTGATCTGGGCTGGAATCTCGTCCGCCTTCACGCCCACGAGCTTGTCCAGATTTCCGAGCACGATCTCACGCACGCGGCCGCTCGCCCGCGCCTGGGCCACCCACTTGTTGACGTAAGCCTGCCAGGCCTTGTCGTCCTCCTTCCGAAAACCGATATTGGTGGTGGTCGACTGTACCGGCGCAGGCACGACGATATGCCCAAGACTCGGATTCTTCTTGAGCACGCTCAGGGCAAGAATCACCACCAGCACCTGTGCATCGACGCGCCCGGACTGCAGGGCGAGCGTCGCGTCGGCACTCGATTCAAGGCGCGTGACCGAGGCGTTCGGGCAAGTCCGGGTGATCATCTGGTCGTGCGACGAACCGCTGTCGACTGAGACCTTGAAAGCGGGTTGATTCAGCGCCTCCCATGTGCTCGCAGTGAAATCGCGGCGCGCCAGAAGAACGAAGGCATTATTGAAGAGCGGCTCGGAGAAATCGACCACGAGGGCACGCTGGGGAGTGGGATTGAGCCCAAAAAAGAGGTCGATCTTGTTCGCCTCCAGATCCGGAACTGCGTTACCCCAGGTGGTCTCGTGGATGTCGAGTTGGACTTTCAGACCGTCGGCCAGATCCTGGGCCAGATCAATCATGAACCCTTGCCATTGTCCGCTGACGATATCCTTTCGGTAGTAGGGGGTCGCGCCCGCCACCGCACCGATCCGCATGACCCTGGTGCGAGCGATCCGGGCCCAGGCGGTCTCGATCCCCTCGGCAGCTGCGGCAGGGTTCGCACTGTCCCACACGCCAAGCACGGCGCCCCCAAGCCCCAGCATGAATCTACGACGGCTGCTCATCCGACTCCCTCCCCTGCTTGCCCTTCGGCCGACGACGGGCGCCCGCCCGGCATGGACTCGGCCCGCCCGAACCGCGTCCGCAATGGACTGAACGGACTCACGGGGTGCTCCAGTTTAATGTACGCTTGGTTGACTAGCGAATTTCAGTCGACTGGCGTCGCCAGCGAGACCCATGACCACACTGTCCAGCGATGCTCCCGTTGTCCTCATCACGGGAGCGAATTCGGGCATCGGCGCCGCCCTCGCGCGGCGCCTGGCTGCGGACGAGCGCTCACTCGCCTTGCACGGGCGCCGGGATGATGGTCCGGGTGGTGAGGAATTGCGCCACGTCGCCGAGACCTGTCGTGAATTGGGCGCGCGCGAGTGCCGGATCCTGTTTGCCGATCTCGGCAGCGAAAGCGCGGTTCACCACCTGATCGACACCACGTTCGCCCACTTCGGCCGCATTGACCAGATCGTCAGCAATGCCGGCTATGCCCTGCAGCAGGGCATCTGCCAGAGCACCTGGGCCTCCCAAGAACGAGCGTTACAGGTGATGCCGCTGACGTTCGCGGCGCTGATCCGCAGGGCTGCGCCCGCCCTGCGCGCCTCTCCGGTGGCCCGCGTGGTGGGTGTGAGCTCCTTCGTCGCGCATCGCTTCGATGTCGACACACCCTTCCTTGAGACGGCTGCGGCCAAGGCGGCGATGGAAGCTATCGCAAAAAGTGCCGCCGCGGAGCTCGCCCCGGCCGGCGTGACGGTGAACTGCGTAGCCCCAGGATACACGCGCAAGGATGGCCACAAGCCGCGCGCTAATGCGCTCGCCTGGGATCAGGCCGCCGCGCGCACGCCGTCTGGGCGCATCGCCACACCTGAGAAGATCGCCGAGGCGATCCGCTTTCTCCTCAGCGAGGGCGCGAGTCATATCACCGGACAGGTTGTGCACGTTGACGGGGGCCTCACGCTCGCCTGAAAGGCCGGCCGCGCACCGGAGACGTGCCCCGGAGCGCGGACTGAACTGCTCCCGAGAGCCCTGGTGGGTTAGCGCCGCTGCGGTACAGCGGCCGTCTTGGATTTGCCGCCCGCATCCTCGGGGCGCGTCACCGGTTCGATCCAGATGAAGTTGCGGCTGGGGTCCTCGCGCAAATCAGTGCCGACACAGCCCATTTTCAGTAGCTCGCACTCCACATCGTGTGCGTCGCGTGCGCTGTAGGCTTCAAACAGGATGCCAACCTGGTTGCCGACCACGTTTTGCGCCGCGCGGGCTGCGACCTCCCCGGCTCCCAGCAACTCGCAGCGCCAGTCCTGCGGCCGTCGCCCCTGGCGGTCCAGGTGCTCGATGATCTCACCCAATATAACGCTGACCCGTTTGGCTGCCATGATCTAACCTTCGAGAATGCTCCTAAGCGTTAAGGTAACAGACCTGAGATCGAATGGGCGCAGCATTTGCTGCCGCGCGCGGCAATTGAGAACCGTGGCCCGCGGACGCCCCGCGCCGTCAGGGCTGCCTAGTGCCAGAGTCGCACCAGAACCTGCAGGACAACCGCCCCATGGAGCTTATTCTTGTAGTTCGGCACGACCGTCAGATTCGCGCCAACCGCTTCATATTCGACACTGGCCATGGGCAGCAGGGCGGGAAACCAGTTGCCGCTATGAAAATACGGGTAGCCGTCAAATCCACCCGCGACGGCCCCGAATTTGAGCACTCCGAAGTGCAGCGGCTCCCAGAGCACACCGACGTCGTGCGAGCGGCGGTTGTCGCTGTTCAAGAAGGTTCCCCCCAGCAGCGCCAGGTCATGATCAAACCCGATCTGGCCGCCAATGCCCCAGTTGTCCTCGCGGTAGCCGGCGTGCCGGTCAAAATGGTAGGAGTCATCCCCCGGATTGATCCAGAACGACCTGGGGGTCCAGTCCATGTCGCCCAAGTCAGTCTCCTCTGCCGACGCGCACCGCACGATGGCCACCAGCGCGACCCACAGCCATCCTGTCTTCAGATTCAAAGAGGTGTCTCCTCGGCTTGTCCTGCCGCGCATCGGTCACCGCGGTCTTGTGCACCAGACGCCAAGCCGAAGGGCCTCCGCTTGGGCCACACGCAACCTCGTTGTAGGCGCTCTTACTCGCTGGTGCGGCCCAGATGCAATGATAGCGCGGGATCGCTCCGGCCACGCCCTTCGTGTTACTCGTCGCGGTAGCCGCCACGCGAGCGACCGGTGCCCACGAATTTCCGGTACGCCTCGATCCAGTCGCGGGCAATCGCCTCTTGAGCCTGCGCAAGCGCCAGGCGGCCAGCGCAGACCTGTCGATAGAGCACGTACTCCAACTCGTCCTTGCGATCGGCGCCCCACTCGGAATTGCGCGGCTGCGGCCAGAGGTTGCGCTCATCAGTCGGATTGCCGCCGATATTCAGAGGGATCAGATGGTCCTCCTCGTAGTCCTGCGGATTGCGGTCCTCGTACCGGTAGAGGGCGATCTGACGGCGCTTTAGGGAATCGGTGAAATAGCGCGGTGGCCGCACCCGCTTCGTGTAGCCGCGAACGCAGATCGTCGAGCCGATGTTTTCCTGGGTGACCCGGGTATCGGTCGCGCCCGGGGTCAACTCAGGATTCGGCAAATCGCCCGCGTACGCAGCGAGCGGGATCAGAAGGAGAAGTAGGCTTACGGGGACGGAGGCAGCTGGCATGGCTCGTTTCCAATGTGGCAGACGGATCCTCCCGAACCATACTATGGAGTACCACAGAGGTGGCCCAGACGCCTAGCGAAGGGTCTCTCTGCACAAACTGGCGAAAACGCTTCGATAGCCTTGCGATGCTCGTTATTGCGGCCTTAATTTTGCTCCGTCCGATCATCGCGAAATTGACGACCGGACTGGTCATTACAAACCCTTGGATCATTGCCAAGTTCGGAGTCAGCTCTCGCAAAACCCTTGAGCTCCAGCTAAGTAATATCGAAAGCATCCGCGTCGATCAAGGAGTATTGGGTCGGATCTGCAACCACGGAACGCTGGTCGTCGTTGGTACTGGTGGGTCGAAAGAACCAATCCCTAGCAATTCAAGGCCTCTGGATTTCCGGAAGCAGTCCGACCAGGTTCTCGACAACCACGACAATAAGAAGGCAACCGCCTAGGGCCGTTTGGGTGTCTACGATAGTGACATGCCCGTCTCCTTCCTGAGAATGGGCTGCCCAGAAGTTAGTGCTTGCTTCCCTGCAACAGGCCGCAAGTGACATCAAGAGTGACATCGCTTTCGATTTCAGCGCCATTTTCGGTAGAATCGCCTACTATGATGGGGAAGTAGCTCAGCTGGGAGAGCGTCGCGTTCGCAATGCGAAGGTCNNTTCGATCCTCCTCTTCTCCACCAATGCCGAGGTCCCGAAAGATCGACACAGGGTCCTCCTTCGTAATGTCACGTGCCTTGAAATGGGCCTGCTGGTTTGTTCCATGGCTGACTCCCGCAAAGTTGGCCCCATGGGACTCGGCGGCCCACGGGTCGAACTCGACTGAGGCGATCAGTTCGAATCCGGCAGTGGCAAACCCGAGAGAAATCCCCCCGCATCCGGCGAAAAGATCCATGAACCTCGGTGGATTGCCGGCCTTCACTCGGGCGATCTTTTTTCGGATTGCCTTAGACACGGCCATTAACCAAGCTCCCTGAATCTGAATACGTGTTGTGCCATGACAGCAGGCAGCCCAAGTGCAAGCCACCAAGAAAGGTCTTAGTCATGATCATTTCTCATCGCCTTCCGGCGTCTGCATCGCCTGCTGCCTGATCCATCGGTCGATGTCGGCACGTGAGAACCGCCACGTCCCACCTACCTTGAAGGCCGGAATCTTCTTGGCTGCCGCCAGCCTGTAGATCGTCCGCTCCGTGACCTTCAGGTAGTCGGCGACCTGCTTGATGGTGAGGATTTCGCCCTCGCTGGTACTTGATGACATAGTAATGGCCAATTTAGGGCAAACTACGACAGGATAGTGCAAAATTTTCATACCAGCAACGGTATCTGGTTGATTTCTGCACGATTTTCCAATGGAACTGGCTCAGCAGGTGAGCCGGAGAGACTTGGCGGACAGGCGGGAACGACTGGCGGGCGAGCTGAACTGGCGNNCTGGCGCGGGCGTTCATTGGCCGCGCTCGGCCAAATCGTCGAATTCACGGCCTCATTTGCCCTCATTGGTTGCATCCGGCAATCGTTTGCTGTCGTCAAAATCAATGCTGAAATCGTAGTGGCCGGCCTGAATCTTGGTTCGTGCTCGCTTGAAGAAGCGCTCAGGCGGAGTCAGGCTTGATGAACGAGCGACATCCATACGTTCCATCAGGCCACAAAATTCCTTCTCGAAATCTTCCGCCGCACTCAGCGCCGTGACGCGCCAAGCTTGACGGAAGCGATCTTGCAGAATCTTGTACTGGTGGGCATGCTTTGCGATTACGTCAAGACTTACATCGAGATTCAGGGCTTTATATATTGCGGGGGCGAGGCCAGCGAGCAAGGCGCATATGCCCGTGAGCCATTCATAGCCGGATTGCTGCTTTAAAAGTGGCCACGCTGCAATTCCTCCCAGAGCAATGGGAATGACGACAAAAAATAACCGGTACCAGCGCATGGACTTCAACCACTCAAAGAGGGTGGTAGAGGTATAGAGACAGGATTCCTCCTGGCGCTTGCACTCATCAATTAAATTTTGTGTGCGCCCCTCCATCACACTGCCCTCGGAATTTGTTGTCCAAAGATTTTCTGCCACTCTTCGCCGGCCGTGATAACAAGGTTGTCTTTCTCATAGCCACATGCCTTTACTGCACGGTAATAGGCGGTTTCGGTACGGCTTCGCCATTCATCGCCGAGGAAGATAAGCTCATGTGTACCCGGCACGACGACAAATAAATTTGCCTGGTGGTAGAGATACGCGAAGAAGTCTCGGATGATCCAGTCAAACCAAAAAAAGTCCTTGAAGCGCCACGGCGACTGCCCGAGGAAATCAGCGGCGAGAAGCTCAAGCTGGAAGGACTTGATCGGAACTGAGCAATTCGCCTGCCATGCTTTCAGTATGCGGATGAGGGGGCGCAGGTTGTGATTGGTGGCTTGGTCCGCCGCCTCGATATGGCACACCTCAGCCCAAGGATCAGCCTCCCTATAGGAGCCGCCGTTGTGCGTATCGCAAATCCAATATTGGCCGCTTTGGAGTAGGAAAGCCGGGACGACCTCCACCGCGTAACTTCCAAAGCGAACGACGACGACCTGCCCATCGCCACTCATGTCAGTGTCGTGGTAGGTTCTTGAGAGGACGGTCTTAACCTCTTGCAGGAGGGTAGATTGTCGATTCCAGAGGTTGCCCTCGAAACGGTGATAGACCGCTGGGGGAAGAACAAAATACAGATCCACGTCGCGAGGCGGCCGGATGGCCGTCGCTTTGCCCCACGACCCAACCATGAAGCTGTTGTCAGTCGAAGAGGAGGTGCCGTAGTAATTGCGGTTCAGACACGAGACGACGCCGGTGTATATCGTCAGCGCGTCCTGTTGTTGATTCTGCGTTAGCGCGAGATTGCGGTGGAACTGCTCGAAGCGCGGACGCACCGCGATCCACTTATGCGAAACCGGTGGCGGTGGGATGTAGAGATCGCGCAGGGTCATCTGCTGCTGCAGGCCTTGCTGTAGGCCGGGGATGGATGTATACAGCGCGTTCACTTTCCACCTCGCTCGAAATCGGCTAACACTTGTTCCGCCGCGTCCCACGGCAGCCGCCGCCCATTGACGCGCATCTTATGGAGCGCCGCCCTGGCCACCGAGATGGTGATGCGCTGCTCGCGCACCATCTCCGAGATGAGCCAGACTGTGCCCTTGACCTCGACCTGCTCTACTTCCGCTGCTTGCCTCAGCGCAGCATCGCCGGTCAACAGAGGGCACTTTTCGACCTCTGCCAATGCCAACGCGAACAAGTCGTTGCGCCCCGGCTTGGCGTAGGTCTGCGCCAACGCCTGCACACGCTCGACGCTCTTCGCCGACAGCGTGCGCGTCTGCAGGCCCATATCCAACAAATGCGCGTGTTGCTCTTCCAGTTCCTCGTAGTAAAGGACGTCAGGCACAGCGAACTGGTAGCCTCAACTGAACATCGGTGCCACCAGATCGCCCACTTCCACATCCATCAAGATATTGGCATCACTGATTAACAGCAGCATCGCCGCCCTCCATCGAGCGGACGTGCCGAAACTGTTGCAGTGGCATGTTCATGAGCTCTGCGGCCTTCGACTCGCCGATGTACTCCTCGGCCAGTGCGTGGAACACCAATTGCTCGAAAATGTGCGCCTTCTCGGTGGGGTAGTCGCGCCCCGGTTCTTTCCGGTACCAACCCTTGAAGCGGAATAGTTTGGCCTGCTCCTCGCGGTAGGCCGGCGAGACAATTCCAAGATCTCGGGCGCGATAAAGAATCCCGGCCATCGACAGGCCGAACTCTTCCTTCAGCAACCCGAGTTCCTTGAGTTCGATGGCATTGCGGTGTTCGCCCAACTCCTGCAGCACAGAGGCGCGTGGGAACAGGAAGGCTCCGGCAAAGCGGTTGCACGCCATCTCTTCGTCCAGATCGTCGGGGAGGCGACCTTCGAGCATCAGATGCCCCAGCTCGTGCGCGAGCGTGAAGCGCTGGCGATCCCCCGGCCAATGGCGCCCCACGACCACGATGGGCATGCTATTAACGCGAGCGGCGAGACCGTCAAATTTGTTCTCGGCATCCGCCTCGATCATGAAGACACGGATACCGTTGGTCTCCAGAACGTCAATCAAATCGGGAATCGGGTCAAGGCCCAAGTCCCATGCCTTGCGGACGCACTCGGCAACCTCCTCGATCTGATCCATCGCGGTGATCGTCGCCGGCAAACCGCCGACGGGGCCGAACGCCTTGACGGGCGGCTGGGGGAAGAGGTTTTCCAGTTCGATGCGGCGCTCGATCTGGTCGATCACCTCGTGGGTGATCGCATCCAGCCGCTTCTTGGGCAGCGAGCTGCGCTTGCGGTATTCGATGCCTTCGAGCGCCACCGGCTCGGGACGGAAGAAATACTCGGTGCGCACCTTGAGCGCGCGCGATAGCCCGATCAGGATGTCGCTGGATGGCATGGCGAGGCCGTCCTCGTACTTTTTGATAGCGGCATGGGAAACACCGACGCGCTCACCCAGGTCGCGCAGGGATAGCCCGGCTGCTTTACGAGCTCGATGGAGTCGAACGCTGAACATGGGGCCGCCTTTTCCTTTTGTTGGTTTACACACGCCATAATTATAGTACAATTTGTAAACCGCAGTCCAGGCCGATCTGCGGTTTCTCAAGGGCGCCTCAGGCCAACGTGGCGTTTGCGTTCCCATCGCGGCCAAAGGAGTCCGAACATGGCTACAAAGCATTTTCCGAAGGGCCTGGATGGCCGCATGCGCGATCAGAATGGCGAGATCCGTCAGAAACGCAGTGACACGAAGGTAGAAACCTTGCGCCGGACCTACGGCGACCACTTCGCCAAGGGCTACCGCTCCGACGCCCACCTGGGAACCGTCTTGAAACGCGAAGGCGTAGAGACTCTCGATCAGTTGATCAAGAAGAAGTAGTTCCGGCGCTGGGCCGGTCCGATCTCGACGCTGCTGAAGCCGCTGCTGGCACGCGGGGCACTGGTCGGTTTGTGCTGCGTGTGGGAGTGCGAGACACGGCCAAATCTTTGAAGCCACGCCTTCAAGGCCGGGGCGTTACTATCTGGCTCGGGAAGCGGACGCGGGTTCGGTTCCCTGTTACACCACCATAATGTGAAATCCCAACCCTTATCCGGTTGGGATTTTTTTTGCCCGTTCCCCCTGTGTTGGCGCGGTTTCCTGCTCATACGTCCTCCTCGAAGGTGGCCATGAGCTGGCGCTGGGCGTGCCAGTCGACCATCAGGCGGTTTCGCTGAAACCACATCAGCGTCAGCCGCCGTGGCTGCTTGCCCGCCATGAACTGCTCAATGATGTCGGGGGCCAGCAGGGTCAGGCGCAGCAGTTCGTTGACCACCGAGTGGTGCAGTTTCTCGGCGCGGGCGATGGCCGACCCGCTCTGCATCGCGCCGGTGTCCAGCAGGTGCTGCCAGTAGAAGGCCCGTGCCACACCGTCGAGCAGTGTCACGTCGTGGATGTGCCGGTCGTCGGCAGCCACGCGTTGGACGCCCCGTCGGCGAAACGTCAGGGGCACAGAGGTTTCCATCGACTCGTCCATCAGGCTTCGACCTCCAGCAGTTCGGCACCGATGCTGTCGGGCGCGAATTCCTTGATCAGCGCGTTCCAACCCACCTCACGCCACTTCACCTTGATCCCCTGCACCTCGCCCGCATGGACGAGGTCGATGCGCTCTATCATCAGATTGGCGATGCGGTGGCGCTCGACAAGGAACAGTTGATCCCACACGTTGTTGAGCCGTCCCATCGCCATCACGGTGGTGGCCTCGTCGATCTTGGCCCCATTGCGTTGGATGTGCCGCACCACCGACGCCACGGTCTCTGGGCTGGTCAGCACCGTGCGGATCTGGGCGATTACCGCCCCCTCGATCTCCGGCGCGGGCAGGCGCTCGTAGCTCTTGCCCGGCGCGCCGAACCGCGCTTCCGACTTGGACACCTAGTAGTGGTACTTGCGCCCGTTCTTGCGCGAGTAGGTCGGGTACATCCGCTCGCCCGAGGGTGCGTACAGCAAGCCCCGTAGCAAGGCGTCAGTGCGCGACCTGATCTTGGTTTCCACCGACCGGGTGTGACCGTCCTTGGCCAGCACCTCGTGAACCCGGCCCCACAGCCCGGGATCGATGATGGCTTGATGCACGCCCGGGTACCAACTGCCCTTGTGCGACAACTCGCCGAGGTAGATGCGGTTGCGCAGCAGCTTGTGCAGGTACTTCTTGTCGATGCGCGTGCCTGCCCGTATCTGACCGTCCTGTGTCGTCCACGCCTTGGTGGTGATGCCATTCAGCGTCAGGTTGGCGGCAATCTGGGTGGGCGAGCCGATGGTCAGCATCTCCTCAAAGATGCGCCGCACCACCGCCGCCTCGGTGTCGTTGATGACCAGCAGACGGTTCTCGACGTCGAAGCCGAGCGGCGGCACGCCACCCATCCACATCCCTTTGCGCTTGCTGGCGGCGATCTTGTCGCGGATGCGCTCGCCGGTGACCTCGCGCTCGAACTGGGCGAAGGACAGCAGCACGTTGAGCATCAACCGCCCCATCGAGGTGGTGGTGTTGAACTGCTGCGTGACCGACACGAACGACACGCCGTGGCGCTCAAACACCTCGACCATCTTGGAGAAGTCGGCAAGGCTGCGCGTCAGGCGGTCGATCTTGTAGACCACCACGATGTCGATCTGGCCGCGCTCAATGTCGGCCATTAGGCGTTTTAGCCCCGGCCGATCCGTGTTGCCGCCGGAGAAGCCGGGGTCGTCGTAGTCGTCGGCTACCGGAATCCAGCCCTCGGCGCGCTGGCTGGCGACATAGGCGTGGCCAGCTTCCTTCTGCGCGTCGATGGAGTTGAACTCCTGGTCAAGGCGCTCGTCCGACGACACCCGGCAGTAGACGGCGCAGCGTTTGCGTGCCTTGGGAGAGGCGATTTGGACGGCATCTTTCATTGCGCACCTGCCTTGCCGGTCAGGCCGAAGAACAGCGGCCCCGACCAGTGCGTGCCGGTGATCTGCCGGGCCACGGCCGTCAGGCTCTTGAAGGTGCTGCCCTCGTACTCGAACAGGCCTTCGGCGGTGACCGCCACCTTGTGCTCGCGGTCGCCCCATTCGCGCAGCAGCACGGTGCCGGGCGCGAAGTTGGTGTCGCGCGGCCGTGCCCGCAGCTTGATCTTGGAATGCTTGGCACCGATGGCCTCCAGGCGCTGGCGCGTGTTGTGCGCCAGACCGCCGAAGGCTTCCTCCTGCATCTTGTAGGCGATGCGCGACTCGATGAAGACGCGGTTGGGGTTGATGGGGCGGCTGCTGAAGTACCGATCCCACACTGGCCACAACTCGGCGATGGGCAGGCTCGACAGCTCCGCGATCCGCGCGGCGACGGATGCTTGTTTCTCGTTCATCACAACTTCTCCTGTTGATAGGGGGTTGTATGAACGCGCTGGTCGGGCAGGAAGCCAAGGTCAACTTCTCTCTGTTTTGGCGCTTCTGCGACGACGGTGCGGACGATGGCGGCCGCAAGGATGGCTGTGATTTCACCAGCGCGGGCGCTGGCGGACATCTCTGAGGGAGATGCGAGTTCGAGGTTCTTCATGACGGCTCCGAGGAATTGCAACCGTCAAGGATGGTGAGCTCGATCCCCCGAAGAGGATGGCAACGCAGGGCAATCGGGATAACATGCAAACAGCGCAACGCAAGATATTCTTGCCTTTTTAACTTCGCAAGATTAGAATGCAGGTTTAGGAGGTGACTGCCATGCTCGAAAAGATCTCGCAAAAGCTGATCGGCTACCGCGTCAAGGCGGCGCGCGAGGCCAAGGGCTGGACGCAGGATCAGCTCACTCAAGGGATGGGTCTGAACGACCGTCAGACGGTCTCTGACATCGAAAACGGCAAGCGCGCCCTCAAGCCGGACGAGATGCTGACGCTGTCCGACCTGCTGGACCGCGATCTCGAGTTCTTCATCGACCCGTTTGCCGTTGCTGGCGAGGCGCAGTTCTCCTGGCGTGCCGCGCCGGAGGTGCCCGAGGACAGCCTCGACGGATTCGAGCTGAAGGCCGGTCAATGGCTCGGTCTGCTTCGCTGGCTGCGCGAGCAGCAGGACAGCCGGTCGAGTGTGCTCAAGCGTGCCCTGCGGCTGTCATCGCAGTCGTCTTTCGAGGACGCGCAGGAGCGTGCAGAAAGTTTGGTTGCCGAACTGGATCTCGGCGTCATTCCCGCCGAAGGCTTGATCGACAAGATCGAGCGCGAGCTGGACATCCCGGTGCTGTTCGTCGATACCGTTGACACTGCCGATGGTCAGTCCATTTCGGGTGCCACCTGCCACCTCGAAGAGATGGGTGTCATCCTGATCAACCGCAACGAGAACGAAGCCCGGCGTTTTTTCGATCTGGCGCACGAGCTTTTCCATGCCCTGACGTGGGACGCGATGAAGCCGGATCACCGGGAATCGAACTCCGTCGAAGAACGCAACAAGGGCAAGCGCATCGAGCAGTTGGCAAACAGCTTCGCCGCTGCACTGCTGATGCCGAGCGCCGCCCTCGACAAGCTGATCGAGCGCGACCGCCTCGACGATATTGCGCATCTGTGCGAAGTTGCAGCCTTACTCCGGGTTGCTCCGGTCACGCTGGCATGGCGACTGTTTAACCTCAAGCTCATCGGTGAAGACACTCGACGCGGCCTTTCTCAGGAAAAGCAGCGGCCATCGGTGTCAGGCCCGCCCAAACGGTTCTCGCCCACCTTCGTGAAGATGCTTCACGAGGCCTTGGAGAACGGGCGACTGTCGGCTCGCAAAGCGGTCAAGGCCATGGGCCTCGGCTTGGGCGGGTTGACCGAGCTGTTCGCTCAGTACGACCTCACCGCACCGTTCGAGCTGTGAGGTGAGAACGGTATGCAGAAAATCCGAGTCTTCGCGGACACCAATGTCATCCTCGAATCGTTCCGAACGAGTTGCTGGACCGCCATCAGCAATCACTTCGCCATCGAAACCGTCGAGAAGTGTGTCGAGGAAACGCTGACCGGCAATCCTGGTGATCCCCGCCACGTTGCCGTGCCGCCTGCTGTTTTGAATGCAGGGCTTGCTGTACAACATCCGGTCAGCCGCAAGGAGCTCGCCACGTTGGTGTTGAGCCACCCTCCGAGCAGCACGCTCGACGATGGCGAGAAGCATCTTTTCGCGTGGCTGTTCGCCAACAAGCTGCTGCCGTCACATGTCATCGTGGTCACAACGGCCGACAAGGCCGCCTTGGTCGCATCGAACGGGCTGGGCTGGCTCGACTGCATGATCTCGTTGGAGGATCTGGCTCGCAAGGCGGGCGTTGGGCGAGTCAATCTTGATGCGCTGGCCTTGCAATATCGCGACGACTGGCTGTCCAGCATCAAGACCAAGATCAGGTTGGGAACGGAATGGAAAAGTTTGTACCATGCCGGGCCAACCTTGTCCTGTCGCCAGCGTCGCATGGTTTTCAGGCTGACTTTCCATCGGGCGGCTACTTGCCGCTCTGCATCACGGGGTAGTGCATTTTATCTCCTCACCAAATGCCACCATGACAAATCTGTTCGCCATGGAAAGCAAGTACGGCGATCAGGGCATGCCGGGATCGCCAAGCTCGTTCGGCAACCGCTGATTGAGATCAACTTCGACGCCTTCGATTAGTGCGTAGAGGCGTTCCACAAGTCCGGCATCGATGGGGCGCAAGACTTCAGGGTGCGCGCCAATGTGTTGGAGAAGTGCGTCGAGCGCTATGCTGTCACGCCCACTCCCCCCATGCTTTCGCCCGTTCGATTTCATTGCGGTGTACCAGCAAAACGGCGTGCATCTTTGAGCAACAGAATCAGTTGCCGTTCGTGTGCTGGTGTCGACTCGAAGCCAAAACGACGATAGAACGCATCGGCATCTTCGTCAATGGGGTGTGTCAGCAGAGCCCGAATACCTGCATGCTCTGCAATTGCAACCGTTCGGCGAATAGCGTCTTGCAGCAGGCTGAAACCAAGGCCTTGTTTTTGGTAATCGAGATCGACAGCAAGCCGCGCCAGAATGACCAGCGGAATCGGGTACTGGCCCATCCCGCGACGAATCCGCTCGGGAGCGTCGAGCGTGTCGATTTGCCCAACGGTCAAACTGAAGTACCCGGCAACGCGACTTCCATCACAGGCGACGAATGTTTTCGCTGAACCGCTACCTTGAGCTTGGCGTGCGTGGCGCAGCAGCCAGTCGGTGAGGGCCGGCTTTCCGCAGTCAAATTCTTCCACCCGATGATTCGCATCCAGTGACTGTGGTGCCGATAGACTCATTGTGGTGCCGATAGACTCATTTTTCTGCCCACACCGGACGCCGGGAGAACAAATTGGCCAGACCAGGATTATCCGATTCCGGTCGATCCAGCATTTCCAGGAGCGCTTGGTACTGACTGCCGGAGACCATAAACAATCTCTGATCGAGCAAGGTATGCTCTGCCGCTTGGTAAGCGGCATCGAGAATGAAATCAGTCAACGATTTGTGTGCGACCTCGGCGGCGCGACGCAGAACGGTTTCCTGTTCAGGTGTCGCGCGCAGGCCGAGCCGGGCCGAACGAGCGGTAGTAGTGGCAGTCATGGCAAATTCCCTTCAGATGTACAGTAGGCTCAATGTTAGTACAATTGACGCATTTTGTCTAGAAGGAGCCTCTTCCAACGGCATATGCGTCTGAAAGGGGTCCCGTGTTTCCAACGGCATATGCGTCTGAAACGGTGATTTTGGGTCGATCATCCAGAAATGGTTATCGACATGAACGACGCACGGCTTGGCACGATCGAGCAAATCCGGGAGTTTTTGGCGGGTACCGCCGATATGACTTTCACCATTCCTACCGACGAGGCGACGCTCCACCAGTTCGTCGCGACGGTGCTCAGGCGCTTTCGCTACTTCGAGCTGACCAAGGGGCAGCGCAGCGTTCTGATGGCCTACATGCGGCGTCTGAGCGGCTACACGCGTCAGCATCTGACCAAGCTGATTGCCCAGTACCGCGAGAGTGGCTCCCTGACGCCGGTCAGTCGCACCAGTCGAACCAGCTTTGGCGGCCGCTTTGGAGCGGCCGACATCGCCCTCTTAGCCGAGATCGACAGCCTCCACGACACCCTGTCCGGACCGGCCACCAAGGTGCTGATGGCGCGCGCCTGGCAGAACTTTGGCGATGAACGCTTCGTCAATCTGTCCGAGATTTCGGTGTCCCATCTTTACAACCTGAGAGCCAGTACCGCTTACCAGAAACAGCGTATGTTCTGGACCCGCACCCAGGCTTCTCCGGTACGCATCGGGCTCCGCAAGGCGCCCGCTGCGCAAGGTTTGCCGGGCTATATTCGAATCGATACCGTCCACCAGGGCGACCACGATGGCGCCAAGGGCGTCTATCACATCAATGCCGTGGACATCATCACCCAGTGGGAGATCGTGGCGGCGCTGGAACGTGTCAGCGAGGCCTTCCTGCTACCGGTCATTGCCCTCATGCTCGAGAGTTTCCCGTTTGCGATTCGCGGCTTTCATTCCGATGGCGGTTCCGAATACATCAACCACGACATCGCCGCGATGCTCAACAAACTGAACGTCGAATTCACGCGTTCCCGACCGCGCCACACCAACGACAACGCCTTGGCCGAGTGTAAGAACGGCGCGGTCGTGCGCAAGATCATGGGCTATAGCCACATCCCCCAGAAACATGCGGCCGTCATCAACCGCTTCTATCGGGACATCCTCAATCCGTACTTGAACTTCCACCGCCCCTGCTACTTCGCTCATGACACCGTCGATGCCAAAGGAAAGATCAAGAAGACCTATCCGCTCGATCAGATCGCAACCCCCTTTGAACGCCTGCAGGGCCTCCCCGACTACGCCGATCATCTACGCCCCGACCTGACGCCCCAAGCCTTAACCCTGCTCGCCAACGCCCTGAGCGACAATGCAGCTGCAGCACAAGTTCAGGAGGCTCGAAAGCGCCTCTTCCAAACCTTCAACCGCCGATCCAAAGTCACCGCCTGAAACCTTACGGTTTCAGACGCATCTTACGATTGGAAAATACTGCTGGCCAATACGCTTTGGAGAGCAAGCTCCCAGCTCACTCGGAGTACCGGAAGTATGTGACGGTAACTTTGGCGGCAACTCGCTCTAACTCGTTGATTCAAATAGAGGTGCGGTTGTCCTCTTCTCCACCATAATACGAAATCCCAACCCTTATCCGGTTGGGATTTTTTTTTCCCGTTCCCCCCGTGTTGGCGCAGTTTCGCGCCTCGGACTCTTGATGTGAATTTGCGGGCATATGAGGCCAATCGGCTCGCGGCTTAATGATGCCACCCGATTTGCGGCTTAATGAGGCCTGCGCCCGCTGCAGTTTCCCCCGGCGCAGCGGCTTGATGCGAGCGATGCGGTCTCCGGCATGCGGCAAAGCCTAGGTGGCGAGGACCTCTGCTTTGAGTAAAAAGTCCTAGGAGCCGAAGCCGTCTATATCTCTATCGAATTTCTATTCCCTAAGCGGTCGCTTGACTGGAGATCGGCGAGCCGCCCGTGGAATGCATGGTCGTAACGAACTCTGCAATTTAGACGGTACGATCCCAAGTCCTTCTCGGAGCTGGCGCTCAAGCACGGTCTTTTGGATTCTCGAGCCTTTGAGTACGCGAATGACTCGTCCCGGCAGGCTCTGCTCCCGGTTTCGCTTCGCGTGCTCACACGCCCCTTCGTGGTGCAGGGAGGCTCGTCGGCGTCCGATGAACACGTTCTGAATTGATTAGCCTCGTCGAATTGTCATGCGCGTTGGCGCCAAGTGACGCAGGCAAAGAAAGTGTCCCAAGCGCTGCCATTTTGGCTACCATCGAACTCAAGAACTTGCCGATTAGGCCGATGTTGTGAGATGCGCGTCAATGGCGGGCTGCGCCCCTTGCGACGCCATATAAGGACCTGACAATGTCATGGAAGCCCCTTCCTGATTTATTTGCGATCAGCCTTCTGATTTTCGCCTTCCTGTCGGTTTCAGGTCAGCGGACGAATCGCAATGTGACGCGCTATTGGCTCATCGGCTGGATCATGATCGAGGTGCACTTCCTCGCGTCCATGCTCGCTGACATGACGGGTGGGTTGGGGTTCGTCGCCTCGGTGATCACCACTTCAGCGCTCATGTGGGGCGCCCTCTTCTTCTCGCGCTCAATGGAGGACAGGCCGCACAACTTCGAGAGCAGGTCGTGGATCTGGGGACTGTGCATCGTCAACACGCTGTTCTTCGTCACCGCGAACATACCCGATTGCCCAGAAGTTCTGCGCATGGCAGCGGACGTACTCTATGCGCTGGTACCCGTCGTCCTGGTGCTCCGCTCCTACATGCGGGGCAGGAACTCGGCGCCGCGCCTGATTGAGGCTTCGATGTACTGCGTCCTGTCGGTGGTCCTCCTCATGGCCACTTTGAAAACGTTCGGAACCCTGAGCGATTCGATCGCGAGCGACGCTGTCCTCACCGCGCCGTACCTGCTCTGCTTTCTGCGCTTCGTGGTCACGCGCCGGCGCAACAGCGGGGGCTTCGTCGTCACGGCCATCGGACTTCTGACCTGGTGCATGGTTTTCATCGTCGGGGAACTTGTCGGGCAACTGCTCCCCGATGTTCAGGTCGATATGGAGGTGTGGAACCTGCCGAAGTTTCTGGTCGCGGTGGGGATGATCCTGTTGTTGCTCGAGGACGAGGTCGCCCGCAACCAGCACATGGCGCGACACGACTCGCTCACCGGTCTGCCCAACCGTCGCCAGTTCCTGGCGCGCCTGAGTGAGGCGCTTGAGCGCGCGCGCAACGCCGGCGAGCGTGTGGCGCTGCTTTCCGTCGATCTCGACGGTTTCAAGCGCGTGAACGATCGCCTCGGGCACCATGCGGGTGACGCCGTATTGCAGCGGGTGGCGACCCTCTTTGCCGCGCAGGTGGGGGCTGGCGACCTGCTCGCCCGCGTGGGCGGGGACGAGTTCTTCGTCGTGCTCGAGGGAAACCTTGCATGCGAGCGGGCAGAACAGGTCGCTGAAAAGCTGAGGGCCACCCTCTATGCGCCGCTGCGCGTCGAGGAGAACTCCGTCGGCCTCGGTGCGAGCGTCGGTATCGCCGAATTTCCCAAGGACGCCCGCGCCCTCGAGCCGCTGTGCATCATTGCCGATGAACGCATGTACCGCGCCAAGGCGATGCACAGCGCGGGTGGGTCAGGCGCTGCGACTGAATCGGCGCATCTTTCGTTTCAACCCGCCGTCGGAGTGTGAACCCGGTGTGAGGCACAGCCTGTAGGCGGTCCCAAACGCGGCCCCAAACGCGGTTCGAAACGCAGTTCGAAACGCGATTCTGTAGCTCCACCAGACTGCTTGTGCTCGAGGCCCCTCGCCTCGAGCCGAGCGCCTGCGCTCAACTGCGGTCCGTCTTCCCCCGATGAGCCCCCATGTCCAGAGCTTCCGGGGCCAAGGCCTACCGATCTGAGATTGGGTCGCGCATGACCGGCCAAGAAGGCCCGGCTCCAAATGATCGCAACCGGGAATCCACTTCACAGCACTGCCCGTGAGTCGCTCGACCGGGGTTTACTCGTCCCGCAAATACGGCGGAGCCTCTCTCGGCTCCGCGGCCCGCCCGCCGCCACTGCGCGCCCCGTCTGGACGAGGGTCAGGAGGGCAGCACAAACTGGGGATAAGGGGCGGTATAGCAGCGGATGTCGACCCGTTCGGGGGCGCCGCCCCCACATAAAGATATCGTAAAAAAAATTTTCGATCTTAAGGGAAGTGGCTATCTTCTTTACAACGTTTTTAGAGTCCACATGCTCCAATTCTTTGGCCTGTGGCATCGCAGCAAGAAGGCAAAGCATCGCAGTCGAGATTGTCCCGCAACCCCCCTGTTCGAGAGCGAGTCATGCAAGCGTATCCCCCTTCGGCCATGCCGCTCGCCCCCGTTGGCACTTTTCCTGGTCTTCCGACCTGGCGTGCCTTGGAATTGCCGCCCGGCCGATTGGCCCGGGCGCTGTGGGTGTCGGCAATCGGATGCATGGCCCGGTTTGACGCCACGGCGTCCTCGATTTTTTCTTGTCCGGCTCAGGGAAGGTCCCGATGAAGACGCAACGCCAACCCGGCGGCACGCCCGCCGGATACCCGGCGGCATCAGGGCAGAGCGCCCCGGCGGCCCGGAAGTCGCGGGAGGCCGTCCGAATCGATCCGCATGGGGTCGGCGTGGGGGAAGGTCATTGGACGCACTAGTAGCAAGGCCTTATCTCAATGCGAAACCCCACCCGGCCCGCATGAGCGAGCAGCGGACGATCCTCGTGGTCGAGGATGACCCGACGATTCAGCGCATTCTCTCCCTGGCGCTGGCGACGGAGGGCTTTCAGCCGCTGCTTTCAACCGGCGTCGCCGAGGCCCAGCAGCTGGCCCGGGAACACACGCCCGACCTCTATCTCATCGACATCGGCCTGCCCGACGGGGATGGAATATCACTCATCCGGGAGCTGCGCAGCTGGACCCGCAAACCCATCATCGTCTTGACAGGCGAACTCAATGAAACGGACAAGGTCGCTGCTCTCGACGCGGGGGCCGACGATTATCTGACCAAGCCGTTCGGCATCGAGGAACTCAAGGCGCGCATCCGGGTTGCCCTGCGCAGACTCGCCGGTCCGCGCCATAGCGCTTCAGCACCTCTCATCCAGGTCGGCAGCATTCTGGTCGATCTCGCCAGCCGCCGCGTGTCCCGCGGGGGCAAGGAGATCCAGTTGACGCCGATCGAATTTCGCCTCTTGGCGGTGCTGTGCTCTCAGCCGGGACGCCTGATCACACACGAGGCGCTGCTCGATGCTGTCTGGGGTCCGAGCTACCACGGCGAGACGCATTACCTGCACATCTACGTGCGGCGACTGCGGAGCAAATTCAGGGATCACGAGGATTCGAGGGAGCAGCATATCGAGACCATCGCGCGGCTCGGCTACCGCCTGCTCGCAAGCGAGGTCAAGTCCACCGACGGCAAGGAGGCTTGAAGATGGAACGGGACCCCATGTTTGGATCAGGCCTGGCGCCCGCTCAGTCTCGGGCGCGTAGCGAAGCCCAGTCTGGGCTCCCTGACCACCCCGTGGCCGGTCACCGCACAGGATCCGCCACCGTGCGGTTGCAGCGCTTCGCCTAAAGGACCCAATCCGTTCCGCGCGACTGCCGGGCGCTTGACGGCATCGCAGGACGCGCAACCGACCCCTACCGCAACTCAATCAAGGCGAGGCCCAAAACGTTCAGGACTACTCTGCCTGCCCAAGGCAACGAGGAGTCCGTCCCGTCCGGTCTTGCCGTAACCGAGCTCATATTTGACATGACAAGGCGTCGCCAATTGATCGTATACACGCTGGGGATCCTGGGTGTTGTCGGGCTTACGCTGGTTTGCGGCTGTTCCCGCGATGCTCCCGCCGCCCCGGAAGCTGCGGCCAAGCCAAGCGACAGTGTGCCCTCGGTCGAGGTGACCGATAACCAGCTCAAGCGGGTCAAGGTCGAAAAAGTTGTAGCCCGTGCCTTCGCGGAACAACGCGAAGCCCTCGGCTACATCGACTTCAACCAGGACCACTCGACGCCGATCTCGACGCCCTACCCGGGTAGGATTCTCACCGTGCCTGCCAAGCAGGGCGATGACGTGGCTCAAGGCGCTGTGCTGTTCACGCTGGAGAGTCCCGACCTGATCCAGGCCGAATCGACACTCATCTCGACCGCAGGTGTGCTGGCACTCACGACCAGCGTCCTGGACCGCGCGCGGACCCTGTTTCGCGACCAGGGGATCCCCCAGAAGGAACTGGACCAGGCGGTCGCCGACCAGCAGTCGGCGGACGGGGCCTATCGCGCGGCGCGGGACGCTGTGCGTGTCTTTGGCAAGACCAACGCCCAGATGGACGAAATCGTTGCCAGCCGCAAGACCGATCTCAGCATGCCCGTCTTGGCGCCGATGGCAGGGCGCGTGACCCAGAGGAACGCGGCGGTCGGCACGCTCGTGCAGCCAGGCATGACCCCTGCCCCGTTCGTCGTCAGCGACATTCACACGATGTGGCTCATCGCGGCCGTCACAGAGGCCGATCTGCCGGCGGTGCGCCTCGGCCAGCGAGTCGTGGTCAAGGTCGCCGCCTACCCGGGGCGGCAGTTCGACGCGACGATTTCGAACATCGGCGAGTCGGTGGATCCGACCACGCGCCGCATTCTGGTGCGCTCCGAGGTCAAGGATCCGAAGCACGAACTGCGCCCCCAGATGTTTGCGAGCTTCGTCATCCAGACCGGTGATCCGGTGATGACGCCTGCGGTGCCCGCCAATGGCGTCGTGCGCGAAGGCGATGGGACCATGGTCGTCTGGGTGACCACGGATCATAAGCGCTTCGTGCAGCGGCAGGTCAAGATCGGACTCATCCAGGAAGGCTTCAGCCAGATTCTCTCTGGCCTGAGTCCCGGTGATGAGGTGGCGAGCGAAGGCGCGCTGTTCCTCTCGAATGCCCTTGCAACGGCCAATCAATGAGTACGTCCCGGTTGGCCCTGCACCACGTTAGGGGTCTGTGATGCTGCGCGCCCTGATTGCCTTTGCGCTCACCCGTCGCCCCGTGATCCTGCTCGGGCTTGGCTTGTTCATCGCGGCCGGACTGCTCGCCTTCTACCGCCTGAACATCGAGGCCTATCCCAATCCGGCACCGGTCATCCTCGAGATCACAGCCCAGACGGCGGGACTCTCGGCCGAAGAGATGGAGCGCTACTACACGGTGCCCATGGAGGTCGGACTTGCGGCGACGCCGGGTGTGGACAGCATCCGCTCGACCTCCTTCTATGGCCTCTCGTTTATCCGCGTGACATTCAAGTACGGGGTCGACTACTACTTTGCCTACACCCAGGCGGCGCTCAGCCTGCAGCAGAATGTGACGCTGCCCAACAACGTCGTCCCGCAGATCCAGGCTTCGAGTCTGGTCGGCGAGATCTATCGCTATCAACTGGTCGGTCCTCCCCACTATGGTCTGACCAACCTGCGCACCCTCCAGGACTGGGTCCTGCAGCGGCGCTTTCTCACGGTCCCCGGCATCCTGCAGGTGGTCGCCTGGGGGGGGACCACCAAGGAATACCAGATCCAGGCCGACCCGCGGCGACTTGAGGCCTATAACATCACCGTCCCGCAGCTGCTCGCGGCCGTCGGTAACGCCAATGTCAACGTGGGCGGGCGCACCGTGAACCTCGGCCAGCAATCGGTCAACATCCGGGGCGTGGGCCTGGTGGACAGCGTATCCGACATCGAGAACATCGTTCTTGGCCAGAGCAACGGACTGCCGATCCTCGTGCGTGACATCGCCAAGGTCGACATCGGCTACGTGCCGCGGCTCGGCAAGGCCGGACGCGATGATCAGGACGACGTGGTCACGGGCATTGTAGTGATGAATCGGACGCTGCAGACGAACGAGGTCGTGCAGCGCGTGAAGGCGGAGGTCGAGAAGATCAACCAGGACGGGACCCTGCCGCCTGGAGTCCATATCGTTCCGTACTACGACCGCTCGACGCTCGTCGGCGTCACGACCCATACCGTCTTGCACAACCTGGTGTTCGGCTGCACGCTGGTGTTCCTGATCCAGTGGATCTTCCTCGGCGAGTTGCGCACCGCGCTCATCGTCAGCGCGAACATCCCGTTTGCCCTCTTCTTTAGCATCATCCTCCTCGTGCTCACGGGCGAATCGGCCAACCTCCTGTCACTGGGCGCGGTCGACTTCGGGATCATCGTCGACTCCTCGGTGATCCTGGTCGAGAATATCTTTCGCAATTTCCAGCTGCCGCGCGAGGAGCGGCGCCACCTGATCGACGGCCTTGCTGGCGGGGACTACAAGTACATCGCCAATTCCGGGCAGGGCTGGACCGGACGCCTTCGCGTGATCTTCGTGAGCGCACTCCAGGTCGATCGTGCGGTGCTCTTCTCGTCAGCCATCACGGTCGCCGCATTCATCCCGCTGTTCACGATGCAAGGCGTCGAAGGCCAGATCTTCGGGCCGATGGCACGTACCTACGCGTACGCCCTGTTCGGCGCGCTGCTGTCCACCTTCACGGTGACACCGGTCTTAGCCTCCTTCCTCCTGCCGCGCCACATCAGCGAGAAAGAGACGCCCCCGGTGCGTGTGCTGCGTGAGATCTATTCGCCGATCCTGAAGCTCGCGCTTGCGCGCCGCAACCTCACGGTCTCACTGGGCGTCCTGTTCCTGATGGGTGCGCTTGCCCTCGTGCCTTTCATCGGGACCGAGTTCCTCCCCGCCCTTGAAGAGGGCAATCTCTGGATCCGGGCGACCATGCCGCCCACCATCTCCCTCGAGTCGGGGATCGAACCCGTCGCGCGCATGCGCCAGATCCTGAAGCGCCACCCGGAGATTATCACCGTCGTCTCGCAGCACGGCCGCCCGGATGATGGCAGCGATGCCTCGGGGTTCTACAACGCTGAGTTCTTCTGTCCCTTGAAACCGCAGGAGGAATGGACCCCGGGACTGACGAAGGAGAAGCTGATCGAGGGTCTGCAGAAGGAATTCAAGGACGAATTTGCCGGCATCGAGGTGAATTTCTCGCAGTACATCCAGGACAACATCGAGGAGGGCCTCTCGGGAATCAAGGGTGCGAACTCCATCAAGGTGATCGGTCCTGACCTGTCCACGCTCGAGAGGCTGGGCGAACAGATCCTGCATGAGATGACGTTCGTTAGAGGCGTCGAAGACCTGGGCATCTTCCGGGTGCTCGGGCAGCCGAACCTGAACATCAATGTGAACCGGGCGCTGGCCGCGCGCTATGGCCTGAATTCCGGGGATGTGAATACGGTCGTGCAGGCTGCGCTGGGTGGCACCCAGGCGAGCACGGTTCTCGAGGGCGACAGGCAGTTCGCGCTCACAGTCCGGCTCGCCCCTGAATTCCGGGCGAGCCTTGATTCGATCCGCAACCTGAAGGTGGGCTACACGACGCCCAGCGGAAGCGTGGCCTCGATCCCGCTCTCGGCGATTGCGACCATCTCCATCGATACCGGGGCCTCCTATATTTATCATGAGCGCAACCAGCGCTTCATACCCGTGAAGTTCAGCGTGCGCGGCCGCGACCTGGGAGGCACCGTCGCCGATGCCCAGGCGCGCGTTGCAAAGAATGTTGAACTGCCGCCGGGCTACCGGCTTGAATGGGCCGGCGAGTTCGAGGAATTGGAGCAGGCCAAGGCGCGCATGAAGATCATCCTGCCTGTCACGCTGTTCCTGATCCTGGTGCTGCTCTATACGTTGTTCAACAATCTGAAGGACAGCCTGCTCGCGCTCGCCGCCATCCCGTTCTCCATTGCCGGAGGCATCATCGCCCTGTACGTGTCGGGGCTCGCCTTGAGCGTGTCGGCCGGCATCGGTTTCGTCTCCCTGTTCGGCGTCTCGGTGATGAATGGCATTCTCGTCATCACCTACTTCAACCAGCTGGTTCACGAAGGTCGCGAGCCGCTCGATGCCATGTTCCATGCGGGGGAACAGCGCATGCGCCCGATGCTGATGACGGCGCTGTCGGCGTGCATCGGGCTGTTCCCTGCCGCCCTGTCCACCGGCATCGGCAGCCAGGTGCAAAGGCCCCTTGCGACTGTCGTGGTCGGCGGCATGCTGCTTGGACCGATCATGCTGCTCGTGGTCGCCCCGGCGCTACAGATCATGTTCCTTGGCAAGCAGAAGCGTCCGCCGGGCAAGCGCAGCGTGGCTGCGGATGCCGACTAGGGCGACGCATGAGACTCCCCTGTATTGCGCTGATCGCCCTCTTCGGTGGGCTGGGCTGCGTCACCGCATCGGCCCAGCAGCACCCCCTGCGTCCCGCCTCACCGGCAGCGCTGCTCACGCCAAACGTGCGCGGCAAGCCGCCCCAGCTCCGGCAGCCCGCGGCGCGGCCCTCCCAAAAGCGCGGCGTGGCCAGCGTCGGCGGGCCCCTTCGCAGTCCAGCCGGCAGCACCCCCAGCGCGCTGCGCCCCAACCGGAGCAACCGATGAGAACGCCCCCTCCGCCAACTCATGCCCCTAGCAGGCAATCCCGTCTCGTGTTGAGACCCGCCTTGAGCCCGGCCTTGAGTCTTATCTTGGGTCTTGCAGGATGCGCCGTCGGCCCTGACTTCCAGAAACCCGCCGTCCCCGGCACGGCGCCGGGCTATACCCGTGAATCGGCTGCGGCCCCGAGCCCCACCCTTAACGAGGAACAGGCCACCGACCCCCAGGCCGAGGTGTCAGGGCGCTGGTGGACGCTGTTCGGCTCGGAGAAACTCGATGCCCTGGTCGAGCGGGCGTTGCGCACCAACCCGACCATCGAGTCGGCCGATGCGGCCCTGCGCGGTGCGCAGGAGAATGTCGCGGCGCAGCGGGGCTTCTTCTTTCCGACAGTGCAGGCCCAGTATTCGCCAAGCCGCCAGCGTAATGCCGTGGGTACGATCGCCCCGACGCTCACCTCGGGCGCCCCGGTCTACACGCTCTACACCGCGCAGCTTGCGATCAGCTATTCGCCGGATGTCTTCGGGCTGAACCGGCGTCAGGTGGAATCCCTGGAAGCGCAGGAACTATCGACCCGCGCCGAGCTCCAGGCGGCCGCCGTCACGCTCGAGACCAATGTCGTCGCCGCGGTACTCCAGCGCGCGATCCTCGAGGCCGAGATCGCGGCCACCAACCAGATCATCGCCGAGGAGCGTGACGCCTTGAAGCGCCTGACGCGCCAGCTCGAGACGGGCTATGCCGGCAGGCTCGATGTCGCGGCCCAGGAAGCCATACTCGCGAACGCCGAGGCGGGCCTGCCGCCCCTCGAGCGACAACTCGAGCAGACACTCGATCTGCTGGGGGCGCTGATCGAAAATGACCCCTCGCATCCGATCCCGGACATCGCCCTCGAGGAGCTCAGCCTGCCAGACAAGTTGCCGCTCAGCCTGCCGAGCCGCCTCGTCGAGCAGCGGCCCGATGTGCAGGCCGCCCTTGGCCAGCTGCATGCGGCCGTGGCCGGCGTGGGCGTTGCGACCGCCGACCTGCTGCCGCAGTTTCCGATCAGTGCTGCCTATGGTGGAGCGTCAACCCGTATGTCAGATCTGTTCCGGCCGGACAACGTGTTCTGGTCCATCGTCGACAATGCGACGGCCACCCTCTTCGACGGCGGCACGCTCCTCGCCCGGCGCAGAGCTGCACAGGCCGGCGCGGACCAGGCGCTCGCCACGTACAAGCTCACGGTGGTGCAGGCGCTGCAGAATGTCGCCGATACGCTGTACGCGCTCGAGACCGACGGTCGTGCCATGAAGGCAGCCCTGCGCGCCGAGAGTGCCGCCAAGGTCAGCCTCGACCTGACGAAGCGCCAGGTCGACACCGGTTATGCGAACTATCTGGCCCTGATCGCGGCCCAGGCCAACTATCAGCAGGCCGTCCTGGCCCGCCTGCAGGCCCGCGGAACCTGGTTTGGCGACACCGCCTCGCTGTTTCAGGCCCTCGGGGGAGGCTGGTGGCGGCCCGACGCTCCCGACCTGTCCAAGACCGGCGCGGCCGGGGATAGCACCGCGAAATCATCGGGCTAAGCGCCCGGTTGTCGGGGGCAAGTCCTGATCCAGCCGGCGGCGGAACCCGTCCCGGCACCTCGCCTGCGCCCCGTCTAGGGATCGATGAGCAGCCGGTAGCCGACGCCGGCTTCGGTGATGAGCTGCCTGGGCTCTGCGGGGTTGTCCTCGAGCTTGGCGCGCAACTGCTTGATGTAGACCCGCAGATAGTGGGTGTCGTGCTCGTAGGCCTTGCCCCAGACCTCGGAGAGCAGGGCGCCGTGGGTGATCACCTTGCCGGGATGCCGGGCGAGGATGGTCAGGAGCCTGAACTCCGTGGGCGTGAGATGGATCTCGTCCTCGCCGCGCAGGATGCGTCGGTCCGCAAGATCGACGCGCACGGACCCCATCGAGAAGACCGGCCGCGCGTCCGGGTCCTCCAGGGTCACGAGATGTCGGAGAGCAACCCGCACGCGCGCCTTGAGTTCATGGATACCAAACGGCTTGGTGAGATAGTCATCGGCGCCCGCGTCCAGCGCCTTGACCTTCAGCGCCTCCTGGGCCCGGGCCGTCAGCACGATGATGGGATTGCGCGTCCAGGCGCGCAGCGCGCCGATCAGCTCCAGGCCCTCCAGGTCGGGCAGTCCGAGATCGAGGATATAGAGATCGGGCCGAAAGCGCTGCGCCGACGCAAGTGCCAGCGCCCCATCGCGCGCCTCGACCACCTTGATGCCCTCGGCCTCGAGCGAGATGCGCAGAAATCTCCGGATCGCCTCTTCGTCTTCGACCAGGAGGATGGTGGGCTTGTTCGAACTCATGGAACCGTCTTTGCTCAGTCCGTCGCGAGCACCGCCGGACTCGGCGAGAGCGGCAGGCTGAACCAGAATTCGGCACCGGCCGGCGTGCAGTTGCGCGCCCGCACCTCGCCCCCGTGCAGCTCCAAGATGGTCCGGCAGATCGCAAGCCCCAAGCCCATGCCCGAGCGGTAGGCTTCCGGATGGGCCTGGTAGAACTTCTGGAACACCTCGTCCTCCTTGCCAGGAGGAATGCCCGGGCCGAAGTCCCGCACCGAGAGGGTCACCTCCTCGGCGCTCGCAGCGAGCGTGACATGAATCGGTGTGCCAGGCGGGGTATGCTCGAGCGCGTTGCCCAGGAGATTGCCGATGACCTGGGAGATCAGCCCGCCGTCGCATTCGACAAGCGGCAGCGAGGCTTGGACCTGTACGCTCAGCCCGCGCTCGGAGAGGCGCTGTGCAAGCGGCGCGCGTGCAGCGGCGAATAGCTCTTCCAGATCATTCCAGCTGGTACGCAGCTCCACGGCGCCCGACTCGAGCCAGGTCATCTCCAGGATGTTGTTGAGCAGGCTCGACATGCGCTGCGCTTCGCTCGCGATACCCTCGAGCAAGAGGCGTCCGGTATCCGGCGCCACATTCTGCCCCGCTTCAAGCAGGCTCGCAGCCGACCCGAGAATCACCGTCAGTGGCGTGCGCAGGTCGTGCGAGATGGAACTCAAGAGCAGATTGCGCACCTCCTGCATCTCGGCATGACGCCGCGCCACCTCAGCGGCGGTTGCGAGTAGCGCACGCTCGGCCGCGACACCGGCCAAGCTGACAAGGCCGCGTACCAGCCGCTCCTCCTCGGCCCCGAGGGGCTCTTGGGGCTCCGCGCTGGTACTCTCGAGCGTGGCGAGCGCCCTGCCGCTGGCCCGGATCACGAGCTCAGCGCGAGCCTCCCCGCGCTCCTGTCCGTGCTCCTTTCCGCGTACCGCATTGCGTCCCCCCTCTCCACCCCCAGGTGGGCTGTCACCACGCTCGCTCCCGATCGGCACGACGCGCATGGAGCGACCGAGCTCAAGCGTCGCGCGCTTGCCGAGCGCGCTGAAGATCTGCTCGAGCTCAAGCATGGTCGCGATCTCGTTGGAGAGCTCAAAAAGGGCCCGGTTGTGACCCTCCCGCAGCCGCGCCAGTCGGACCTGCTCGCGCAGGCGTGCGGCCAAGTTGGCGATCACGAGAGAGACGATGAGCAGGCTGCCGAAGGTGACCAGATAGCGCAGATCGGTCACCGCAAGGGAGAAACGCGGCGGAACAAAGTAATAGTCGTAGGCAGCGATGCTGATGCAGGCGGCGAGCACCGTCGCCAGGCGCCCGAGAAAGAAGGCGCACAGGGCCGATCCCAGGACGTAGAGCATCAGAGGATTGACGAGGTCGGTACGCTCGAATGCCAGCCAGCTCAACCCGGTACACAGGCCGACCACGAGACACACGGCGGCGATGACGGGCGAGATCCTGCGCCACGACCACAGGCGCCAGACCTCTCCGAGGGCACGTGCGGGCTCTGTGGCGGACTCCTCGAAGCCCAGCCGGGCCAGAGACGCTGCGCGCAGGCTCGCGGACGGAAAGTTAAGGGGTGCTTCGGAGGCTGTCGCGCGCTCTGGCATGTCAGATTATCGGTTCAAGATATCCGTTGGATCCGCATCAATCCAGGTGGATGAACCCGGCGGGCCCTCGAGCTCCTGGACTGTTCGGAAAATTGTTACAAGTTTAGCGAGCGCTTGAGGCGCGGCGGAGAAGTTTAGGGCTGCATTTCATCAAAAAAGCATAAATATTTCATGCGGCCACTGCGGAGGTTCGCAGAGCCGGGCCGAGGACATGGCCGCACGCGCCCGATCGCAGCCCGTCGCGCTCACAGCGAGGGTCCACGCGTCTCATCCAGGATCTCACTTTCGTAGACATGGAGTGCAGGTGCTCCGCCCGTGTGCACGAACAGGATGTCCTCGTCACGGCGGAAATAACCCTCGCGAGCGAGGCCGATCAGGCCGGCCATGACCTTGCCCGTGTAGACGGGATCGAGAAGGATGGCCTCGGTGCGCGCGAGCAACTGCACGGCTTCAACCATCGCGGCATTGGGCAGGGAATATTTCGGACGCCACCAATTTCCGAAACTGAGCACGGCGCTTCTCGGGATGCCGATGCCAAGACCGAGGAGATCGGCCACCGCCTGGGCCTCCTGGTGAACCAGTGGATCCTGCTCCGCGGGATCCCGGCTAACGCCGATACCGACGATCGGTATGTCGATATGGTTGCCCAGAAATCCTGCGAGAAGGCCACCATGCGTCCCCGAACTGCCGGAACCGACAACGACGTGACCAAAGCGGATGCCCTGCTCGAAGAATTGCTGCTGCAGTTCCTGCGCGCACGCGACATAGCCCAGACCTCCGATGGCGTTCGAGCCGCCCCCCGGGATGATGTAGGGCCGCCCCTCTTCGGCGCGCACACGCGCGGCCACGGCCTGCATCGCCTCAGCCATGTTGGTGCCCGCCGGCACCACGCTGATGCTGTCGACTCCGAGCAGACGGAACAGGAAATTGTTCCCGCCGGCACTCGCCCGATAGGAGCCCGGAATGCGCTCCTCGATCACGAAATGACAGCGCAAGCCTTCCTTCACGGCAGCCGCGAGCGTGATTCGGCAATGGTTCGACTGGGGCGCACCACAGGTGATGAGGGTATCGGCGCCGACGGCGAGTGCGTCGCCCACCAGGAATTCGAGCTTGCGGGTCTTGTTGCCGCCGGGCGTGAGACCCAGCATGTCGTCACGCTTGATCCAGACCCGCGGCCCACCGAGCGCCTCAGAGAAGCGGGGCAGGAATTCGAGCGGTGTTGCGTGTGGGGTGTAGCGGCGGCGCGGGAAGCGGGAAAGATCCATGCACAAAACTCCAGAAGTGCGCTGTGGCCAAAGAGGGGCTGCTCCGCTCAGGCCGGTTTCATTGCAGCAGGGGCTTGGATGCCAACGCTCTACAGCCGGCCGCGATCCAATGGGGTCCCAGCCCTTACCGCGCCGAGCGGGCCGCGCTGAACCGCAGCGACAAGGCCCCTGCAGTGGGCGGGTCCGGGCGACACGGTGCCGCTCCTTTACCACCGCGCGCGGCGCGGCACCATGCGAGGATCGCGAGCGGACCGCGGTGAGCCCTTCGCCGCTCGCGCCAGGTCCATGCTCACGACCGAGGCGGCGGGCCTATCCGGGCCCCACGCCGCGCCCAGTGGGCAAAGGACTGAGCATGAATTCATCATAGCATCATTGCGGCTGCGAACCGCCGGCAGCACCTGCTGCTGCCGGGCACGGGACGGATGCTGTGCTTCGGTAGTGCTCTGCGGATCCCGCCTAAGCGATTCTTCCCAGGGCCCGCAAGATGCGCTCGGGTGTCGCCGGCTGATGATGGATCTGCGCGCCGAAAGGCTTTAGCGCATCGTTGATCGCATTCATCACGGCAGCGGGCGCGCCGGCGGTACCGGCCTCGCCGGCACCTTTGGCGCCGAGCCGGGACGTGGCGGTCGGGGTCTGCACGTGCGCCACTGCGATGTCGGGCATTTCACTCGCCATTGGCACGAGGTAGTCGGCCATGCTGCCGTTCTGCAGCAGTCCCGCCTCGTCATAGAGACACTCCTCAAAAAGAGCCGCGCCGATTCCCTGGACAATGGCGCCGCGGATCTGCTCGTCGACCAACATCGGGTTGAGAACCCGACCGCAATCCTCGACCGCCCAGTGGCCGAGGAGTTTGACAAACCCCGTCTCGGGATCGACCTCGACGTACGAGGCCTGGATACCATTGGTGAAGACAAACGGATAGTCACGCTGCGCGTAATGGCGCGTCACCATCAGTTCGGCCGTGGTTCCGGCGGGCAGGGTATCCGGCCGAAAGTAGGCGATGCGCCCGAGCTCGGCAAGTGGCATCAGCACTTCGCGCGTCGCGCGCTCAAAGATCGCCCCGCGTTCGAGCACGAGTGCGGTGGGATCCTTTTTCAGGATCACCGCCGCCAGGGCCACGATGGCCTCGCGCAAAGCCAGACCGGCTTGCAGCACCGCCTCGCCGCCGATGCCCGCCCCGCGCGACGCCCAGGTACCGCCGCCATACGGCGTGGCCTCGGTGTCCCCGGTGACCACGCGGATGTGCTCGATCGCAACCCCCACGGCATCGGCTGCGATCTGCGCGAAGATGCCCTCGGTCCCCTGGCCCTGTTCGCCAACGCCCACCATGACCGTGACATGGCCGGAGGGCTCCAGACGCAGGGTCGCCCCGTCCTGGGCAGAAATCCGGGCCCCGCCCACACCATAGAAGGCGGCGCTCGGATTGGTGAGCTCGATCAGGACCGCAAGTCCGATGCCCCGGTGGATCCCCTGCTTGCGTAGCGTCTCCTGCTCGGCGCGCAGACCTTCGTAATCCATGAGCGTTGCGAGCCGCTCGAGGCACTTCTGATGGGACAGGCCCTCCAGTCTGATCCCCGAAGCACCGCTGGCCGGGTAGGCGTCGTCGCGCATCACATTGCGCCGCCGCAACTCCAGCGGATCCATGCCGAGCTTGCCGGCGAGGAGGTCGACCAATCCCTCGGTCGCGGCGCAGGCGATCGGATGACCGACGCCCCGGTACTGGCACGTGGGCGGCTTGTTCTGGAAGACCACCTGCAGCCGCGCGCGGTAGTGCCGATGCGCATAGGGCCCACCCACCAGATTCAGGACCTGGTTGCCCTCGATCGCACTGGTGCGCGGAAACATCGAATAGGGGCCGATCCCGGTCAGGTCGTCGATCTCGAAGGCCAGTATCTCGCCGTCGCGGTTTGCAGCGATCCGGCCCCACAGACGGTGTTCGCGGGCGTGGATGTCGGACGCGAACGACTCGAGGCGGTCGGCGACGAACTTGACGGGCCGCTTGAGCAGGATGCTAAGGGCGACGGTGGCGAAGTCCTCGGGATACGCGTGCACCTTGATCCCGAACGAGCCGCCCACGTCCTTGCAGACGACGCGCACTGCGGTCTCATCCAGATCAAACTGGCGCGCATAGAGATCCTGCATCATGTGCGGCGCCTGGTGCGAGTGGTATACGGTCAGACGCCGGTCTGCCGGATTCCAGTCGGCGATCTGGCAGCGCGGCTCGAGCGTGACGCCCGTATGCCGGGCAAACTCGAAGCTGGCCTCGGCGACGACATCGGCTGCAGCGAAGGCGGCGTCCACGGCCCCGGTATCGATCGATCTCTCGAAACAGATGTTATCGCCAAGCTGCGGATGGATGAGTGTGGCACCCGGCGTCACGGCCGCCGCCATGTCGACCACTCCGGCGAGCTCTTCAAATCGCACCTTGAGGTATGGCAGGGCATCCTCGGCCGCGGCGCGCGACTCGGCGACAACGGCGGCGACCGCCTCACCCTGCCAGCAGGCGCGCTCCAGCGCGAGCGGATACTGCGGCGCCGACTTCATGCCGGCGAGATGCCCAAGCGTTGCGACCCAGGGCTTGCAGATCCGGGCGATCTCATGGCCATCGACGACGGCGACGACGCCGGGCATCATGCTCGCCAAGCGGGAATCGATCTCCACGATGCGCGCATGCGCGACCGGGCAGCGCCAGAACACCACATGCACCATGCGCGGCAGTTCGATGTCGTCCACATAGGTCGCGCGCCCTTCGAGCAGCCTCCTCGCGCCGTTGCGCGGCACGCGTTCACCGATGTAACGCTGGTCTTCGGTGAGCGCGGGCAGGCCGCCTGCTCCGTGGTCGGGGGCATTCATGAGGGGCTGCCTGCTGCGGCGACACGCCGTGCCTCGAGGACGTCGCAGATCGCATCAACGATCGCGTGATAGCCCGTGCATCGGCAGTAGTTGCCCGAGATCCACAGGCGAACCTCGTCGCGGCTCGCCTCGGGCCGCTTCTCGAGAAGCTCGGCGGCGGTCAGGAGCATGCCCGAACTGCAAAATCCGCATTGCATCGCATTGCGCGCCAGAAACGCCTGTTGCAGATCGGCGATCGCCCCCGATTCGCTCAGTCCCTCGACGGTCTCGACGCTGTGGCCGTCCGCCTGCTGGGCGAGCACCAGGCAGCCGCGCACGATCTGTCCATCCAGACGCAGCGTGCACGCGCCACAGACACCGTGCTCGCAGCCAAGATGCGCCCCCTTCAAGCCGATCGCCTCACGCAGGAAATCGACCAGGTGGGTGCGCGGCTCGACAGCATACCGGCCGGCCCGGCCGTTGATGATGACGCGGATCGACTGGGTCGGATTGGTGCTCATGGAGTCTCCCCGGGGAGGGCTGCCAACTGCTCCACAACACGCCGCAGGAGCACCGCGGCGAGCTGCCGTTTCATGGCGGCACTGTTGGTCAGATCTGCGATCGGCTCGAGGTGTCCGGCGAGTTCCAGGCGCAGCTCGCGATCGGCCGCGGCCAGCACCGCTGCATCCGGAAACCGCCCCTCGAAGAGGGCTTCGGTGCGCGGCACGCGCAGCGGCGTTGTTCCAACGCCCAGATAGGCGAGCCTGACGTCCGCGAGGCGAGCACCATCCCAGCGCGCGCACCCGGCAAGGCCCACGATCGCATAGTCTCCATGGCGCCGCGCGAGCTCCTCGAAAGCACAGACCGAATCTTCACGGCGCACGGGGACATCCGCGCTGACGAGCACCTCGCCAGGGCCGAGGGCGGTGCTGTAGAGACTCCTGAAGAACTCGCTGGCTGGCACCCGCCGCACCCCGCTGCGAGCGGCGATGACGATCTGCGCATCCAGGGCGAGGACGCAGGCGGGCCACTCGGCCGCCGGATCCGCAAAGGCCAGCGAGCCGCCCCAGGTGCCCCGGTTGCGGATCGCCCGGTGCGCGATATGGGGGGCAGCAAGGCGCAGTAGTGGCGCATGCCGGGCCACGAGTGGCGACTCCTCGATCTCCGTGTGCGTGACGAGTGCGCCGATGCGCAGCCACCCGTCCTCGAGGCGGATGCCCTTGAGCGGCGCAAGCGAACTGATGTCGATCACGACGCTCGGCTCGGAGAGCCGCATGTTCAGCGTCGCAAGGAGGGTCTGGCCACCGGCCAGAAGGCGCGCATCATCCCCATACTGCTCGAGGAGTTCGAAGACCTGGTGAAGATTCTCGGCGGTCACGAAGTCGAAGAGGGGCGCTTTCATGGTGGGATCCTAGCGCACGAGAAATGAGCCGATCAGCACGCCGACAGCCGTCGAGGCGACGCCCAGGGTGAACCAGAGGATGCGCGCCGCCTCGGAGATGCCGCCGCCGTGGCTGCTCCGTGCTGCAAACTGATGGCGAGCGGTGGCGCCCGGGGCCGCGGGTGGCTCGCTGGCATCGGGGTCTTGTGCCGGCGGGTCTTGTGCAAACTGACGGGACAGGCTCTGGAAAAACTGGTCGGCCAACTGGCGGGCGGAGACGTCGATGAGTCGTCCACCGATCTGGCCAAGCTTGCCGCCGACCGCGGCGTTGGTCGAATAGGAGAGCTCGGTGTGGGCACCGCGATCGATGAGCGTCACACTCGAACTCCCCTTGGCGAATCCGGCCGCGCCGCCCGAGCCCTCGAATTCAAGACGATACCCTTCGTTCTCGCGCACATCGCTCTTCAGTATGCGACCCACGAAGCGCGCCCGCACCGGGCCGAGCTTCACCGCCACGCGCGCAAGCAACTCGTCGGGCGACACCTGTCTGACTTCTTCGCAGCCCGGGATGCACTCGCCAAGCACCTGCGGATCATTGAGCGCCTGCCAGACGCTGGCGCGCGCTGCAGGAATCATCACGCTGCCCGTCAACTCCATTAGGGTTCTCCCGCATCTCGTTAGTGCCTATCATAATCCATCCACAACAGTATTGACCAAGCGGTAAATAGAGATAGAATCGGCGCATCTGAAACGAGGAAAAAATTGCGCACTGCAGCAGCCGACCGACCGCCGAAAGCCGCCCTTCGGACGCGCTTGCGCAGCGCCGAGCGTGAACAGCAGATCCTCGAGGGCGCGATCAAGTTCTTCTCTGAGCGAGGCCTGGAGGGTCAGCTACGCGAACTGGCGCGCGACATCGGGATCACGCACGCGCTGCTGTTCCATTACTTTCCCACCAAGCAGGCGCTGGTCGATCGCATGTACGAGCAGCTCTTCGAGGGCCGCTGGGACGCGCGCTGGGAGGGGTTGCTTGATGATCCCGACCTCGACATCGAGCGCAAGATGACCCGCTTCTACCGCTGGTATGCCAAAGAGGTCCTGTCGCCCGAGTGGGTGCGGATCCTGATCTTCTCGGGACTCTCGGACCGCACCATTCCGGACCGGTTCTTTGGACTGCTGCGGCGCCGGCTGTTTCCACGACTGATCCGGCAGACGCGTATCTATCGTGGCGTCTCGACGCGCGGTCGGGCGAGTGCGCGCGAACTGGAGTTGCTCATGGGCCTGCACGGTGGCATCTTCTACATGAAGCTGCGGCAGTGGGTCTATGGGCAGGCAGTGCACAGCCGGAACACACCGCGCAGCGAGGCGCTCTACATCCGGGACCGGGTCCGCGCCTACCTGATGTCAACCCGGGAAATCCTGGCCCGACCCGCGCGGGCCGTCCAGGGGCGACCCGGCGCCCGCCGGGTCGATCCGATGCGCAAATCGAGAGGATGACATGACACTCGCCCTGAACCACTTTTCCATTCGCACCACCAATCTCGAGGCCTCCCGGACCTTCTATGAAAACGTGCTCGGACTCTCTGTGGGACCGCGTCCGCCGTTTCCCTTCCCCGGACTCTGGCTGTACGCCGGTGACCACGACAACTATGCCAATGCGGTCGTGCACATCATCGGCATCGATCCGGGCGACGCCCAGGGCTTGAAGGGCTATCTCGGAGACCGCGATCCACACGGCACGCTGGGCACCGGCGTCGTCGACCATGTCGCGTTCTTCACAAGCGGGCTGGCCAAGACCCTCGCGCATCTGCGTGGGCTGGGCGTCACCTTTCGCGAGCGCATGGTGCCGCTCATCGGTCTGTACCAGGTGTTCCTCGACGACCCCAACGGGGTCGTGATCGAGCTCAACTTTCCGGCCGCCGAGGCCGCCGGACAACCTACCGCAGCCGGCTGATCCGCGTGGCCCGCATCATCATCGTCGGCGGCTCGCTCGGGGGATTGTTCGCTGCCAACCTGCTGCTGCGTGCGGGCCACGAGGTCGCGGTCCTGGAGAAGTCCCCAAGCGCGCTCGACGGACGCGGCGCGGGCATCGTCACCCATCCCTCCCTCCTTCGGGCACTGCGCGCAGCGGGTGCAGCGAGCGCCGAGAATCTGGGCGTGGAGGTCGCCTCGAGGCGTGTGCTCGACCCCGGGGGCGCTGTGGCCGCGAGTCTGCCCCTGCCGCAGCTCCTGACATCCTGGGCGAGGCTCTACCAGATCCTGCTCGAACTCTTGCCAAGCCCGTGCTACCACCGCGGCAAGGAGGTCACAGCGCTCCTGCAATCGGCAGGCGCGGTCAGCGCTCGCTGCGGCGATGGCACGGGCTTCGAGGGCGATCTGCTCTTGGCCTCCGATGGACTGCGCTCGACTGTCCGCGCCCAGCTTGCACCGCACGTCCAGCCGTTCTACGCAGGCTATGTGGCATGGCGCGGGGTCTGTGATGAGGCGGCGCTGTCGGAGGACACGCACGCGTCCCTGTTCGAGCATTTCGGCTTTTGCCTTCCTCCGGGAGAGCAGATCCTCGGGTATCCCGTGGCCGGCGCTGGCAACTCCTCGCGTCGCGGCGAGCGACGCTACAACTTCGTCTGGTACCGCGGCGCGCGAGGCAAGGTGCTCGAGGAGCTCCTCACTGACAGCGGCGGCATGCATCATCCGGGCGGCATCCCCCCCAACCGCATCGCTGAAGTCAACATCCTGCGCATGCGGGCGGACGCGCGGCGGCTGCTCGCGCCGCAGTTCGTCGAAGTGCTCGAGAAGACCCCCCAACCCTTCCTGCAGCCCATCTGTGACGTCGCCTCCGAGCAACTCGCCTTCGGACGCGCGGCGCTCATGGGCGATGCCGCGTTCGTGGCGCGTCCGCACGTGGGCATGGGGGTCACCAAGGCGGCCGAGGATGCGCTGTCCGTATGCGAGTGCATCGAGCGCCACGGCGCCGGTCCCGAGGCCCTCCTCGCCTATCACGAGGCGCGCCAGCCGGTCGGCCTTCTGATCGTCGAGCGGGCCCGTGAGCTTGGCGCCTACATGCAGGCGCAGGGGCAACCTGGTCAGAGCGCACCGGCGGCGCCGGGCCGTGATGCGCGCCGCGTCCTCGAGGACACCGCCATCGACTTCAGACCGGGACGAGGTGCTCGCAGGATTCACCCAGCGCCTGCCTAGGTGTGATGTTTCAATCGGCCGCACCCGCAGCCTCGAGTGACCGGCTTGTACGATGGACCCGCTTGCACACAATATAGGAGACAGACTTGGACACTTCCCGACCGAATCATCGCCGCAGGAGCTTGGTCCTCGCAGGCGCAGGCACGCTCGCCACGGCACCGCTCTGGGCGCCTGCGGTGCGCGCGCAGACCGCGACCATCAAAATCGGCTTTCCGACCCCCCTGACCGGCGCCTTCTCGGCCGAGGCACAGGACCAGGTCCGTGCCGCCGAGCTCGCGATCAAGGAGTTCAATGCAGCGGGCGGCTACAAGGGACGCATGGCCGAGATCCTGGTGCGTGACGACAAGCTCAATCCCGGCGAGGCCGCCTCGCGGACGCTGGAACTGATCGAAAAGGACAAGGTCGACTTCATCGTCGGCTCCCTTTCGGCCGCGACGACACTCACGGTCAACAACGTCTGCAAGGATCGCAAGATCCTCTTTAACTCGATCAGCCAGTCCGACGCGATCAATGAGGCCAGCGACTGGAGCCTCTACACTTTTCACGAAGCCCTGAATCCCCATGTCACGGCGGGCGCCGTGGCTCGCTACGCGTTCCCCAAATTCGGCAAGAACGTGGTCTATCTCACGGCGGACTACGCCTATGGGCACGAGATGGTGCGGGGCTTCGAGCGGGCCGGTGCCAGCCTCGGTGTCAAGACCCTGGCCGACATCCGTCATCCTCTCGGGGCATCGGACTATTCGGCCTTTCTGCCCCGCATCCAGGCGCTCAAGCCGGACGTCCTGGTGCTGTGCAATTTTGGGCGCGACCTCCTCAACTCGGCAAAACAGGCCACCGACTTCGGCCTGAAATCGACGACCAAGATCATCACGCCGGTACTGCTGTATACGGCGCGCCAGGCCGGGGGTGCCGACGCCTTCGAGGGCATCCTTGGCGGCACGTCATACTACTGGGGCATCGAGGATACGGTCCCGACCGCCCGGACGTTCAATGATGCGTTCCGCAAGGCCTACGGCGGGGCGGTACCCTCCGACTATGGCGCGCTCGGCTATGCCGGGATCAAGAGCGTGCTGCAGGCCGTCAAGGATGCCGACTCGACCGAATCCCTGAAGGTCAGCATCGCCTTGCGGCAGCTGCGCTACAACTGGTACAAGGGCGAGCAGTTCTATCGCAAGTGCGACCACCAGTCGGTGCAGTCGGTGATCATCGTCGAATCGAAGTCCACGGCGATGAAGGACAAGTATGACGTGTTCAAGATCCTGGCCGTCGAGGCCCCAGACGAGAAGAATCTGCGCACCTGCGACGAGCTCGGCCATGGCGTGACCAGGACCTGAGCGCCTGACTCGCCATGGACGATCTGACTCTCCCCCTCTTCATCCTGCAGCTGGTCACCGGTGTGTCTCTGGGCGCCGTGTTTGCGCTGCTTGCCATCGGGCTGTCGCTCATCTTCGGGATGATGGGGATCGTGAACTTCGCACACGGGGCGTTCTTCATGGTCGGTGCCTTTCTGGGCGTCTATTTCCTGGGCGCCACCGGGAACTTCTGGTTTAGCCTCATTCTTGTGCCGCTCGCATCGGCTGCAATCGGCATGGCGGTCGAACGCGTCCTGGTCAGGCCGCTCTACGGCCGCGGCATCGACTATCCGCTCCTGCTCACCTTCGGGCTCTCCTACGTCCTGGTCGAGGCGGTCCGTATGGTATTTGGGATCGAGGGTCTGCCCACCTCAACGCCTGCGCAACTGCGCGGGGCGGTCAACATCGGTGTGGGAATGTTCCCGCTCTACCGCCTGTTCCTGATCGGGGCCGCCGCGAGCGTGATCCTGGCGCTTTGGCTGTTCATCGAGAAAACCCGCTATGGACTCATCATCAGGGCCGGGTCGCGAAATCCGGACATCGTGCGGGTGCTGGGCGTCGACCTCTCGCGCGTCTGGTTGCTGGTGTTTGGGCTCGGGACTGCGATCGCCGGGCTGTCGGGCGCGCTCGCCGCACCGATCCGCGGCGTCAATCCGGAAATGGGTATCCCCGTCCTCGCGGAGTCGTTCGTCGTGACCGTGGTGGGAGGACTGGGCTCGCTCTCGGGCGCCGTCGTCGCCGGACTGCTGGTCGGGATCGTGTTCAGCATGACCTCGCTCTTCGCGCCTGACTTTGCCGATCTCTCGGTATTCGTTCTCATGGCCATGATCCTGCTGCTCAAGCCGCAGGGACTCTATGGCAAGTCAGGATTCATGGGCTAGGCATGTATTCCAGTCTCGTGCGTTGGCGTGTCCCCCTCGTCCTCGCGACCCTCACGGTTTTCCCGCTGGTGATGCCCTACGAGGCGCTCGCGATCAACATTCTCGTCTTTGGCCTCTACGCGGTGGGGTTCAATCTCCTGTTCGGCTACACCGGGCTCCTCTCCTTCGGACACGCGGCCTTCTTCGGAATCGGCGGCTATGCAACGGGCATCGCAATGCTCGAGTTCGGGATCCCCTGGCCGCTCGCCCTCGCGGCTGGCGTCGCCACAGCGGTGCTGCTCGGGGTCGTGATGGGNNGTCTATAAGGCCGACCGCTGGACCGGAGGGGAAAACGGCCTGCGCGGCATCTCGGTCCCATCGGTCACCCTGTTCGGATGGCACCTGGATTTCCTCAATCCGCTCACGAAGTATTACGTCATCCTGGTGTTCGTGGGTCTCGCGCTCTGGTTCGTATCGCGCCTGTTGAATTCGCCGTTCGGCGCGGTGATGGAGGCGGTGCGCGAGAATGAGACGCGCGCGGCAGCCTGCGGCTTTAGCGTCGCGAAGACCAAGGTGCTGGTATTTGTCCTGTCGGCGGGAATCTGTGGGCTGGCAGGGGGGCTGCGCGCCCTCCACCTGTCGATCGTTCCGATCGACTCGCTTCACTATCTCCAGTCGGGCCAGGCCGTCATGATGTGCCTGTTGGGCGGGATGGGCACCTTCTTCGGCCCGTTTGTCGGCGCCGGCATCTACCTCTTCCTCGAGGATGCCGTCACGAATCTGACCGCGCACTGGATGGGTGTCGTCGGGATCATATTCATGATCTGCGTGATCTTCTTTCCCAAGGGCGTCTGGGGCAGCGCGCTGGCCTGGATCGATGCCCGGCGCGCCATGAGCCACAGGACCAGCCCATGAGTGCTCCAGCCCTCGAGGTCGTGAACGTGTCGCAGCGTTTCGGCACCTTCCAGGCGCTCTCTGCGGTCAGTCTCGCCTTCGAGGAAGGCAAGCTCTGCGCGGTGATCGGCCCGAACGGCGCCGGCAAGAGCACCTTCTTTGACATCGTCAGCGGGGCGCGGACGCCGAGTGCAGGACGCGTGCGCTTGCATGGCAAGGACCTGACGGGCATGCCTCAGCATGAGTTCGCACGCCATGGCATTGCCAAGAGTTTCCAGATCACGAACATCTTCAAGCGGCTGAGCGCTCATGAGAACGTGCGCGTCGCGGCGCAGATGCGGCATGCGCGTTATCAGCTGCTGCGCGACCGGGCCCAGATGCGCAGCGTCATCGAGGCGGCTGATGCGCTCCTTGCGCGGGTCGGCCTTGCTGCGGCCCGCGATCGGATTGCCGGTGATCTCGCCCACGGTCAGCAGCGCGCGCTCGAGGTGGCGATGGCACTGGCCTGCGATCCGCGCCTCCTGCTCATGGACGAGCCGACCGCAGGCATGTCGCCCGAGGAGACGAGCGTCATGATGAACCTGATCGTGACGTTGGCCAAGGAGAGGACCGTGATCCTGGTTGAGCACAAGATGAAGCTCGTCATGGGAATCTGCGAGCGACTCGTGGTCCTGCATCACGGAGAGGTCCTGGCTGAAGGCTCGCCCGAGGCGATCCGTACCAACCCGGAAGTGCGGCGCGTCTACCTGGGCGGCAAATGAACTCCGGCTTCCTGCTCGAGGTCAGTCTGCTCAATGCCTGGTACGAGCGCAGTCATGTGGTTCAGGGCGTATCGCTGCAGGTGGCCAGAGGTGAGATCGTCAGCCTCATGGGCCGCAACGGGGCGGGCAAGACCACGACCCTGCGTACCCTCATGGGCCTCGTCGCCAAGCATTCGGGAAGCGTGCGGTTCGATGGACAGGAGTACCTGGGCGAGGCAACCCACAAGCGCTACCACGGGGGACTCGCCTACGTCCCCGAGGAGCGCGGAATCGTGCCGGGGCTGACGGTCAGGGAGAACCTGGCGCTGGGGTTGACCGCAAGCCGGGACCGCAACCGCACCGCGCAGAGAATCGACGAGATCGCCCTGACGTTTCCCCGCCTCAAGGAACGCCTCGATCAGGACGGCGCGTCCCTCTCAGGAGGCGAGCAGCAGATGCTTGCGATCGCCCGTGCGCTGATGGCCAAGCCGAAGATGCTGCTGCTCGATGAGCCCTCCGAAGGCATCATGCCGATTCTGGTCGACGAGATGTTCGAGCTCTTCAAACGGATGAAGGCCGAGGGGACGACGCTATTGCTGGTCGAGCAGAATGTCGAGCTGGCCCTGTCGATCTCGGACCGCGCGTACATCCTGGATCAGGGCCGGATCGTGCACGAGGGATCGGCAGCCGCCCTGCTCGCCGACGCCGCCATCCAGGAAAAGTACTGCTCCGTCTAGTCGCAGTCCCAGGTCCGCTAAAGGGCCATCTTGACCATGTCATCGGCGAACTTGAGCGCGACGGCACTGATGGTCAGCACCGGATGAAATCCGATTGACGAAGGAATCACCGACGCATCGCTGACGTGCAGTCCCGGATAACCGAACACCTGGCCCGAGGTGTCCACGACCCCCTCGGCGGAACTGTTCGCCATGGCACAGCCACCCAGCGGGTGGACCGTCATGGTCTTCTCGAACAGGTCCCAGGTCGCGAGCGGAGCCATCGTCGCACCATAAAAGTCGCCCACCTGCCGCATGGCCGCGCGCATGGCATCGATGAGTCCACGATTCTCCTCGGCGTAATTCCATTCGATGTCCAGACGACCCTGTTTCAGGACGAGCCTGCCATTGGCGTTATCCCGGCCGAGTGCGAACAGGCACGACATGCGGTCGGCAGGGCCGGCCCCCGGCATCGCCAGCGCAAGGGGCTTGCCCACCAGTCCCGCGGCAAAGGTCATGCGCAGCGCCGCACCCAGATGCGGCCAGGCCAGGTTCGACAGCCACGAGGCATGGTGCTCACGCCCCTGCCCCAATGACGCCAGATAGTTCATGGTCGCCTGATTGAACGAGGGTGCAGCCAGCGTGAACAGAGGCCCGCCACCGCTGAACTTCATGACTGATGTGACATCGGGTCCATACCACGGATCGAGGGCGACGCGGCTGCCCTGCAGTGTCGCAAGAAAGTCACCGTTCCCTGAAAATCCGTGACCGAGCCTGCCGCTGAGCGCAGGTAGCGCTCCCGACTCGCGACTGCGCAACAGGATTTCTGCCGTGCCCAGAGTGCCGGCCGCCAGTACCACGCGGCGCCCCGTGACCCGCGCCTCGCGTCCGGTTCCCAGATCGCGGTACTGCACCGTATAGGAAGCCGGTCGACCATAGGCGAGCGATGCGCAGGGCAGAACGTGCGAGACCAGGCACGACGTCCACAGCTTCGCGCCCGCCGCCATCGCCTCGCGCAAGAAGGTGAAGTCCACCGTGTTCTTCGCGCCATGGTTGCACCCGAATTCACACTCGGCGCACAGGACACAATGACCCTGCCCGGGGTTCGTCGGCGTCATCCATGAGACCGCCTGGCGGGTGTCGAAGACCGGCCGCCCGAGGGCGCTCGCGGCATCGCGAAACATCGTGCGCTTGGGCAACCGGTACAGGTCGGGCACGGGGCTTGGGGTCAGTACCTCCTCGATGCGCCCGAAAAGCGGCTCGAGCATCTGTGCCGAGAAGGGTCGGGGCCATTGAGCGAACACCTCGGCATCCGGCCGTACCAGATTGTTGGCATAAATGAGCGAACCCCCGCCCACACCACTGGCAACCGTGGTCGCGATCCCCGAATGAAACCGTACCTCGTAGAGACCGGCGCTGGATTCGGGATGCTCGCCATCCCAGAAGATGCGCGCGGTGTCGCGCGGATCTCTTGGAAACTCACCGGGCGCATAGCGCCTGCCGCGCTCGAGGATGAGAACGCTGCGTCCCTGCGTGGCCAGCCGCCAGGCGGCGATCGCAGCCCCGAATCCGGAGCCCACGACCACGACGTCGAAGTCAGGCGTGCTCATGCCGGTTCCGGTGCCCAGCGAGGGCGCGCACCAGAGCCGCAATGCCACGGGACGGGCCGGGGTGCAGGAGGCGCAGCTAAGACTTGCATGGTCGTGGTGCTCAACGTCTTCGTGCTTCTGGCACTAAGGAGCCCCAGGCGCTGGCCACACGCCCGCTCGGGCCGGCTTGCGCCTAGGAGTCGCGGTTCAGATTCAGGTGTTCAATGATATGCGGATAGACGTCACCCGCTGCGTTCTTGCCAAAGATACAGTCAATATGCCCGTAGCCGGGGATCACAATGCGCTTCACGCGCGCGGGATCAAAGACTGATTGCAGCAGATTCTGGTCCGCCAGGGTCCCCTCGGGTCGGTAGCACTGATTCAGTTCGCCCTGCAGAAGGAGAATCTTCATGTTGGTATGCGACAGGTTACGCTCAAGCTGCGCCGGATCCGCCGGAAGATAGCTGTCTGTTCCATCATGCTCGACCACCTTGCTGCGCCGGACCATCTGCGTGAGGTGCTCAAAAGCCTCGATATTGGCCACGCCGAACAGCTCATCCAGGGCTTCGTGGGTGGCCTCGTTCAGATTGGCGTGCTGAAAGAGCGGCGCGTACAGGAAGGAGATGCGGTGGCAGCAGGCACTCTGGCAGTGCTCCCCGAAGAGCACCGTCGGGTTCAAGGCGGCAGTGATGTCAAAGAGCCGTTCATGCCAGTCCGGTTTGCCGGCGACGGCGGCGCTCAGGGTGGCTATCCCCAAGCGATCCAGGAATCCGGGCAGATGCAATCCGGCTCGGATCTCGTTGGCGAACGGGGCGATCAGATGTCCTGCGACCTGCGAGAAGACGACGCTTCGAACCCCCGCGATACCGCGCATCAAGGACATGAAGAAGGTGTTCGCTCCGAAGCAGTGGGCGACCACCTGCACGCTTGATGCACCCGTGCGGCGCAGGACCTCGGCGACTGCCGCCGGGTGGTCGTAGCGGGCCACCTCGTCACCTGAGAACCGGGTCGACGACAGCGGCAGGGCGATACTGGCCCGATAGTCCAGAAGCCAGACATCGAACTCCTGCACGCAGAGCGACTCGACCAGATTGGTATCGATGGTGTCGATCGAGAAGATCCGGCTTGATACACCCAGCCCATGGATCAGCAGGACCGGGCCGCGTGAGCCGCCTCGATAGCGGGTCAGGCGCAGCACCTTGCCATCGTCGGTCATGAACAGATGCACCGTGGGCAGCGGCGCACGCAAAGGCCGGATCCTGCGGGCGGTCGCCGGTGTGTCGGGTTCGCCAAAGAAGGGATATTTCGAGGCGAGACCCCCATAGGTCTCGAACAGGGTACCTGCAAAGTAGCGTCCGAATTTCTCGAAGGCGCGCAAGCGATCCTCAGTGGACCCCGCACCCACCGCGCGCATCGTCAGGAGCTGCTTGAGCAGATCAGGGGCGGGAATCTTCAGAACGCCCCGGGCCCAGAGATCATCAGCGCCGGCACGCCGGATCTCGACGAACAGGGTCGTCGTGTCGGCCCAGGCCGTGAAGCCGCCGTGATCACGCACGAATTTCTGCCCAAGAAACCGGTACTCGCTGCCGTCCTCGGCGCGCAGCTGCAGTCGGTAGCGCATGATCTTGGTCTCGACCAGGGACGGATCGCCGACAAACAGGGCGAACTGCCCGTCGATGACCTCCAGTGGCAGAGGCGATATCCCTGGCGCCCTGACGTTGCCCGAAATCCGGGCTGGATGATTGGGCGCATCGACCAGCTGGTCGACATCGTCGGACTCGATCGTCAGCACGAAACTGCAGTCCGAGGGCGCCCCTGCGGTCGCGATCGTGATCGAGCCCGTCATCATTTCCGTGAAGCGGATCCCGATCGGACGCGGTCCGCTGGCAGGACGGGGCAGAAGACGGGCCGGGATGTAGTCGATCGTCCACTGGCGGTCCTCGGCGAGCAGCGCCACGTTGCGCTCGGCCAGCGCGGTGATGGTGAGAAGCGGATTGACCCCCAGTGAGCGGGGCATGATCGCCCCATCGCAGACATAGAGATCCGGGTAGACCGCGGACCCTGTGGGCGAACTGAACACCTGTCCCTTGTGGTTCACAACACCGCTTTCGGCATTGGCGGCCATCGGACAGCCGCCCAGCGGATGCACGGTGACGAGACGCTCACCGAGCTCCTTGGTCCAGATCGGATCGCGGATGTAGATTCCCCCGCGCTCGCGGGTGGCCCGCTCGAGCACCTGATTGGGTTCGCTGATGGCTCGCAGATTCCCGACACCCGGCCACTCGATCTGCGGGTGGTCGTTGACGAGGCGGATTTGACCGCCCTCGCCATCCTGACCCATGACAAGAAAGGTCTGGGTGTGGCTGACCGCTCCATGCCGTGGCCCGAGCAGGAAACTCTCGGTGCTGTGGGCGAAGTGCAGCGCAGACTTGCCGCCCAGCATCCCGGCGTCGCCATCGCTTAGCACCTTGGATGCCTCGAGGAATGCAGCCATGTAGGGGGCCATCGCACCGGGGATCGAACCCTCCTCGATCACGAAGCCGGTCTCGAGTGGCCGCGCCGGACTGCGGCAATCAACCAGTCCGGTGATGCAGGGGCCCACAGGATCCCGGGCATCGCCCCGCTCGGTGCCCCAGCCGATGCCGTTCACCCGAAGGTCGAGGTCGAAGCCGAATGCGAGGATGTCGCCGTTGCCGGTGAAGCGTCGCCCGAGGCAATCGGACAGGGGAACCTCGGCGCGGCTGCGCAACAGGACCTCGGTCGAGCCGAGTGTCCCCCCCGAGAGGATGACGATCCCGGCCTCGACGAACTCCTCGGGCGCATCGAACAGCTCCCGCCCGACATCCAGACGCCGGAAGTAGACGCGCCAACCCGATTCGGCCGCGCGCGCCACCCGGGTCACGCAGACACTGGTGAAGATGTCCGCACCCCGCGCTTTGGCGTCCGGCAGATAATTCATGAGAAGGGTGTTTTTTGCGCCGACGTTGCAGCCGGAGACGCAATCACCGCACCCTGTGCACGGATGCTGGGTCACACCCACCGGATTCGGCCCGGGGGCACCGAAGAAAACGTTGATCGGCGGCCGCTCGCAGCCCATGCCCAGGGCGCTCGCGATCGACTCCAGAGCAGCGAGCTTGGCCGGCGTCGGTGCGGATTGCGGGTAGGGCTGCGGCCGGAGCATGGCTCGCGCCCGTTCGTAACCGGTGGCGAGGCGCTGGCCGGTGTCTGCCGTCAATTCGACCGGCCACAGGGGATCGGTGAACACCCGGGGATCGGGCTCGAGGCTGACGTTGGCATTGACAAGCGAACTGCCGCCCAGTCCACAGCCCTTGAACACGCTGATGTCACGGCCGGCATGAAATTCGTAGAGGGCATCCTCGCGGCCGACGCGCTCCCCGTCAACAATGACCTGAAACTCCTCGGCCGCCGCGGTCGCCGTGTCCGGAAACTCGCCGGGACGATGCTCGCGACCTTTCTCCAGTATGCACACTCGCACGGTCGAGCCGTCCGGTTTCAGCGCCCCGGAGAGCCTGCTTGCGGCCACCGCGCCGCCGTAGCCCGAGCCGACCACGAGGACGTCGTAGTGCGCTGCGAGTTCGCTGAAACTGCTGGTCAGGCTTTGAATCAGTTCGGCCACGCGCTCATCCTTTCGGTATACGGGCAGGAGGACGCAGGCATCGCGCGCAGGCGGCGTGTGCAGGCACGCCAGCACACGCAGAAGGTCAAACAGCGGGGCCCAGGCAGCGCCCCTGTAGTCACCCTGGAATCAACCTGCAGGCGGCCGGCTCGGTCCCATCGGTCCCATCGGTCCCATCGGTGCCATCGGTCCCATCGGGCAGCCGCATCAAAGCCTCTCATCAGCCGCCCGCTTCCCGACTTCATGGTTCGTGCTCCGCGTGGTTCGTTCAACGGGAAAGGTGGCGTTTCGGCGGGCCACGCAGGCGGAGATGGCGCGGTGTCAGGGTAGACTCAGTCTGTGTTCACGCATCCAGCCCGCAGGCTCGGTCGACTGGCCATTCGATCCAGCCCGGGCCTCGAATTCTTTTCGTCTCCAACCGAGTATCCAGAACTTGAGGCTTGAGAGGCAATTACCCAAAAGTTTAGCCTCGCCTCTGACGGGCGCAACCTATAATCGGGCAGCTAGGAGACTGCTTTGAAACTACTCGTCATCGACGATCACCAACTTGTTCGAGATGGCCTGCGGCTCGCATTCTCTTCCCAGGAAAGCGGGATCGCAGAGCTCGAATTGATCGAGGCCGACTCTCATGCCAGCGCGCTGGCTAGCCTTAGGGCTCATCCCGACCTGAAGCTCGTCCTGCTCGATCTTCGCCTCGCGAACGCATCGACATGGGATCTGCTTCGCGAGATCACGCGCCACCATCCCGGGACGCTGACGGCGATCCTCTCCGCGTCCCGTGACGGCCTCGATATCGAGAGCGCCTTCCGGTTTGGTGCCGCAGGCTTCATCTCCAAGGAGGAGTCCGTGGATGGTCTGCGGCGCGCGGTGCGCGCGCTGCTCGCCAATGAGCGCTACATCTCGTCGAGTCTTGGCTACCTGGTCGACGCGGGGACATTTCCGCGCGTTGCCGACGCCGACACCGCGATGGTTCTGACCTCGCTGCAGCGCTCGAAGTGCTCCGAATATGGCTTCACTGATCGCGAGATCCAGGTGTTCGAGCGCGCGCTCGGGGGCAGTCCGAACAAGGTCATCGCCTCGGAACTCGCCATCAACGAAAACACCGTCAAGGCCCATCTGTCTTCGGTCTACGCCAAACTGGGCGTACGCAGTCGCGTTCAGGCGCTCGCCCTGTTTCTGCGCTAGA
>PLEY01000046.1 GCA_003136595.1 Burkholderiales bacterium
ACGATTACCTCTGCAGGACGCGTTCGGCAGACGAGAGCGCTTCCGCGTGCGACACCGGGTAGCCCTCGACGCGCATCGATTGCTCGACGCTTCGGGCGAGGCGATCCATCGAGTCCACCGCGTTGGTGGGCCTCTCCAAGAGCCTACGGAGCGCTGAGGGGAGTCCTGATGGTGACCACGTCCAGTGACGTTGAATCTAACGCATCCCAGGGCGGACGCAAAAAGCGAAGACATCTACTGCAGCAGCGTCAGGTCGGTCAGGCGCGCGAGCGCGCCCCCTCACCCGTCGCTTGCCGTCCGTCGAGTACGGCACTAACGCTGCCAGCCGCCATGGACATCGCCGCCGCCACGCACCTCACGTTCATCCTGTGCGCCCCGCCCTGCGACGACGAGCCCGCGCTCCTCGCCCGGGTCGTCCAGACCATGCGCCCGCACTTCCCCGGTGCTGCCGAGCGGACGCTGCCCCCCGATGGCGGTGAGCGCTTCCAGCTGCGCCTCTTCGGTTACGACGACATCGTGGCCTTCGAGGGCGGCTCTTCGCTACCGGCAGCAGGTTCCCCCGCCGTCGTCGCCGTCGCGCCGAGGGACTCGGAGTGGCGCACGCACGAAGGCGAGCCACGGGACATGGAAATCCTGGTCATGGCACCCGCCTCGCCGCGCCTCGTCGAGGCCGCGCCGACGATCCTGGCCGAGCTGGCGGCGACGGTGAGCGCCCGCTGGGGCTCCGCCGACGTGACCGGCCTCGACGATCCGACGAGCTCTCCCGACGAGCAGGAGAAGCTGGGACTCCCGGAGCTGCACGTGGATCTGTTGGACGGCGTCGCGCCGATGGCTCTCGGGTGGCTCAACTTCTGGTCCGCGGCGGCATGCGAGCGCCTGGGAGTCCCCGCATCGGGGCCACCGCTGGACCCGCAGGGCCACCAGCACGCCCAGCAGGTTGCAGGAGGATGGCTCGTTTCGCTCACCCGCGAGCCGCTCGACCTGCGCAACGAGCAGCACCTGGCGTCCCTGCGACGCGCGTACGAGCGCTTCCCGGAGGTGGGCGGCGTCGCCGAGCATCCGCGCCAAGAGCAGCGCCTGCGGACGGAGCCGCGTGAGCTCTACGCCGCGAGCGTCGAGGCTCTCGTCCGGTTGCTCCGCTCGGAGATCAACGTGGCGCAGCTGCGCCATCTGTGCGCGCCGGACGTCATCGTCCAGGAGAGCGAGGCGATCAGCACTGCGCGCAAGGATAGATGGGGCGATCTCCGGGCGCTATGGAGCACGCCTGCCATGGCGAAATCCCGGCACAGCATGCGTGCCCGTGCCGTCGACCGGGCCTGGGAGATCTGCCGTGACGAGTACATGGCAGAGCACCCGGACGAGCGTGAGGTCCCGGAGCATGTCGCGGCGGTGATCGAGGAGCTCCGAGGCGAGGAGATTGCCCTCGAGATCGCGGCGGTCAGGCGAGGGGCGACAGCGGAGGCGTGACGGAGCCGGGGCGACGTGTTGCCGCGCTGGTTGCCTTCAGAGCCGCTCGCCTGGCACGCCGGCCAGACGTGCACACTGACGCCTGCCGGCCGAAGCCGCCTGCGCCGTTGACGGACTACCCCGCGGCAGGATGGCGCGAACGCTCGCCGTGCGCGTGCCGAGGGGTGTGGGTCGAGCTGGGCTGACCCTCTCAGTTCAGCCGCGAGCTGTCCGGTCCGGCGCCCACCCTCGCCTCCAGGTCCCGGAGCAGCGGGATCTCTCGCACGACGTCCCAGAACTCGTCCTGGGCACCGAACGCCACGTCACACAGGAGCGCGGCGCCCAGCAGCGGTGGCACGATTTGCGATCCCCCGGCAACGGAGGCGCGCCATTCGACCACCCGTTGCACCATCGTCTCCTCGCAACGCCCCCGCCACTCGACGGCGCCGCGGAAGGTCGAGACGTAGAGCTGCAGGCCGTTGGTCAGCATGCGCAGGAGCAGCTCGTGCTCGTCCGCCGGGCACCCCCGCGCGACGAAGTCACGCAGCATCGACGTCATGCCGTCGAACAGCGCTGCGACGAACCGCGCGCGGGACTCGATCTCCTCGTCAGGCAGATCGCCGACCGTGACGCCGTCGGGAAGCTCCGAGGGAACGTCTGGCCCGTCAGGGCGGTGGTCGTCGTGCGCCATCGGCCGGGAACTCTACCGATCCTGCCGTCCCGTCGCGATGGCAGACATCCTCGAGTCTCGCGGCGTGGTCGAACACCGGTAGCGGTTCTGCATAGGTCGCGAGGATCTCGCCCCGCAGCACTGCCCCGGTTGGTCGCTGGCAACGGCCCCGCGTCCTTCCGAAGTGATCGGACACAAGTGTCCGCGATCACTCCGTGGACACTTTTCCCGATGTCCTTTCGCGCACTTAGACCCGTGCGGACCCTGGCATCGCTGTTGCTCTAGTACCGCCCGGCGGAGGTTGCACCCTCAGTTGGGGATGCTGATGCGCCACGACTTCGGGCGGTAGGTCCACTGGAAGGGTGGCGCGTGCTGCGCGTTGAACCAGAGCATGTACTGGTAGAGGCACTCGCGTAGTTCGTCGAGGGATGCGAAGGACCCTCGTGCGATGGCGTGTCGGCGGACGATGCTGAAGGCGCACTCGATCTGGTTGAGCCACGACGCGTGCTTGGGGGTGAAGTGCATCGTCCAGCGCGGATGGTCATCCAGCCAGTCGAGCACGTCGTCGGTGTTGTGCGCGAAGAGGTTGTCGCAGACGAAGTGACCGCGACCCTCGGGGTGGCAGACATCGACGATGTCCATCAAGTCCACGAAGGTCTCGCTGTCGTGGTCTTCGGACAGGAAGCCCATGAGCTTGCGCTCGCGCACGTTGTAGCCGCCCATCAGACAGAGCGTGCCGTGGCGGATGTACTCGAACTCGCGCAGCACCGGCTGGCCCGGTCGCATCGGAATGTCGGGGTACTTGCGCTCCAGCGCCTGCACGCCGGTCATCTCGTCCAGGCACACGATGTGCTCGTCCGGCGGCGCCTCGTAGTAGAGGCGCAGCACGTCGTCGCGCTTGGCGCGGAACTCGTCGTCGTGCGACGTCAGGTACATCTTCTGACGGTGCGGCTGCAGGTCGGCGCTGGCCAGGATGCGGCCGACGGTCCGGTCGCTCACCTCGATGCCCTCGCTCCGAACGTGCTGGCCGAGGATCGCCGACGACCACTGGGTGATCGGGATGCCGACGTCCTTCGGCGGCCGACAGGCTTCCGCTTCTATCCTGGCTGCATCGCTGTCCGAGAGAGAGAGGGCGGGCGTCCCGATCGCGGGGCGTCCGCCAGCTTCGCTACCGGGTCGTCGGCTCCTGCAAAGCGCTTGCGCAAGCGCCGGACCGTGCGGTCGTTGAGCCCCAGCGCACGCGCCGTATCTCGAATGCTCACGCCCTGGGCCATCAGAAGCAGTGCCTGCCCCCGACGCACCACGCGCTGCTCAGCCTTCGCCGGGCGGATCGCCTCCTCGATGGCCGCGCGCTGCGCGGCCCCCAACGGAAACGGCTTCGCCCGGGGGCCGGGATGAGGTCGTGAGACCCACGGCTCCGGATCGATCATGCCCTCCCGCTACACGAGCCTCGAACCGAGGGCCAAATTTCTGCCGGGCGGTACTAGGGCTGAGCCAAGGAGGGTCTTTCTCAT
>PLEY01000077.1 GCA_003136595.1 Burkholderiales bacterium
ATGCCCGGCTTCCCCGACAAATTCATGCCCTTCATGGACGAGCCCCCCGGCAGCATGCTCGCGACCCATACGATCAAGGCCTACAGCACGTGGATCCTGCCGTTGCGCAAACTCATGCTCGAGACGTTGAACGACGAACCCAAGTGGCGTCACAGGGAATCCCCAATCACCACGGGCTATCAGCCCGGCACCTGCGGACCAAAGGTATAGCGCATGGACACGCCCGCCCTCGACATTCCCAAGCAGCCCGAAGCCAAACCCGCGCGCATCCTGGTGGAGAAGCACTGGGATCCGATCACGCGCATCGTCGGGAGCCTTGGCATCTTCACGAAGATCGATTTCGAGAACCGGGAGGTCGCCGAGTGCTACAGCACCTCGTCGATCTTTCGCGGCTACAGCATCTTCATGAAGGGCAAGGACCCACGCGACGCGCACTTCATCACGAGCCGCATCTGCGGCATCTGTGGCGACAACCACGCGACCTGCTCGGTGTATGCCCAGAACATGGCCTATGGCGTCAAGCCGCCGGCGATCGCCGAATGGATCATCAACCTCGGCGAGGCGGCCGAGTACATGTTTGACCACAACCTGTACCAGGACAACCTGGTCGGCGTGGATTTTTGCGAGAAGATGGTGAAGGAGACAAACCCCGGCGTGTGGCAGCAGGCGCAAAGAACCGAAGCGCCGCACGCGTCGGACCACGGCTATCGGACCATCGCGGACATCATGACCGCGCTGAATCCGTTCACAGGCGATTTCTACCGGGAGACGCTGCAGGTCAGCCGTCTGACGCGGGAGATGTTCTGCCTGATGGAGGGGCGGCATGTTCATCCGTCGACCCTGTACCCTGGTGGAGTCGGGACCGTGCCGACCGTCCAGCTGTTCACCGACTATCTGACCCGGCTCATGAAGTATGTCGAGTTCATGAAGCGTGTCGTGCCCCTGCACGACGACCTCTTCGATTTCTTCTACGAGGCACTGCCAGGCTATGAGGAGGTCGGGCGCCGCCGGGTTCTCCTCGGTTGCTGGGGGTCGTTCCAGGATCCTGACGTCTGCGACTACCAGTACAAGACGATGGGCACGTGGGGGAAGTCGATGTTCGTCACGCCGGGGGTCGTGGTCGACGGCAAACTGGTGACGAGCGATCTCGTCGACATCAATGTCAACATGCGCATCCTGCTGGGCAGCTCCTACTACGACGAGTGGCAAAACCAGGAGACCTTCGTGAAGAAGGATCCCCTGGGCAACACGATCGATCAGAACCACCCGTGGAACCAGTCCACGATACCGCGGCCCCAGAAGCGCAATTTCGAGGGGAAGTACTCCTGGGTCATGTCACCGCGCTGGCTAGACCAGCGCACCGGCGATCACTTGGCCCTCGACACAGGGGGCGGCCCGATCGCACGACTTTGGTCGACCGCGCTCGCAGGTCTCGTCGATATCGGCTACGTCAAGGCTACGGGCACGAGCGTCAAGATCTACCTGCCCAAGACAGCGCTGAAACCCGAGGTCGAGTTCGAATGGAAGATCCCCAAGTGGAGCAATGCCATCGAGCGTGACCGCGCCCGCAGCTACTTCCAGGCGTACTGTGCGGCCGCCGCGCTGCATTTCGCGGAAAAGGCCCTGGCCGAGCTGCAGGCCGGCCGCACCGACACCTGGACGGACTTCAAGGTGCCGGAGGAAGCGATCGGCTGCGGTTTCCATGAGGCCGTGCGCGGGGTGCTCTCGCACCACCTCGTGATCCGGGACGGCAAGATCGCCAACTACCATCCGTATCCGCCCACGCCCTGGAATGCGAACCCGCGCGATGTCTACGGCACGCCCGGGCCCTACGAGGATGCGGTTCAGAACACCCCGATCTTCGAGGAGAACGGCCCTGACAAGTTCAAGGGGATCGACATCATGCGCGCGGTGCGCAGCTTCGATCCTTGCCTGCCGTGCGGCGTGCATATGTACGTGGGCGACGGCAAAACCCTGAAAACCACGCACTCGCCAACCTTCGGCGTGCGTGGGGAGCACGACTAGATGAGCGCCCCAGAAGGCTTGGATCTGGTGGGCCGCCCGATCGATGAACTGGTCTGGGCGCTCGATGCCATCGCGGATCCGCTCGCGGCAGACGCTGCGCGCGAGCTCGTGCAACGGGTCCTCGAACTGCATGGCCTCGCGCTCACCCGGATCATGGCGGCGATCGCGGAAACTCCCGATGGCGCACGCCTGACGGCGCTGCTCGCAGACGATGAACGGGTGAGCGGTGTGTTGCTGCTCCATGGCCTGCATCCCGCAGACTTTGAGAGTCGCGTGCGCGGCGCCCTGGACCGGCTCCATGCACACCTTGCTTTAGAGGGTGTCGTCGTCCTGGGCCTTACGATCGATGGTGAGAAGCTGAAGCTGCAGGTGGGACCCGGTGATGGCCAGCGCTACCGGAGCGAGCGCGCGGAGAGTATCCGCAGCGAGATCCGGCAGGCTCTCTTCGCGGCCGCTCCCGACGCGTCGCTGGTCGAAATCGAGTTCGTGGCAATCCAGGTCAGCTATGTCCCGGTGTCCTCCATCACCAAGCGACGCGAGGCCCGGGATTCGGCCGGTGTATCGCACTGATGGACACATCGCCCGGCTTTGTGGGGCAGACACCTGCCGTTTCCCAAGAGGAGCCCGCCGGGAACTGGATTGCCCGCCTGCGAGGGTTCGCGGGCAAGGCGCAGCGCGTACCCGCGCGCTGCGAACCTTCGGAGCGCCCCGAGCGCTGCGAGCGTTGTGGCTGTGCGATCGGTACCGGCCATTGCCATCTTATCGAGCCTGCGACGAGACGCGTCGTCTGCGCCTGCCCTGCATGCGCGGCGCAAGCAGAACTGGACCCGGCGGACCCGTACCGGCGCGTTCCCGACCGGGTCAGGCTGCTCGCTGACTTTCGCATCAGCGCAGACGATTGGGACGCGCTGGGCATTCCAATCGGCCTTGCCTTCTTCTTCAGATCGCGATCCGTCGTGGCCGGCGGCAGCGATCCGAGCTTGGCCCCTGTCGTGGCCATGTATCCGGGTGCAGCGGGCGCCATCGAGTCCCACCCGGACCTCGCGGCCTGGCAGGCGCTAGTGTCGGCCAATCCGGTGCTCGAGTCCCTCCTGCCCGATGTTGAGGCACTACTCGCCTATCGCCTGGGAGGCGCGCACCGCTATTACTTGGTGCCGATCGACCGCTGCTATGCGCTCTCAGGTCTGACGCGCGTCCAATGGCGCGGGATCTCAGGCGGTGCAGCCGTCTGGGAATCGATCGAAGACTTCTTTGCTGAGCTCTACTCTGAGGCAAACAGGGCGGAGTGGACCGAGTCCCATGCCTGATCTGTCCTTCACGGTCACGGGCGTCGAGGTCGAGCGCTTTGCCGCAGCCCCGTTCCTCAAGTTTCGCATCGGTCTTGCCGCCCGCGATCCAGAGGTCTTCATCCACAACGTGATGCTGCAATGCCAGATCCGCATCGAGACGAACCGGCGCTCCTATGGTGCGGACGAAAAAGCGCGTCTCGTGGATCTGTTCGGTGCGCCCGAGCGCTGGGACCGGACCCTGCAGGGTCTCCTCTGGACGCATGCGAGCACGCTCGTGCCGTCCTTTCTCGGTGCTGCAGAGGCGTGCCTGCTCGTGCCGTGCAGCTTTGACTTCAACGTGGCCACGACCAAGTACTTTCACGGTCTCGCGGGTGGTGAAATCCCCCTCGTGCTGCTCTTTTCGGGGACCATCTTCCACGACACCGGTGACGGCCTGCGGATCGGCCAGATTGCGTGGGATCAGGACGTCCGGTTTCGCCTGCCTGTCTCGGTCTGGCAGGACATGATGGCGCACTACTACCCTCACAGCGCCTGGTTGCAGATTCCGCGCGACATGCTGGATCGTCTGGGCCGCTACAAGGAGCGCCACGGACTCCCAGACTGGGAGCATGCGCTGGAGCGGCTCCTCGACGGCCTGGCCGAGGAGGTCACATGAATTTCGCCGCGGCAGACGCGATCGTCAAGGCGATGCTCTATGAGGGCTACGTGCTCTATCCGTATCGCCCAACCTCGATCAAGAACCAGCGGCGCTGGACCTTCGGCGGCGTCTATCCTCCCGGCTGCTCGGCCGCGGGCAGTGCGTACATGGAGACCCAGTGTCTCGTCACCGGCGGGGCGAACACCCGCCTTGTGGCGCACCTGCGTTTCCTGCATCCCCAGGCGCGCCAGATCTGCTGCCTCGCGCGCCGCCTCGACGCATGGCCGCTTGAGGGCGAACCGCCGCTGCGTCCTGTCGCCTCGCTCCAATGCGGCGGGCGCAGCTACTTCACCTGGGACGAGTCGCGGGAGTGCGAGGTTCGCGTGCCGGCGGCGACGCTGCGCGAGCTGACCCTGGGTGCAGCGCCCCTGCGCTTTCGGGTCGAGCCGCAGCGGATGGTCGAGCCCATCAAGGCGGCCAATGGGCTGATCGAGGGTGCCATCGTCCGCTCGCAGGCCCCGATCCAGGGTCGTGTCACGATCGCGGCCAACCGGGTGGCAGACGGTGCGTATCGGATCGTGATCCGCGTGGAGAACACCACGCCCCGGGCTGCCTCGCTCCTCGCCGAGCAGAATGCGGCACGGCTTAGCGCCTTCATGTCGACGCATCTGATCCTGGGCATCGAGGGAGGCGAATTCGTGTCCCTGATCGATCCGCCCCCGCGCCTCGCCGAGGCCGCCAGCACCTGCACCAACCAGAGCGCCTGGCCGGTGCTGGTCGGGGAGGAGGGCAGCCACGACACGGTGCTTTGCTCGCCGATCATTCTCTATGACCATCCGCGGATCGCCTCGCAAAGTCCGGGGGATCTTTTTGACGGCACCGAGATCGATGAGGTCCTGACGCTGCGCATCCTCACCATGACCGACGCCGAGAAGCGCGAGATGGCGGCCACCGATGAGCGTGCCCGCGAACTGCTGGCGCGCACCGAGCGGCTCACCGAGGAGCAGCTCCTGCAGTTGCACGGGGTGATGCGCAGTCCGCACTCCGACTCCGGAGACTCGGAAGACTCCGGAGACTCGGCGGTCTCTCCCGACCCTGCCGCGCGGCGTCCCATCTCGGTGGAGCGCGTGGGCATTGCGCTCTGCAAGGACGGCGGCGTGGCGCTGCGCGTCGGGGCACACGTCAAGCTCAATCCCAAGTCCGGCGGCGACGTCTTCGATCTCGTACTCGCCGGTCAGACCGGGGTGATCGAGGCCATCGAATTCGACTTTGACGACCGGGTGCACGTCGCGGTCACGGTCAACAGTGATCCGGGTCAGGATCTGGGCCGGCAACGCCTGCCAGGCCACCGGTTCTTCTTCTCGCCCGACGAGATCGAATGCCTGCCCCACGAGTAGGAACGACCATGAATTCCGTCCTCGTCGCCGGCATCGGCAACATCTTCCACGGCGATGATGGTTTCGGTGTCGCGGTCGCAGGCCTCATGGCAGAGGCTCCTCTCCCCACGGGAGTGGATGTGGTGGACTTCGGCATTCGCGGACTCGACCTGGCGTTTGCTCTGACGGGGGGCTACCGGCTGGCGATCCTGATCGATACGGTGCAGCGTGGCGAGGCGCCAGGAACCCTCTATCTGATTGAGCCGGAACCTGCCGACCCCGTGGAAGAGGCGATCTCGCCGCATCAGATCGAGCCCACCGACGTTCTGCGCCTGACACGGATTCTGGGCGGCCCGTGCGCCCAGGTGCTTCTGATCGGCTGCGAGCCGGCGTCGTTCGGCCCCCCTGATGAGGGTCGGATCGGGCTTTCCGGAGAGGTCGCCCTGGCCGTCCCGGGTGCAGCCGAAATGGCGCTCGCGGCGATTGCCGATTGGATGCGTCAGAACCCACCCGAGGCCGGTGGGCTCCAACCCAGCCTCCCATCGTCCCACACAACGCACGAGACTCTGCAGGAGGAAACCTCATGACTCCTTGTGACTACGCCGCGATCGTGATCGGTGTCCTGGTTTTGGTCGGCGTCGCCTTCACGGTACCGGACGTCCTCAAGTACCTGAAACTGAAGAACATGTGATGGCGAAGCGATCGATTCGCCCGGGCAGGGCGCGCGCCGCGGCCACGCGCCATGCATGAACTCTCGATCACTCAGCAGATCGTCGAGACCTGCTGCAACGCGGCCGGCGATGCGAATGTTGCTCGCGTGACCGTTGAGATCGGCTGCCTGTGCGGGATCCTCCCTGACGCGGTGAGTTTTTGCTACGAGGTGTGCACCCAGGGCACGCCGCTGGAGGGCTCGGTGCTGCAGATCGTCTCGGTTCCGGCGCGGGCACGCTGCCGCGCCTGTTTCGCCGAGTCGGAGATCGTGGACTTTCTCCCGTTGTGCCGCTGCGGCTCGGCCGACCTGGACCTCACAGGAGGCAACGAGCTCAGAATCATGGAACTGGAGATCGGGTGACGCGCATCGCGGACAAGCGCTCTCCCACTTGGGCGAAGGCCGGTGGCGGCGGGCCTCATGGTGGTGCGCCCGCGCAGAGGCCGACGCCGATGCCGCTCCATGAAACGGCTGAACTGATCCATGTGCAGGGACTGGTGCAGGGCGTGGGCTTCCGGCCGACCGTCTGGCGGCTTGCCCACCGGCACGGCATACGCGGCACCGTGTCCAACGACGGCCAGGGTGTGACCATCCACGCCTGTGGGCCGGCGGCAGCGCTCGATGCACTGGTCGAGGCGATCCGCCGGGAGATGCCGCCACTCGCCCGGATCGACTCGATCGAGCGGACCGCCGTCACGCGCATGCCGCCTGGGCCCTCGTTTCAGATCGGCCCCAGCCAGCATGATCAAGTCAGGACCGGCGTGGTCCCCGACGCGGCGACCTGCACTGTGTGCCTGGCCGAGGTTCGCGATCCCTTGGAGCGGCGCTTTGGGTATCCCTTCACCAATTGCATCCACTGCGGGCCGAGGCTCTCGATCATCGAGTCCATCCCCTACGATCGCGCCGGCACGACGATGCGGCGGTTTCCGCTCTGCGGGGCCTGTCGGGCGGAATATCTCGACCCGGGCGACCGGCGCTTTCACGCCCAGCCGACCGCCTGCCCCGTCTGCGGTCCCCGTGCCTGGCTGGAGCCCGCCCGGGGTGCGGCATTCGCCTTCGACGACCTGGCGGGCCTCGGGTCCGTTCATTCACTTGACTCCCCGGACTCCCCTGACTCCCTGAGAGCCGGTCACGCCGCCGACACGATGGACGCCGCATGCACGGTACTCCTGCGGGGCGCCGTGCTGGCGATCAAGGGCCTGGGTGGCTTCCAGCTCGCGTGCGATGCGACCAACGAGTCGGCCGTGGCGCGCCTGAGGAGCGTGAAGGGGCGCGCGTCCAAGCCCCTTGCCCTCCTGGCCCGTGACCTCGCCACCATCAAGCGGTACTGTCACGTCGATCCTGCGGAGGCAAAGCTTCTGGCAAGCCCGGCGGCGCCGATTGTCATCCTGTCCCGCAACGACGCCGTCGCTGCCGGGCTTGGGCTTGGGCTTGGGCTTGGACTTGCACCCGCGTGTGCTCTCGCGCCGGCGGTCGCGCCGGGCGTCAGAAGCCTCGGGTTCATGCTGCCCAGCACCCCGCTGCACCATCTGCTGCTCGAACGCATCGACCGGCCCATCGTTTTGACGAGTGGGAACCGGAGCGAAGAGCCCCAGTGCATCGCCAACGATGAAGCGCGCGAGAGACTGCGCGATCTCACGGATTACCTGCTGCTCCACGACCGGGACATCGCGCGCCGCCTCGACGATTCGGTGGCGCGCGTCATGGCCGGCGAAGTCCGCGTCCTGCGCCGCGCGCGCGGCTATGCGCCCGCACCGCTGGCCCTGCCGCCAGGCTTCGAGGCGACTCCCCCCGTGCTTGCCATGGGCGGCGAACTCAAGAACACCTTCTGTCTGGTGCGCCGTGGCCAGGCGATCGTCTCGCATCATATGGGGGACCTGGCCGAATTGCGCACCCATGCCGACTACGTCGAGGCGATCGGCGCCTACCGGGAACTCTTTGCGCAACCAGCCTGCCCTGTGGCAGTCGACCTGCATCCCGAATATCGCTCGCGCGCCCTGGGCGTAGCCCTCGCCAAGCGCGAGGGCGCAGCGCTCCTCGAGGTGCAACACCACCACGCCCATATCGCCGCCTGCATGGCCGAAAACGGCGTCCGGCTCGACGCGCCAGCCGTCCTCGGCATCGCCCTCGACGGCCTCGGATGGGGAGCCGACGGGACCCTGTGGGGTGGTGAATTCCTCCTTGCGAGCTACCGCGAGTGCGTCCGGCTTGCCACGCTGAAGCCGGTCGCCATGCCGGGCGGGGAACTGGCCATCAGCGAGCCCTGGCGCAACACCTTCGCCCACCTCATGGCGCAGATGGGCTGGGCCCGTTTCGCGGCAAACTACAGCACGCTGGACCTGTATCGGGTGCTCAGTACGAAGCCCTGGCAGACCCTCGGGCTCATGATCGAGCGCGGCGTCAACAGCCCTCTGGCGAGTTCATGCGGGCGTCTGTTCGATGGCGCCGCGGCTGCGGCCGGAATATGCACCGAAGCCGCATTCTACGAGGGGCAGGCCGCGGTGGAATTCGAGAACCAGGTCGACGAGTCCGCCTTATGTCATGAAGACGAGGCGCTCGCCTATCCGTTCTCAATCGCGCGACGGCCTGGATCGGAGATGCCGTACATCGAGCCGCGCGCCATGTGGCAGGCCCTCCTGCAAGACCTCAAAACCAGGACGCCCACGGGCGTCATCGCCGCGCGTTTCCACAAGGGTCTTGCCATCGCCATCGTGCGGATGGCTGCGAGGCTCTGCCCCATCGGCGCCGCAGGTGGATGCCCGGCCACAGTGGCGCTCTCAGGCGGCGTATTCCAGAACCGCATCCTCCTCGAGCAGGTCGCAGCACGACTTGGGGCGCGCGGATTTCGCGTTCTCACCCATCGACAGATACCGGCTGGCGACGGTGGCCTGGCACTCGGCCAGGGTGTCGTCGCTGCAGCACGCTCGCTACCGCTTTGAAGCGGTCCGAAGGAGGATGGCATGTGTCTGGGAATTCCTGGAAAGATCGTCGCCGTCGGCGATGCCGAGTCGCGTCTCGCCCTGGTCGACGTCGGAGGGGTGAGGCGTGAGGTCAACATCGCCTTCATCGTCAACGACGAGAATCCGCCCGCTTCCTGCATCGGCGCCTGGGTGCTCGTCCATGTCGGCTTTGCGATGAGCCGGATCGATGAGAAGGAGGCGGCCCTGACGCTTGCGCTTCTGACCGAGCTAGGCGAGATGCAAGCCGAGCTCGACGCGATGCGCACCTCCGCACTGCCGTGATCACCGACAGGGCTGCCCATTGCCCACGCGGATGCCCTAGGCGCCATGGCCAAGGCCCTGGCCCCGGTACGGGCGCCCCCCCAACCAGACCGTCCATGAAGGAGTCACACCATGCCCGAACCGTCCGCCTTAGAAGAACTTTATCCGTTCCTGCACCCAAATCTGAGGGAGCCTGAGACCCTGGACGAGGTGCTGCTGGAATCGTTGCACCAGAAGGCCGAAGACAGCTTCGCCACAAAGCGGCGCTTCTTCTCGGAGCATGCCGGGGCGGTTCTCGCCGCGGCGCGGGCGCTGGCCGGGGTCTACCGGCGCCAGGGTCGGCTCCTCACCATGGGCAATGGCGGATCGAGCTGCGATGCCGCCCACATTGCGGTCGAATTTCTCCATCCCGTGACCGCCGGGCGGCCGGCACTGCCGGCGCTGAACCTGGTGGGCGACACCGCCACCATGACCGCGGTCGGCAACGACGTGGGTTTTGCGCACATCTTCGTGCGCCAGATCGTGGCGCAGGGACGGCGTGGCGATGCCCTGGTCGGCATCTCGACCAGCGGCAATTCGCAAAACCTGCTGCTCGCCTTCGCAAAGGCCAAGGAGATGGGGCTCGTGACGCTCGGGCTGACCGGCGATGACGGGGGTCGCATGGCTGACAACCCCGATGTCGATCATTGCCTCGTGGTGCCCGGCCAGAGCATTCACCGCATCCAGGAAACGCATGTCGCGATCTATCACATCCTGTGGGACCTGGTGCACACGCTACTCGCCGATGAGCGCGGCGGGCTCCATCTCGAGCCGGCATGAGCCGCTCTGCCCGGGCAGCGGCCCGCAGCTATCGGCGCCAAGGTGGTCCTCATGAAATACGTTGATGAATTTCGCGATCCGGTCAAGGCGCGCGCCCTGGCACGCGAGATCGCCGTTCTCGTGCCGAAAATCGAACGCGCCCGCGCCCAGCCGATCCAGATCATGGAAGTCTGCGGCGGGCATACGCACACGATATTTCGCTATGGCATCCAGCAGCTCCTTCCCGAGAGCGTCGAGTTCGTGCACGGGCCCGGGTGCCCCGTGTGCGTGTTGCCGATGGGCCGAGTCGACGACTGTGTCAGTCTCGCCGAACGTCCGGAAGTCATCTTCGCCACCTTTGGCGACGCGATCCGCGTGCCGGGATCGCGCAAGAGCCTGCTGAAGGCGAAGGCCGACGGTGCGGACGTGCGCATCGTCTACTCGCCACTCGATGCGTTGCAGCTGGCGCGCGCGAACCCGCAGCGCGAGGTCATCTTCTTCGGTCTGGGGTTTGAGACCACGATGCCAAGCACTGCGATGACCCTGATCGAGGCGCGGGCCACCCAGGTGCAGAACTTCTCTCTCTTTTGCAATCACATCACGATCATTCCCACCATCAAGGCGATCCTGGATTCCCCCGATCTGCACATCGACGGCTTTCTCGGACCAGGCCACGTCAGCATGGTGATCGGGACCCGGCCTTACCAGTTCATCGCCAGGCACTACGGCAAGCCCATCACGGTCGCCGGCTTTGAGCCCCTCGATGTGCTGCAATCGGTATGGATGGTGTTGCGCCAGATCGCCGAGGGACGCGCAGAAGTCGAGAACCAGTATGGCCGGATCGTGCCCGAAGAGGGCAACGCCCAGGCGCTTGCCGCGGTGCAGGAGGTCTTCGAATTGCGCGAGTTCTTCGAATGGCGCGGGTTGGGATCGATCGACCACTCGGGGGTCAGGGTGCGTGACCGGTACGCCGCCTTCGATGCGGAGCGCAAGTTTCCCGTCGCGAGCCTGAAGATTGCGGATCCGAAATCCTGTCAATGCGGCGAGGTCCTGAAGGGCGTGATCAAGCCTCATGAATGCAAGGTCTTCGGGAGCGCCTGCACGCCGCAGACGCCGCTCGGCTCATTGATGGTCTCAAGCGAAGGGGCGTGTGCGGCCTATTTCAGCTATGGGCGTATCGATACCAGCGGGCTGCGCCGCTCCCAAGCAGATGACAGCACGACTGCGCCACAGGTGCAAGCATGAATGCCCGCCCGGACAGGCCAGCGGCTATCGCGACGCCCTGTTTGGAACCCGGTGCGGAACCCTGTTTGGAACCCNNGTGCGGAATCCAGTGCGGGACCCCGCGCGCACGTCCGCGATGAGAAGGTCAACCTCGCGCATGGCAGTGGGGGAAAGGCGATGCGCGAACTGATCGAGGACGTCTTCCTCGGAGCGTTCGACAACCCCGTCCTGCGACTGCTCGAGGACCAGGCCGTGTTTCCGCTCGCGGAGCTGGCACAGGGCGGAGATCGGCTTGCCTTCACCACCGACACCTTCGTCGTCGATCCACTCTTCTTCCCGGGAGGGGACATCGGTGCGCTTGCCGTGGCGGGAACCGTGAATGATCTCGCGGTGTCGGGTGCGCGACCGCTCTACCTGTCGTGTGCCATGGTGCTCGAGGAGGGACTGCCGCTCGAGATCCTAAGACGGGTGGTCGCGAGCATGCGCCACATGGCTGATCGGGCGGGCGTCTCCATTGTCACGGGCGACACCAAGGTCGTCGAGAGAGGCTCGGCTGACAAGATCTTCATCAATACCGCCGGAATTGGCATCGTCCCCGCAGGGATCGCGATCTCTGCCAGCGGCGCCCGCCCGGGCGACGCCGTGCTCGTCAACGGTACGCTCGGGGACCACGGTACTGCGATCCTCGTCGCGCGCAACCAGCTCGCGCTCCAGACGGACGTGACCAGCGACTGCCAGCCGCTCGCGGGTCTCGTTGGCGCGATGCTCGCGGCTTGCCCGGAGATCCGCTGCCTGCGTGACGCGACCCGAGGCGGCGTCGCGACCGTGCTCAACGAGTTCGCGGCCAGTTCGGGTGTCGCGATCCGGATTCGCGAAGAGGGGCTGCCATTGCGCGAGGAGGTCCGTGGCGCCTGCGAGATCCTGGGGCTGGACCCGCTGTACCTTGCCAACGAGGGAAAACTCGTCGCCATCGTGCCCGGCTGGGCGGCACACGAGGTGCTGGCGGCGATGCGCGCGCATCCGGCCGGGCGAGATGCCGCACTGATCGGTGAGGTTCTCGAGGCGCCAGAGCCCGTGGTTGTCCTCGAGACGAGTTTTGGAGGACAGCGCATCGTCGACACGCTGGTCGGCGAGCAGCTGCCCCGTATCTGCTGATGGATCACTCTGAACGACCAGGGAGCAATGCCCCATGCATGAATTCCGAAGTGAAACCTGGATAAGACGCACCGTCCGTGTGCTCAGGATGGGAAGGGCGCCTGCAGAAGAGGGCATGCAGCGGCGCATCACACGGGTCGCCCCGGGCGTGGGCCGAGTCCCGGGCGTCGCGTCCGATGCGCGGCGCCGCCCCTTTGGCCGTTCCTGCGACGCTCGCCTCGGCCATCCCTGCAGCACTTTCTGCAATTCTTTCTGCAATGCCTTCTCCAACCCATTCTCCAACCCATTTTCCAACCCTTTCCGCGCCCCCACGAACCTCGGGCTGATCGCGGACATGGAGCCTTTTTCCAAGCGAATGGAGGTGATGCGATGTGCGTAACCTGCGGCTGTTCCAGCACCGACGGCGTGACCATCTCTGATCCGCTGGCCAGCGAGGGCCACGTGGAGGGCCACGCCGGGATCGACTCCGAACATGCGCGGGCGCACGCGCTCGGCTTGCCCCACCACCACGGTCATGCGATCGGGGCCGCGGCGTTGGCAGACGCCTCCTCCGCGCAAAGGCGCTACCGGGCCCTGGGGGCCCTGGGAGCCTCGGGGACCTTGTCCGCCGGGGCTGCGCCAGCGGGCGGTGTGGCGGCCCGGGGCGCCCACCACGAAGCAGAGGGCCAGGTGCGGCCGCCCCGCCATGGCCCCCGATCGACCATCGTGCTGGAGCAGGAGCTCCTCGCGAAAAATCAGCATCTCGCCGAGCGCAACCGCGGCTGGTTTGCCAGCCGCCAGATTCTCGCCTTGAATCTCATGAGTTCGCCGGGCTCTGGCAAGACCACGCTTCTAGAACGCACCATCCGGGACGTAGCCGGCGAGCTCGTCATCGAAGTGATCGAGGGCGATCAGGCCACGCTCAACGATGCGAACCGCATCCGGGCGACCGGCTGCAAGGTGGTCCAGATCAACACGGGGAGTGGCTGCCATCTGGATGCGGACATGCTGGCACGCGGCCTTGCGACGCTCGCTCCGCATGACGGCTGCGTGCTCATGATCGAGAACGTGGGCAATCTGGTGTGCCCGGCACTCTTTGACTTAGGCGAGCGCGCCAAGGTGGTGATCCTGTCGGTCACCGAAGGGGAGGACAAGCCGATCAAGTATCCCCACATGTTCCAGGCAAGCCGCGTCATGCTGCTCAACAAGATCGATCTACTGCCCCATCTGCGTTTCGACGTCGAGCGTTGCATCGCCTATGCGCGCCAGATCAATCCACACATCGAGGTGTTCCAGGTCTCTGCAGAAACAGGAGAGGGTATGCCAGCCTGGTACGGATGGCTGCGCGCAGAGCAGGGCGACACGGCCGGGCCGGGGAGCCTCTGATGACGACCTGGTCGATCCTCTGCATCGGCCTGCTCCTGGGAATGAAACATGCGAGCGAAGCCGACCATCTGGCGGCCGTGGCGACTCTGGTCGCCCGCGAGCGCTCGCTAAAGCGGACGGCGCGTCTCGGGCTTGCCTGGGGTCTTGGGCATACCCTCACGCTGGTCCTCTTCGGCGGAGTCGTGCTGGCACTGGGAAGCGCCGTTTCACCAAAGCTCGACCGGGCGCTCGAATTCGGTGTCGGCTGCATGCTGGTTCTGCTCGGAGTGGACGTGATCCGCCGCATCCGCGGCCAGCGCATTCATCTCCATGTGCACCGACACGACGGGGGTCCAGTCCACGTCCATGCCCACAGCCATGCGGGGGAGGGGGCACACCGGCTCTCGCTGCACCAGCACACCCATCCGAACAACTCACGCGGGCCACGCGGGCCGGGTGCGCCGAACAGGCGGATTTCGACCTGGCGCCGGATCATGCCCGCCCAGTCGGCGCCCTCGGCCCCGGTCCGCGCGGCCGAGCACCTTCCCGACGGAGAGCGCGGGCTGCCATGGCGCGCGCTGGCCGTCGGCATGATGCATGGCATGGCAGGCTCCGCGGCGCTCATCTTGCTGAGTCTCGAGACAGTCCATTCCTGGTTGCTCGGGCTTCTCTACATCGCCGTCTTTGGTATCGGCTCCATCGCTGGGATGGCGCTCCTGTCGGTGGTGATCGCGGTCCCACTGCGCCTGTCGGCCGCCTATCTGCAAGCCGCCAATCGTGGGCTCGGCGTGGTGCTGGGCGGTGCGAGTTGCGTGCTCGGGTGCTTCATGATTTACCGAACAGCGTCGTAAAGCCCCTCGCTTGAGCCATGGGGATATAAGACGCGAGCTTTG
>PLEY01000129.1 GCA_003136595.1 Burkholderiales bacterium
TAGACATGGGGAGGATGTCAATTAACGATATTCGGGACGACCAAGTACGTTGCGCAAGTACCTGCGGCGAGCGCAAATTCAATGTCGAACTCACGTAGGGAATCTGTAACGGAACTGCGCTCAGCCGGACTATGCCCGCCTAGGCTCGGCTAAATTGGAAGGGCGCAGGTCGTGGTCGTCGCCAGCGACTGATTCTAAAGGCGCCGCGAAGACGCGTTCCATCTGCCAGTGATCGCAGCCCCATTGGAGCCATTTCGTGATCGGTCTAATGGAGCCAACCCGTGATCGCGTGATGGAGCCAGTCTGCGATCGGCTAATGAAGCCACAGCAGTGACACCATCCTACGAACCAAGGGGTCGTGGGTTCGAATCCTGCCGGGCGCGCCATATAAAACAGTGTTTAGCTGCGAAAGTGGCTAACCCGCATCCCTTTCTGGGACCTACAATTCGGGCGAGGTCCCACCGCTCTCCAAGCGGCGAGCGACAACTCGCTGCATGATTTCCTCAACACCAAGACTCACCTTTGGCGGTATTCGCGATGCCGGATAGAACTGTTCGATGAGGGACAACGCATGCGCCGCATCCTCAATCATTGCGGCGTCGGCAAGCAACTCAATGTCAGAAATGTCATGCGAACCCTCGATACCTTCGGGTCGCATCGCCATGCATTTCATCGCGAACAGGTACTCGGGAGTCGGCATGATCACTCGAAGGCCGCCCCCGGAGGCAGCACTGAACTTCTCGTATAGACGCATCCTTTCTTTGCTCGAACGATAGGCCTTGACGCCATCATTGAGCCAATCACCTGGCCAGCCCTGTTCTTCCGCGACCTCCGCTGCAAATCGACGCAGTAGGGTCGGATCGCCACTTAGGACGGCGTCGACGTCTCGCGTAATCTCTCGAGCGTTGAACACTAGAGATAACACGGCCCCGCCATAAACTGACAGTTCGATGAGGACTCCAGCAAGTTTCGCCCGCTGATCGATGCTCTGAAGCCCGTGTTCGATGTCGTTCTTCGTCAGGTGCGCCATCTTCAATCCCCGCTACGAGGTGAAAGTCCCACTTGACCCGTCATTTCTGCGTGGACGAGACAATGGATCCGCATCGACGAATATCATTCGACGCCGAAACGCCGATGGACTCTCCAAGATGCAGAGGGCCTTGAGCGAATCCAATCCCCCCGGAAAAAATGGGTTTCGCAAGAATCTGCCCGAGCCGTTTACCCAGGGCGGGACGGAGAGCTGGTTGCGCATCGCCAAGTGCTCTGCAACTGCTGCGAGATACGCGTTTTGCCGCGGGTTCTCTCCCATCAGCGGTTCCGAGAGTAGCATCAGATTCTTCTTGATCGGGTCCTGCTCGAGGTAGAACTCGTCTAGGAATTCACGCAGAAACATGTCGACCTTGCCAAAATCACGCCCGCACATTTCCACCTCCGCTATGGATCGAGGCCGCCCCGCACCGGGGGTGAGGTTGCCATGAATGGGCGATATCTGCTTCCGAGCCCGGCGGCGGCGAGTCGGCGCATTGGGGTCGATAGAAGGGCCGACTGCATCGGTATCCGGATTCGCATCCAAGATTCCCGATAGACCGAGAACACCCAGGACGCGCACGAGCGCGCCGACCGCCACTCCGTCGTGGCCATTTTCGAGATTTCGCAGAGTTGGACGGGAGATCTCGGCAAGCGCGCTGAGCTCTGCAGCTGACAGGCCATGCCGCACGCGTGTCTCACGAAGGCGCGCCCCAAAGCGCCCCAATAGGGACTTAGGATCCTCTCGGAGTGAACGTGACGAACTACTCATATCGGAAAATATTTTATCCTTTTTATTCTTCAAAGGAAAGAATAACTTCCTTTGAAAAGGAGCGGGCTGTGCGCTGTACCGGCAGGCACCGCGTGGTTCCGTGTGCTGTCGATTGATGAGAAGACCGGCATTCAGGCCCTCGAGCGCAAGCATCGGGACGGCGCGCCTCAGCCCGGCTGGCTACGGCGCCGCGAATTCGAATACGTTCGGCACGCCACCCAAACCCTGACCGCGGCCCTGAATGTCCATACCGGGCAAGTCCTGGGGACGTGCACCGATCGGCGCACCCAGGCGGATCACCAAGATTCATATGGTTGCCTCGAATGCTCGAACGACCATAACCTTCTCGCTATCTGCAGGCGAGGCGCACGATGCGCCGGAAGGATGCAAGCTGCTGCAGTCGCTGGGCGGACCCGATCGCCCAATGCATCTCATCATGGGCCGCACCTACGATGGCGACGAAACCCGACAACTCGCTCTGGACTTGGGTTTCACACCGGTTGTGCCTCCCAAGTCAAACCGCATCACGGCCTGGGAGTACCGCAAGGAAATCCACAAGCGGAGAAACGAAATTGAGCGACTGTTCCGACGGCTCAAGGGATTTCGCCGTATCTTTTCACGGTTCGAGAAACTCGACGTCTTGTTCATGGGCTTTATCCATTTCGCCTTGATCGTCGAGGGACTTAGATAGTGTCAACACGGCCTAGCAAGAAACAATGACCGAGCTGCGGCCTGCGACGGGGAGATTTCTGCCGTATTTCCAAGAACTTGCGCGCGGTCTGCGTCGCGCCACTTTCATATACTGCGGGTCGGCGAACGCCGGTGAAGGACTAGTCCGGCCTACGGGACGCAGCACCGCGTGGTCCCGGCCGCTACTTCACGGGCCGGCGCAACCCGATCGGCTCGGGCGCATTGTTCAGTATGAGCTGAAAGAGGTGGGCGTACTGCGGAGGTGAGCTGAAGCGTCCGGTGAGCGGATCGCGGTTTTCCGCGAACGCGTCATGGAGCGTCGTCCAATCTGCCTCATCGAGGAGCTGGACCGCAAGCGGCAGGATCTCGGTCTCCTCGAGGCGCATGTGATCGAGGTAGAAGCTGACATAGGACTTGACCCCCGTTACCACGGCCTCGCGCCGTGCATCGCCCATCAGTTCCCAGGAGAGCAGCTCCTGCTGGAGTTCCAGTGTCCAAAGCTCCAGCCTCATGTGTTCCAGGTTCAGGCGCGCGAGCGTCTGGCGCACCGAGGGCGCGCGCTCGGCGAGCAGCGGAAACAGGAACTGGGACTCCTTCGGATGGTGCAGGCGTTCGGGGAATTCGCTCGTGTAGAAGAGCATGGCGCGCAGCACCGAGAAATCCTCCGGAGCCAGACACGGAACGTTGCGCTCGACCATCATGCGTAACGACTTGAGCATCGCAGCCAGGGCTGCGTGTTCGTCAAGAATGATTTCGAGCGCCGCCTCGCGCATGCCGGTGTCCTTGCGTGCCCAACGGACCTGTAGGGTAGTCCAATCGCGACTGGGTGGCCTTCTCCCATGGTGCCGGACCTTGATGCAGGTCAAATGAGCCGCACGTCGCGATCCCCATGCCCCACCCCATGCCACGGCACGACTAACGGCCGGATCGGCTCGCTTATGTGCGGACTGTTGATCGGCGTCAAGCTCAAGACAGACAAGTTACGTATCGTGTTCCCCGTGGCCTCGCACATCGCGAGGAGGCACGCAACCGGGCAGGGGGGGATGAAGATGTGGGATCGGTGGAAAAATAGGGTGCTGCGCGGTCTCGCCCTGGTCACCCTCGCGAGTGGGCTCCAGCCGACCTGGGCGCTGCCCGCCTATGCGCGCCAGACTGGTCAGAACTGCGTGGCTTGCCACGTCAGCTTCCCGGAACTCACGCCTTATGGGCGGCTCTTCAAGCTGACGGGCTACACCATCGGGCTGCGCCAGGATGTCCCGCTTGCCGCAATGATCCAGGTCGGGGTCGCGAGTACCGCGAGCAACCACGACGCCAACGGCAACGTGATCAATCCGCGCAATGACGTCATTGCACCGAGCCAGGGGAGTCTGTTTCTCGCAGGCAAGGCCACCGATAACATCGGCGCGTTCATCCAGTGGACCTTCGCATACCAGAATATCGACCCGAACAGCGGTAACGTCTACTGGCACAGCGGTTCGGATAACACGGACATCCGGATCGTGGGCATGAGCGCCGATGCCGCGGAGACCGAGCTGAAGTGGATCTATGGCGCGACGCTGCACAACAATCCGACCGCGCAGGACGTCTGGAATTCGACACCCGCGTTCGGCTTTCCCTATACCGGTCCGCCCAACGTGCCCTCACCGACAGCGGCAACCCAGATTGAAGGCGCGTGGGCCCAGCAGGTGGCAGGCCTAGGCGGCTATGTCTTCTACGACAAGACCTGGTACGGCGAGGCGAGCCTGTACCGAACCGCCGACGGGGTGTTCTCGATTCTGCGCGCGGGCAACTGGGCCGGACTGGGAAGCGGCCCCTCCCTCGATGGCTACAACCCCTACGTGCGTTTCGCCTACAACCGCGATTGGGGGGCCAATTCGCTCATGGTGGGCATGTTCGGCTGGCGCATCAATGTATTTCCCAATGACCTGATCCACAACGGACCGACCGACCGCTTCACCGATCTGGCGGTCGATTCCCAATACCAATACATCACGCAGGAGCATACCTTCACGGTCCAGGGATCGCTGATCCATGAAAGCCAGAACCTGAATGCCACCTACCCGGCGGGCGGGGCGGCCAACCTCAACAATACGCTGTGGTCCGACAAGATCAAGGCGACTTACTACTACGAACGCCAATATGGCGTGACCCTCGGTCTGTTCGACATCTACGGGAGCAACGACGCCATTCTCTATGCGCCCGGCACGGTGGGCGGCAGCAGCAACGGCAGCCCGGCTTCGAAGGGTTACATCGTCGAGCTCAACTATCTGCCGATCCAGAATGTGCGACTCATGCTGCAGTACACGGGCTTTACGAAGTTCAACGGTGGTACCACGAATTACGACGGATTCGGCCGGACGGCCAGAGACAACAACACGCTCTTCCTGAATGTCTGGGCGGCCTTCTAGAGGGACTGGCACATGAAATCGATTTGCTCATCATCTCCCTGGGCCGCCGTGGTGGCACTCGTGTGCTGGGGTTCGGTGCTCGCCGCCGAGGCGCCCGGTATCGACCAGGCCGCAGCCAAAATTGCCGTGAACATCTGCTCGAACTGTCATGGCCCGGGCGGCCACAGTACTTCGCCCGTCTTTCCCCGACTGGCCGGTCAGCAGGAGCTCTACCTCGCTGCCCAGATCAGGGCCTTCAAGGCCAAGGAGCGTGGCGATCCCGAGGCCCATGACTACATGTGGGGCATGGCAACGCTGCTGGATGATCCGATGGTGGCCGGTCTCGCGAAGTACTTTGCCGAGCAGGCACCGGCTCCGGGAACCCCTGGTGATCCCGCCCTCATCGAAGCCGGCCACAAGCTCTTCCTCGAGGGCGATCCCGAGAAGGGCATCCTCGCTTGTGCCGGTTGTCACGGTGCCGACGCGCAGGGCAATGCCATATTCCCGCGTCTGGCCGGACAGCACAAAGCCTACCTGGCCCGCCAGATCGACGTGATTCAGAGGCAGCTGCGCAATTCTCCGATAATGCACGGCGTCGTACAGAACCTGCAGCCTGACCAGATCCGGGCCGTGACCGAATACTTGTCGGCCCAGTAGTGCGGACGAGTAGTGCGGCCCTCAGTTGCGGCGCGGGGCGCCGCCTCCAGCAGAGCCCGCACGCGATCGAGCTTGCGGTTGCATAAACGGCCGCGGTCTGCTCTCATGCATCCTCAAGATTAACCGCTCGCGAAAGGAATCCTCCATGATCAAATCTGCGGCCGCAGGGTTGCTCTTGGTCCTGTCCTGCGCGCTGGGCACAGCCTATGCGAATCAATCGGTAGAGGTGTCCTGGGCTGCGGCCGAGCACTACGTCAGCCCTGACCTGACGAGGGACGAGTTCGTGCATGCGCAGAAAGTCCTGACTCGGGAGATCGAAGTTCTGGGCAAGGAGTGTCTTGCACCTGAGGATCAGGTCACCATCGAGGTGGTCGACATGAGCCTCGCGGGGAGACTCGTGCCCCATGGGAGCCAGGGTGAACTGCGCATCTTGAATGGTGGGGCGGATTGGCCCCGTATGACGCTGCGTTTTCGCATCGAGCGCGCCGGCACACTCGTTCGCGAGGGTCAGGCGAGCCTTGCGGCGATGGACTACCTGCAGGACCCGCGGCCCTTCACGACCGAGCCTTTCATCTACGAGCGCCGTATGTTGAGAAAGTGGTTCCGCGGCACCCTTGCGGACCGGGGATCGCCGGTGACGGGGGGCGCGACGCAGTGAGCACAGGGCGCTCGCCCTAGAACTTCGAGTCCGCCAGTTCGGCGCACGTCCTCATCAAAGCTTCGCTGGCGCGTTCGAGCTTCGGATTCATGCGTTCCGCGGGCCCGGCGACGGTGACAATGTGCGAGGCGCGATTCCATACGAAGATGACCGAAATCGTCACGACCCCGGCCAGACTCTCCTCCTGATTGAGGAACCAGCCGCGCTGCTTCGAGCGCCTGATGTCGGCCAGAAGGCTCGACTTCTCCGTGATCGTCTGGTCCGTCAGCTTGACCAGTTCGGCCCTCTCGAAGAAGCGCTCAAGCATGGCCTCCGACAGCGTGCTGAGATAGGCCTTGCCGGCGGAGGTGGCCACCATGCTGCGTATCTCCGAGCCCGCAGAAACCGAGAAGCGGATTGGATGTGCTGGCTCGAGAACCAACAGGTAGATGACGTGCATCGCGGATGCTTTGGAGAGCGTCACGGTTTCACCGAGATCCGAGCAGAGCGCCTCGAGACGGGGTCCGGCGCGCTGGACCAGTGAATCATTGGCTGCGATGACGGTGGCGACATCGAAGAGCCGTCGCGTCGGGTAGTACCCCGCGCGCGGCGCGGTCTCATAGACAAAGCCGCGCGCCTCGAGCGCACGCATGACGTCGTGACAGCTTGAAATCGGGATGTCGAGGCGATGCGCCATCTCCGTCAGTGACATGGGGCGCTTCTCGTTGGCGAACATTTCGAACACATCCAGAGTCCGTTCTACAATTTTCGACATGTCTGCATTCCCCGCAAGTTTCGAAATCCAGGGCTGCCAACCCAGCCATTGTCTGGCAACTTCTGGCAACAAGATGCTGTTTGCGATCATGCATCACGCCTGACGCCCTTGCGTTCGTCGCCATGCCGAAGTATATTACGCTATTGCGAAGTTTGGTGGGACACTTTTTCGGGGACGTGCCATCCGGTTCGTGCGGGCGCTGGGCTTTGCCGCCGCCGGGAGAAGATTTCGGGCGCGAGCGCCCTGTTCTGGGTTGTCGGCCGACAACTCGGGTGACATGAGGAGCGAGCGTGAGCGGACCACTGGCAGGCGTCAGAATCATCGACTTGACCACCGTCATCATGGGGCCATCGGCAACTCAGATCCTTGGCGATCTCGGCGCCGATGTGATCAAAGTCGAGGCGCCTTTGGGCGATTCAATGCGCAATATCGGCCCGATGCGCAATCCCGGCATGGGCCCGCTGTTTCTGCAGGCCAATCGCAACAAGCGCAGCCTGGTCCTGGACCTGAAGAATCCCGCGGAGATGCAGCAGCTGCACGCGCTATTGCGCGGTGCCGACGTCCTGGTCTCCAACATCCGACCGCAGGCGCTCGCGCGGCTTGGCCTGGGCTACGCGGACGTGACCCCTTTCAACCCGCGGATCATCTACTGCGCAGCCGTCGGTTACGGAGAGGGCGGCCCGTACGCGGGCGCGGCCGTCTACGACGATCTCATGCAGGCGGCCTCCGGACTCGCGGGGATGTACGAGCGGGTCGATGGCAAGCCCCGCTATGCCCCCATCAATATCTGTGATCGGGTCGTTGGTCTGCACGCGGTCATCGCGATCCAGGCGGCGCTCCTGCATCGCGAGAAGACCGGTGAGGGTCAGGAGCTCGAGGTGCCCATGTTCGAAACCATGGCCCAGTTTGTTCTCGCCGATCACTCCGGCGGGCGCGCCTTCGTTCCGCCATTGGGCGAGACGGGCTATCTGCGCCTGCTCTCGCGCACCCGCGGACCTTATGCAACCCAGGACGGTTACCTGTCAGTGGTGGTCTATACCGACATCCACTGGCGAAAATTCAGCCAGATGATCGGCCGGCCTGATCTCATGCAGGAAGATGAGCGATTTGGCAGCATGCAATCGCGCACCAGTCATGCCGAGGTGGCGGGAGACCTGCTCGCCGGCGAGCTTGCAAAGAAGACCTCGGCCGAATGGCTCGCCCTTCTTGGCGACGCGGATATACCGGCATGCCGCGTCAATTCCGTCGATGAACTCTTCGACGATCCCCACTTGAACGCGGTCGCCTTTTTTAGCGACATGGAGCATCCCACCGAGGGAACGTTAAGGGTGGCCCGCTCGCCGATGAAATTCTCGCGCACGCCCCTTGAAATTCGCAGGCTTGCCCCGGCACTCGGCGAATTCAACGGGTCGACCAGCGTCGACACAAACTGGTGACGAGCGTCCCGCCCGGGCGCTGTTAGCGGCACGCACGCCGTGGCAGGCAGGTTGCCGTAACGCGCGCGGCAGCCCTGGCGGCGAGCATCCGTGCTCGGACCTCGCGCCCCATGACGACTTGAGCGTATCGGCCCCGGTCCCCCCAGCCGTTTCGGGCCCAAGAACGGCGTAGGTGCGCCGCCGGCTTCGGGCTTCAGTCCACTCCCAAGGCGCCTCCCGAGACCGGCTGCACTCCCATTTTCCTGCGAGGGTGGGATAATTGTGCGGACTGTCTCGGGCCTTGCGGCGAGGGGCTTCGCTGGTAACAGATTCGTCTGCCTTTTCGGAGTCTCGGTGATGAATGCGATCCTGATCATGCCCCGCTGCAACGATCTCGCAGGCGAGCGCACGGAGCTGCTGGGCGCGTCGTTTGTTACCGGTGACGAGTTCAGTCGACAGGGGCTCCGGACGGCGCTCATGAAGGGGGCGCCCGGCGGCCTCTTTCGGGACGGGCCCAAGAGGATGCCGCCGCGCACCATACACGGTGGTGCGTCGTGCTGCACCCCGTGCGACGCCCTGGCTGTGAACCCGCACATTCCTGGGAGAACCCTGCTATGAGGATCCTGCTCGTCGAGGACGATCACATGATCGGAGAGAGCGTGGAGGAGGGACTGCGCGCCGAGTCCTACTCGGTGGACTGGGTGCGAGACGTACAGGGAACCGAACTGGCGCTGCGGCGCAGTCCCTACGACCTCATCCTGCTCGACCTTGGACTGCCTGGAGGCTCGGGACTGGACGTGCTCGAGCGCTACCGACAGCGCGACGGAGCAGCGCCGGTGCTCATCGTCACCGCGCGGGACGGCAAGGGTGAGCGCGTCGCGGGTCTGGATGCCGGCGCCGACGACTATCTTGTCAAGCCATTCGATCTCGACGAACTCTATGCGCGTGTGCGCGCGCTGTTGCGCCGCCGCGCGGGACGTGCATCGCCGCAGGTCCGCTTTGCCGGCATCACGCTCGATCCGGCGCGTCACAGTGCGACGCTGCTGGGCACGGACCTTCAGTTGACACGCCGCCAGTTCGTGGTGCTGCATGCGCTCATGGATTCCCCAGGTGAACTCGTCACGCGCGAGCAGATCGAGGAGAAGCTCTATGGCTGGAAAGATGGCGTGGAGAGCAATACCGTCGATGTCTTCATCCATCAGTTGCGCAAGAAGCTCGGCTCCCGGCTCATCAGGAACGTGCGGGGTGTCGGTTACCGACTCGCCGACGAGGCGCCCGGTCATGATGAATAGCCTGCGCTATCGCCTCGTCATCTGGCTCGTCGGCGGAATGATCGTGTGCGCCGCGCTCGCAGGACTTGCCACCTACGAGCGCGTGAGCCGGGCCGCCAGCGAGTTTTTTGACTACCAGCTTGCGGCGGTGGCGGCGAACCTGCCGGCCCGTATCGTCTCGCAGCCGCAACCAGCGGATGACGGCGACCCGGACAACGATATCCTGATCGAGATTCGCGACCCTGCCGGGGTTCTCGTTTATCCCAGCCGCCCCCGCGTTGCCCTGCCGGCGGGCGCACGCCGTGGGTTCTCCACCGTGACGCTGGCCGAGGAGGGTTTTAGGATCTACACGGTCGACCAGGGTGACCGGATCGTGGAGGTCGCGCAGCCGACGCGGGCCCGCAGTCATCTCGTCGCCAATCTGCTGCTGCGCACGATGCTTCCCTTCGCAGTGTTGATTCCTGCGTTCGCGCTCTTCATCTGGTTCGCCGTGGGGCGCCTCCTTGGCCCTTTGCGACGCGCAGCCCATGCCGTGGGTGACCGCTCGCCCGATACGCTGACCCCGCTCGCCATCGAAGGCTCTCCCACCGAGATCGAACCCCTGCTGGGCGCGCTCAACGCGCTTTTGAAGCAGCTGGAAGAGGCCTTTGCGACGCAGAGGGCGTTCGTCGCCGATGCCGCCCACGAGCTGCGCTCGCCCCTGACCGCGCTCAAGCTCCAGCTGCAGCTGGCTGAGCGGGCCAAGACCGAAGAGCAGCGCTCCATCGCCCTGCACAGGCTCGAACAACGGCTCGATCGTGCCACGCATCTTGTCGAGCAGCTTCTGACCCTGGCGCGTGAGGAACCCGACGGCGAGCCGCGGCCCGCGACTGCCCTGGATCTGGGTCAGCTGGTCCGGGAGGTGGCCGCAGATTTTGGGACGTTTGCCAGTCATCGCCAGATCACCCTGGACAGCGAGGTCGAGGGCGCAGGTCCCATGGTCTGGGGACAGCGCGAGAGTCTGCGCATGCTGCTTAGCAATCTGCTCGACAATGCGCTGCGTTACTCGCCAGAGGGCGGTGTGGTTCAGGTACGCGTGGGCGGCGACCCGGGAAGACCTCAGGTCCGCGTGCAGGACACCGGTCCCGGGATTCCGGCAGCCGAACGCCATCGGGTCTTCGATCGGTTCTATCGGCGCGCGGGCGTCGATTCGAACGGCACGGGGCTGGGACTTGCGATCGTCAAGACGGTCGCCGAGCGTCACGGCTGCTCAGTCGAACTCACCGACGCACCCGGGCCCACTGGGCTCCTCGTCCTCGTGACCTTTCCGAAGCGCGTCCCGGCCGCTTCGAAGTCAGCGGTGACCGAAAGGGATGATGCGCTCGAGCTCGCGACCCGGGTCACCTGACTTTTTCAGTCGATCCAGATCGCAAGGCCCGATGGTCCCGGTCTCGCCCCTCTAGAGGAATTCCTCCAAAGGCAGGCGCTCCTGGCTCAGCACGGCCGCACAATTGGCCACTGCGAGGCGGATCCCGGCGCTACTGAAATAGCCGCCGTTGACCTGACTGCAGGCCGTCGCGACACTCCTGAAATAGCGAAAGAGCTGCGTCTCGGGAGGGGCGGCATGGCACCAAAACTCGTCGAGGCCGTCCTGAAAGGTCAGGCCCGGGATATTGTAAGGCGCCCGACCGAGTGCGATCGTCGGACGCACGTGCGCGAGGGCCGTCAGGGCGGCGGAACTGTTGACGGTCACGACACCCTGTGCCTGCTCATAGAGCATGCGCAAGTCGCAGTCCTCATGGAACTGGACACGCGTGTGCACGGCCCAGCGCCGTGCCTGCGTCTGAATGAGGCGCGCATAGGGCGTATGGCCTGGATCGAGCGGATGATTCTTGATGACGAGGCGCGCGGTGGGCGGTGCGTGGTGCGCGAAGGACTCGAGGACAGCTTCAAGGAATGCCGGCATGTCGGCGTAGGGTGAATGGTCCCGCACGCGGGCATCGTCGTTGCGTTGCATGAGCACCAGAAAGATGGGGGCCCGTCCCCCCAGGAGCCGGGCCAGGCGAGCGTCCGCACTGCGCCGCGCGAAGGGCAGCATCGGCAGGCGGCGGGCATAGCCTGCATACTCGCGTAAGGCGCCGACCCGGGCTGCGTCCCGGTAGTGTGAAAAGAAGAGGGGATTCGTGGCGTTCGCGAGGTGGTACGCCACGTCGTAGGCCGCTCGCGTCCAGGTGGGCTCGGCAAAGGATTGCGGCGCGATCGGCGCGATCCTGGGGCCGACCTCGCGATACCACTTCGGATCCCGGGGCAGTGGAGAGTGACCGTTCACGCCCCCCGCTTCAAGCGTGATCCAGTGCGGCTGGAAGTAGCCCTGCTCGAAAACCAGCGAACGAATCCCCAGCTTCCGGGCGACCAGAAGGGCCGTCTGGTGAGCAGGTTGGTGATCCCCGAAAAGCACCAGGTCAGTAAAACCCAGGGACACACAACACCCTTCCAGGAAGCTCTCCAGGCCCGCGAAATCGTCATCAAAGCGCAGCGAGCGCCGTCTGCCCCAAAACAGCGCGTCGCCCGCGGTGAAGTTGATCCGGTCGATGGCATGCCCATCGTCGAGCAAGGCATCCGCAAGACGGGGAAAGAAGGGTGAGGCGGGACCCTGCAAGAACAGGAAGGAGCGCCGCGTGCTCACTGCCATCAGGAACCCGGGCCCGCGGCTGTGGTCGGCCACGCGCACACGACGAGCCCCGCTGCGAGCTCGCACCGCGCGTTCGTGGCCCCGCACGCGGAGCCGCATAGAGTTGGCAGACGGGTCATGGAAACCTAAGTGGGGCGCGCCAGAGGCCCGGCATCGCAGGCGGACGATAGCCGTTCCAGACAGCGAGCCGGAATTATATGAAAGGCCGGCCAAGCCATGAAGGATACCCCTTCGCTGCCCTTCGATGCGGTCTTCGACAAGCCGCACGGTGCATTGGCATCGGCGCATCCGGCTCGATGTGCTCTCCATCCACTCGCGGGAAGTCAGCCGGGTCAACGGTGCGGCCGGGCCCGATCCCCAAAGCAGGGCTCTGGATAAGCGATCCGTTTCCCCCGAGTCCGCGTGGCTCCGGTGAAGCGCGCGGGTAGTGAGTTCGGGCCTTGCGCGTCGCCGGGGATACCCTGGAGGTGATCCGGATCGGACCGCAACGCCCCCCCCGGAGCCTTCGCGGCAGGGCGGGCAAGGAGGACTCGGATGCGTCCTGAAGGGGCGTCATGCTGGGGCGTCCTGATGGGACGTCAATGCCACCCTCCCAGTCGGATTCTGCCTATCTCAAGACGCGAATCAGATTGTTGAATTCGTCGGTCCAGACACCGAGCTCGGGGCGGGCCGGGACGGGCGTGCCGTAGCGGGCCAGTTCCGGTTCCTGCAAAACATCCGGATCCTGGGTCACGAGTAGCCAGTCGCTTGCAACGCTGAGACGATCGGACTCCGGGCGGTCGGCGATGAAGAGGGTCTGGCAGTGGGCTGCGGTCGCGACGTTGATGATGACGGGAGCTAGGTCGAGATACTTGTTCGACAGGTGGAGGGCGATGATCCCGTGAGGCTTGACCACATGACGGTAGAGTTCGAAGGCCTGGCGCGTCAGCAGGTGCATCGGGATCGCATCCCCCGCAAACGCATCGACGGCGAGGACGTCGTAGCGTTGTGCCGGATCGTTGTAGCGGCCTTTTGTGAGTTCCGACTCCAGAGACAGGCGGCCGTCCCCAAGCTCCAACTCGACCTTGGCGTTGCTGTCGCCAAGATAAGAGAAGCGCGTGCTCGCAAGCACCTTGGCTTCGGGATTGAGTTCATAGATCCTGAGGAGATCACCTGGCTTGCCATATGCCGCCAGAGTCCCCGCCCCAAGCCCGATGAGGCCGATCCGTCTTGACCCAGTGCCGCCGACGGTCGAGCCAAGCAGCCTGCCGATCCCCGAGGTCGGTCCGTAGTAGCTCGTCGGGATCCGGCTCTCCGGGGCTTCGACGACCTGGGAGCCATGGAGGATGACCCCGTTGACGAGGCTACGCAGGTGCAAGTCACCCATAGGACGGTTCTTGATGCGAAAGGCGCCGTAGAAGTTCCGTGTCAGCAGTTCTGTATCCGCAGTGAGGTAGTGATAGTAGTTCCACCCGCAATCGAGCGAGTAGAGGAGCGCAGCGAGCGCCACGGCGCTACGCAGGTTCCGGTACTGGAGCGCGAGTGCGCACGCCACCGCGAGTGCGGCACAGCCCCAGCGCGCCTCGCCATCGAGTATCTTGGTCCATTCATAGAGGTAGTCGTACAGCGACTCGTAGATCGGGGCCGGTAGCGCGCCCATCAGGATGATGGTGAGCGCGGTCGCGATGCAGGCGATGAGGACTGCGAGCAACCAGCGGCCAGGGCCTTGCGCGCGTAGCTCGTCCGCGCAGCAGCACAGTCCGAGTAGCGCAAGCGCGATGAAAGCCAGGGGTGCTTCCCAATAGCTTGAGAGGACGTGGGGCGCCAGCACCGCGACCAGGAAGCCGCCGAGGGCCCCTCCTGCCGCGATGGTGAGGTAGAACCGGGTCAGAAAGGCAGGGTGGGGTCGGCTCCGGGCAAGCTCACCGTGGCACAACACGCAGCCGGCGAACAGGCCCGCAACGTAGATGGGAATCGCGACGTAGATCGACAGGACCATGTGCCCGGCCGTCAGGGCCCCAGCCATGGCCCCCACCGCGAGCATGGAGGGGGCGCTCCAGTGCGTGCGCGAGTACCATCCGCGTCCGTCGCGACCCTCGAAACACACGACGAAGCTAAACAGGTATACGCCAAGTGGGAGGACCCAGAGCAGGGGGATGGAAGCGATGTTCTCCGATATATGGTTGCTGATCGCAAGCAGCAGCACCGAACCGAGCGTGGCGCAGGCGAGCCATCTGCAATACAGACCCGGCGTGGGTGCGCTGCCGCCGGACTCGGCGGCCAGCACGGACTCAGCCGGGCCGCCTATCGAGGTCCTGCGAACGAACACATAAGCCATTAGGGCGATCCCAAAGACGAGATAGCCCCCGCTCCAGAGCCACGCCTGAGTACGCACCGCGCTCGCAGGTTCGAGCGCAAAGGGATAGCTGATGAGTCCGACGATCGAGCCGAGATTGGACCACGCATAGAGTCGGTAGATCGATCGCTCTGGCAGCCTGGGCAACGTCCCGTGCGCAAGCCAGTGTTGCAGAAGAGGAGCGGTTGAGGCGAGCAGAAAGTAAGGCAGACCTACGGTCGCCAGGAGCAAACCGAGGATCTGCAGGGTGGGGTCGGCGTCAAGGGCGGGCTTCCAGTGCGCCGCCGGTATGATCGGCAGCGCAAGAGAGCTCAGGATGAGGAGCCCGACATGGATCGGTAGCTGGCGTCTTCGGCGCGTGAGCCAATGGGCATAGAGATAGCCCAGCAAGAGTGCCACCTGGAAGAAGACCAGACAGATCGTCCAAACTCCGGCGGATCCTCCAAACCAGGGCAGGATCTGTTTGGCGATGATCGGCTGGACGAGGAACAGCAGGAACGAGGACAACACGATGACAAGCGAGGGCGCGAACATGGGGGATCGGGTCTCTGACTGGAGTGAGGGACGCCGCGCTCACCATGAAGCTTCGCAACGTTGGCCTGGGCTTTCTTAATGTTCGCTTTAGCACACCGGCCTACAGGGGCGCAAGCCGCCAAGGCGCGCGGCGTGGAGTCGCCCCAGCAGGCGTAAACCAAAGTATGAGCCGCGAGCGTTGTAAGGATGTCGGCTTCGCTGGCCCCAGATCGGTACAGCTCGAGGGGTGCAAAAGGACGGGCCCACGACGATGCCCTTAGTCGCCCTCGACCCCGCGAGTGCGCGGATCTTGGCGGGACTTCGCCTGCGTCGTCGACGCGCAGCCATTCACATGGGCCGGGGCTGACGACTCCATATCGGGTGTGTTGCTCGAGTTGGGGGCGGCGCCAACACCTCAGAGACCGCAGGGACCTCAGAGACCTCAGAGACCTCTCCCGCCGGTCCCCGGCACAAGCGGCCTCGTGGGCGCTGCCGCGCCGTGGCAGGTCGGGAAGACGATCCGCCTTCACCCCGATTCGCCCACCCTTCAAGGAGGCTTAGCGTTCTCCAGGCATTTTTCTCGAGCTACCATGAACCGTGGAAGACCTCGCCAGGGCTAGCGTTCCGGCTTGTCTTGGCTCAACTGCGTAACTGCGAATAAGCACCCGCGCAAGAGCCCCGGCGCTTGCACGGGAAAACCACAACTCCTCTCGGCGATCGGGTGACCGGTGGCGCTTTTTCCGAGAGGATTTGCTTCTGCATGTGGGCATTTCGGGCGAACGTGCCCGGTGATTCCGGCGGAACGTGACCGATCCCCTTGTCGCCGACAATTTCACGCCGGATTCGCTCGGACAAGGGCGTCTGGCCCTATTTAGCGCGCCCGCCCGACCACTTTCCGAATTATTTGCGTGGTGCGTGTCCGGTACAGCAGGTCAGCCTCCATTCACTTTCCCGCTTTCCTTGCTCTCCCCAAAGGAGCCGGCCGTCGCCCCCTGTGGACAATTATGTTGATAAGACACTTTCAATATCCCTTCTAAGCCCCTCATTTATCACAATATTGCAGTCGAGAAACTTTCTCAAGTAAGCATCCTAAGTCATTGTTCTGTCGCAAAAAAACCGAAATTTACACTTGACCGGCAGTTTTTCCTCCCTTACAGTGGGGAAAAGTGTGAAGAAGTGGGTATTTGTGTCAGGATTTTGGATCATTTCCGATCAACGAGGACTGGTGGTGCGACATGTGGGCTTGGCCTAGTCGTAGCAGCGCCATGAGGGGCACGGGTGTTTCAAGGACCGTCGCAATTGAGTCTGGACGCGAAAGGGCGCATGGCGATACCGGCCAGGCACCGCGACGCCCTGCTGCTCTCCTGCGAAGGGCGCCTGACGCTGACACGCCATCCGCACGGCTGTTTGCTCCTGTTTCCGAGACCCGCCTGGGAGGCGCATCGCGAGAAGATCGCCGCGTGGCCGATGTCGGCGCTCTCCTGGCAGCGGATTTTCCTGGGTAGCGCAATCGACGTCGAACTCGATGGTGCGGGTCGTGTCCTGATCGCGCCCGAACTGCGCCAGGCAGCAAGGCTTCAGAAGGATGTGATGTTGCTGGGCATGGGAAGCCATTTTGAGGTGTGGGACGCACAGACATTGGCCGAGGACGAGGCTCAGGCTCTCGAGAGCGGGATCCCCGATGTTCTATCGAATTACAGCTTCTGAAACACGCACAGGAAACGGAGCCGCCGGTGTCGCCGTTTGCGCACCACACGGTCATGTTAAGGCAAGCCGTCGATGCGCTTGCGATTGATGGCGCTCGGGCCGCAGGGGTGTATGTGGACGGAACATTTGGTCGTGGCGGCCACAGCAGAGCGATTCTCCAACGCCTCGGCGGGCAGGGGCGGCTGATCGCCTTCGACAAAGATCCCGAGGCGGTCGCAGCCGGCCGCGGCATAGAGGATCCGCGTTTCGAGATGATCCACGCCAGTTTCACCGAGCTGAGACCGGCGCTCGCGGCACGGCAGATCAGAGAGATCGACGGCATTCTGCTCGACCTGGGCGTGTCCTCGCCCCAGATTGATGATGCCCGGCGCGGTTTCAGTTTCCGGCAGGACGGTCCGCTCGACATGCGGATGAACCCGCTGGCTGGCATGTCGGCGGCGCAGTGGCTTGACACCGCTTCGCAAGAAGAGCTGAGGGAGGTCATTCGCGACTATGGGGAAGAACGGTTTGCTCTTCAGATTGCAAAGGCGATTGTTGCTCGCCGCGCAGAACGACCAATTTCGACCACACGAGAGCTTGCCGCGCTCGTGGCTGGCGTCGTACGCACCCGCGAGAAGGGCCAAGACCCCGCAACGCGGACGTTTCAGGCTATACGGATTTACATCAATCAAGAGCTTGCGGAACTCGAGCAAGGGTTGAAGTCAGCCATGGATCTCCTCGGTGTCGGCGGCCGCCTCGTGGTGATCAGTTTTCACTCACTGGAAGACCGCATCGTCAAGCGTTACTTGCAGCAGTTGGCGCGTCCGACTGAGCCGCCCGCACACCTTCCCATTCGCGCGCGCGATCTTCCCAAACCGCAGATCCGGCTCGTCGCAAAGTCAAAGCCCGATGCCGCCGAAATCGCAAGCAACCCCCGCTCGCGCTCGGCGGTCATGCGTGTGGCCGAGCGGCTTTCAGGTGCACTGGCATGACCCGCGTCAATACGCTCCTCCTGGCCGTCCTCGTGGTCTGCGCGCTCCTGCTCGTCTCGACCCAGTATCAGGCCCGGCGCCTGCACGTCGACCTCGAGGCGGCTCAGGACACCACCCGCAAACTCGAGGTCGAGTGGTCCCAGCTCCAGCTCGACCAGGCGAGCCTGTCGAAGCATGCGCTGATCGACTCCGCGGCTCGGCGCGACCTCGACATGGTCCCTGCCAGTCCGGCGCGTACGGAGTACTTGACGTTCGGTGGCCATGGGCCTGACCACCTGCCCGGCCCTGCCGGATCCTCACCATGAGGGGCATCCAGTTCCATGCCAGTCCGGTGCTGGCGATCAAACTCCCGGCCTGGCGTTCGCGCCTGGTGATGCTGCTGCTCCTCGCTGGCTTTGTCGCCCTCCTCGCACGCGCACTCTTCCTCCAGGCGTTCTCGACCGATTTTCTGCAGAGTCAGGGCGAACTGCGCTATGCGCGAACACTCGAGATGCCGGCGACGCGGGGCAAGATCATGGACCGCAACGGGGTTGTCCTCGCCTCATCCGTCCCAGCCTGGGCAATCTGGGCCATCCCGGAGGATGTCGACGCCTCGGGCGATCAGCTCAATACGCTCGCCAGGCTTCTGGATGTCCCCGCCACAGAGATCAAGAAGAAGACCGCCGATGAGGACCACAAGTTCGTCTATCTGAAGCGCCAGGTCAGCCCCGAGTTGGCCGATCAGGTCGAGCGCCTGAATCTCTCGGGCATCCACGAACGCAAGGAGTTCCATCGCTTCTACTCAGAGGGGGAGACGACGGCCCATCTTCTCGGATTCACCAACGTCGAGGATGTCGGCCAGGAGGGGCTCGAGCTGGCCTGGGAGAAGGAGCTCGCCGGCCAGAACGGCAGCCGTCGCGTCATCAAGGACCGGCTTGGGCGCGTCATCGAGGATGTCGCCAGCATCCGCGTCCCGCACGACGGCCAGGACTTGAGGCTATCCATTGATGGCCAGATCCAGTACCTGGCCTTCTCACAACTGAAGAGCGCAATCGAGGCGCACCACGCGCGGGCGGGCGCGATCGTGGTCCTCGATGTACGCACCGGGGAGGTCCTCGCTCTTGCCAACTGGCCGACCTACAACCCCAACGACCGCAGCGATCTGACGGGCGCCCAGCTTCGTAACCGGGTGTTGACCGACACTTACGAGCCGGGCTCCACGCTCAAACCGTTCACGATCGCCCTGGCGCTGGACAAGGGCGTGGTCACGCCGCAGACCCTGGTGAACACCGCCCCGGGCAAGCTCACCATCGGCACCGCGACGATCAGCGACTCGCACGCGCATGGCACGATCAGCGTCGAGGACATCATCAAGGTCTCCTCGAACATCGGTACCGCCAAAATCGCCTTGCGCATGGATCCCAAGGACATGTGGGAGATGTACACTTCGGTCGGCCTCGGACAGGTCCCGCACCTGGGGTTCCCGGGGGCGGTGGCCGGCCGGCTTCGGCCGTTCAAGAACTGGCGGCCCATCGAGCAGGCGACGATGTCCTACGGCTATGGGCTGTCGGTGTCGCTCATGCAGATGGCCCGTGCCTATACCATTTTTGCGCGCAACGGGGACATGGTCCCACCCACCTTGTTCAAGACTGATCAACCCGCCAGCTCCGTCCAGGTCGTCCCGCCTGGAATCGCGGCGGAGATGCGCCACATGCTCGAGCAGGCGGCAGGTCCCGGCGGCACGGCCCCGAAGGCCCAGGTGATGGGCTACCGGGTCGCAGGCAAGACCGGAACAGCGCATAAGCTGGTCGATGGCGCCTATTCGGAGAACAAGTATGTTGGCTCTTTCGTCGGCTTCGCGCCGGTGTCGAACCCGCGCATCGTGGTGGCGGTGATGATCGACGAGCCTACGGATGGCGTCTACTATGGTGGCGACGTGGCGGCCCCGGTCTTCTCCGCGGTGGTGGGGGGGGCGCTGCGTTCGCTGAACGTTGAGCCCGACTCACCGATCAAGTCGCTCATCATCCCCAATGATGCCCTGCCGGAGAGCCCGTGATTGCCGAGGCCTTCGAGGCGACCGTGACCTGGCTTGGGGAGGTGGCCGGGGTCGCCGCGCACCTGACGACCGACTCGCGCTCGGTAGAGGCCGGGGATGTCTTCTGCGCGTATCCAGGGGCTACGAACGACGGTCGCGCCTTCATTGGTGATGCGATTGCGCGAGGTGCCTCGGCGGTCCTCTGGGACCCCGTCGGATCTTTCGCATGGGATCCCGCCTGGCCGGTGCCGCAGCGCGCCCAGGATGATCTGAAGCAGAGCTGCGGCCCGATCGCGGCCGCCTGGTATGGATACCCGTCCCAGCGCCTGTGGTCGGTCGGCGTCACCGGCACCAGCGGCAAATCGTCATCGACGCTTTGGATCGCGCAGGCTGCCCAGGCGCTTGGGCGGCGTCCCGCGGTGGTCGGCACGCTGGGCGCCGGGCCGCTCGGATCGCTCCAGGAGACCGGCCACACCACGCCCGATCCGGTGCGACTGCAGCGGCTCCTGTCGGGCTTCGTGAATGAGGGCATCGACTTTCTCGTCATGGAGGTGTCCTCAATCGGTCTCGTCGAGGGACGGGTCAACGGCATGCACTTCGACATGGCCTTGTTCTGCAACCTATCGCGTGACCACCTGGATTACCACGGCACGATGGCCGCGTACGAGGCGGCCAAGTCGCGCCTGTTCGCGTGGCCGGGCCTGCGCTACGCCATCATCAACCTCGACGATGTGGCCGGAGTGCGCATGGCCGAGATCGCACGCTCCCTGGGCGTGGAGGTCTACGGCTTTGGGCTCGTTCAGCATCGCGACAAGTTTCTCTGGGCCGACGGTTTGGCCTATGGCGCCAACGGCATGTCGTTCGACGTGCACGGCCCCTTCGGAGCGCGCCGCTTTGCGACCCCGCTCATCGGAACCTACAACGTCTACAATCTCCTGGGCGTGATGGCGGCCCTCATGGTGTGCGGCGCCGAGGTCGACGTGGCGCTGGGCGCGATGGACGGACTGACCCCCGCGCCCGGCCGGCTCGAGCGCGTGGGCGGTGTGGAGGGACCGATGGTCCTTGTCGACTATGCGCATAAGCCCGACGCGCTTGAGAAGGCCATTCTCGCCTGCCGGCCACTGGCCGAGGCACGAGGTGGTCGGCTCATCGTCGTGTTCGGTTGCGGCGGCGATCGCGATCCGGGCAAGCGTCCCGTGATGGGTGCGATCGCCTCGCGTCTGGCGGATCTCGTGATCGTCACGAGCGACAACCCGCGCTCCGAGGATCCGGGCGCGATTGCCCAGGCGATCCTGGGAGGGGCCCTGCAGGATCGGGCCCAGCCCCTCCTTGAACTCGACCGTGGCGCCGCGATCAGCCACGCCATTGGTGCGGCGCAAACCGCTGATCTCGTGCTCATCGCCGGCAAAGGTCATGAGACCTATCAGGAGACCCGCGGTGAGAAGCGGCCGTTCTCGGACCTTGAGGAAGCACGGCGCTCGCTCGCTGCATTCCATGGGGCGCGCGCATGATGACCCTGGGCGAGACCTGCGCACTCTTGACGGGCGCCACACTCCGCGGCGCGCCCGCGGTGCGCTACAGCGGCGTGTCGACCGACAGCCGCAGCGCGCAGCCAGGCGACCTGTTCGTCGCCTTAAGTGGCGAGCGCTTCGACGGCCACACCTATGTCGCCGAGGCGATCGCACGCGGTGCGGTTGCGGTGCTCGCTGAGCGAGCGCTCGCGCTTGACGTGCCGGCCCTGGCCGTCACCGATACCCGCCGGGCTCTCGGTGAACTGGCGCGCGGCTGGCGCTGCCGCTTCGCACTGCCCCTCATCGCCGTCGTCGGCAGCAACGGCAAGACCACGACCAAGGAGATGCTGGCCGCGATCCTTGCGGCCCAGTTCGGCGAAGACCGGCGGCTTGCGACCCGCGGCAATCTCAACAACGACATCGGCCTGCCCTTGACGCTGCTTCGCCTACGCTCCCACCACCAGGCCGCCGTCGTCGAACTGGGCATGAATCACCCGGACGAGACGCGCTGGCTGGCCTGGATCGCGGCCCCGACGGTGGTGCTGGTGACCAATGCCCAAAGGGAGCACCAGGAGTTCATGCAGAGTGTGGACGCGGTGGCGGCCGAGCACGCGCTGGCGATCACATCCCTTCCTGCCGACGGCTGTGCCGTATTTCCCCGAAACGATGCGGGCGCTGCGACCTGGCGCCACGCCGCGGGCGCGCGCCGCTCGATCGATTTCGGTGTGGATGAAGAGGCCGCGGACGCCAGCGTCGTGAGTGCTGTTGCCCACCTGGATCTGTTCGACACGGTCGTGCATCTTGCCACCCCGCTTGGGTCCGTCACCGCGCGCCTTGCGACCGCAGGGCTGCACAACGCCTACAATGCGACCGCGGCCGCTGCGGCATCGATTGCAGCGGGCCTGCCGCTGGCCGCGATCCAAAGCGGTCTGGAACGCTTTGTGCCCGTCAGCGGTCGACTGCAGCCATGGCGGACTGCCGCGGGCGTACTCGTGATCGATGACACCTACAACGCCAATCCGGATTCGATGCGCGCCGCCATCGACGTGCTTGCCGCAAGCCCCGGCCCCACGTTGCTGGTGGTGGGTGATATGGGTGAGGTGGGCGCTCTGGCAGAGGACTTCCACGCGGAAATCGGCCACTTTGCGCGCGACCGGGGGATCGGCGAGATGCTCGCGGTCGGTCGGCAGATGCAGGCCGCAACCCGGGCCTTCGGTGCGGGCGCGCTGCACTTCGCGAGCATGGATGAGCTGATCGTGGCGTGCCGTGAGTGGCTCGCGCGCTTTGGGCAGGAGGGCGCGACCATCCTCGTGAAGGGGTCACGCTTCATGACCATGGAATTGGTAATCCGGGCGCTGCAGGATGGCGACCGCAATGCGCCCCAGGCGGGCGGGAATCACTGAATGCTACTTGCTCTGACCCATTGGCTCGCCCAGGACGTGCGTTTTTTCAATGTCTTCACCTACATCACGCTGCGTGCGGTGCTTGCGACCATGACAGGTCTTGCGATCGGCATGATTTTCGGGCCGGCGGTGATCCGGCGGCTGACCGCGATGAAGATCGGTCAGGCCGTGCGCGACGATGGGCCACAGACCCACCTCATCAAGTCGGGAACGCCCACCATGGGAGGCGCGCTCATCCTTCTGTCGATCGGTGTGTCGACGCTCCTGTGGTCCGATCTGACGAATCGTTTCGTCTGGGTTGCCCTCGTCGTCACGCTGGGATTCGGGTGGATCGGCTGGGTCGACGACTATCGCAAGGTGGTGTATCGAGATCCCAAGGGGATGTCCTCAAAGGAGAAATACTTCTGGCAGTCTGTGGTGGGGCTGGGCGCCGCGGTCTATCTCGCCTTTGCAGTCTCGGCCGCATCGAACAGTCAGGTGCTGGACCTGTTTCTCGCCTGGGTGCAAAGCGGCTTTAGCGCGAGCCTGCCGCCCAAGGCCGATCTGTTTGTGCCGTTCTTCAAGAACGTCGCCTATCCGCTCGGTGTGATCGGCTTCATCGTCCTCGCCTATCTCGTCATCGTCGGGACGAGCAACGCCGTCAATTTCACGGACGGCCTGGACGGCCTTGCGATCCTGCCGACCGGGATGGTCGGCGCCGGGCTCGGGGTCTTCGCCTACGTCGTCGGCCGGGTCGACTATTCGAGTTACCTGCTGTTTCCCTACATACCGGGCGCTGCTGAGCTGATGGTGTTCTGCGGCGCGCTGTTTGGCTCGGGGCTCGCCTTTCTCTGGTTCAACGCCTACCCGGCCCAGGTCTTCATGGGCGATGTCGGCGCGCTGGCACTCGGCGGCGCGCTCGGTACGGTCGCGGTCATCGTCAGGCAGGAGATCGTGCTATTCATCATGGGTGGCCTGTTCGTCGCCGAGACGCTCTCGGTGATGGTTCAGGTGCTCTATTTCAAGTATTCACGCTGGAAGTACGGTGAGGGGCGCCGTATTTTCCTGATGGCGCCGCTGCATCATCATTTCGAAGAGTCGGGATGGAAGGAGTCGCAGGTCGTGGTGCGCTTTTGGATCATCAGCCTGATGCTGGTACTGCTGGGTCTGTCGACCCTGAAACTGCGTTAGGGGAGTGCTTATGAATCTCACTGACAAGACGGTTCTGGTGCTGGGATTGGGCGAGTCGGGGCTTGCCATCGCCCGCTGGTGTGTGCGCGAGGGCGCGCGCTGCAGGGTTGCCGACAGCCGCAGCGAGCCGCCGGCCCTCGCGCTGCTCCAAAACGACTTTCCGGACGTGCCGGTGCATACGGGCGGGTTTCCAGAGGATCTCCTTCTGGGCATCGATCTGATTGCGGTCAGTCCGGGGCTCGCGCCGGGCGGTGAGCCTCAGCACGCGCTGCTGAATGCCGCGCGCCTGCGCGAGCTTCCGATCTGGGGGGAGCTCGATTTCTTCGCTGCCAAACTGGCGGCCTTGAAGGCCGAGCGTGGCTATGCGCCCCACGTCATCGCCATCACGGGCACCAACGGCAAGACCACGGTCACACGCCTCGTGGGGCGCCTGTGCGGGCGCGCCGGTCGACCGGCGCGAGTGGCCGGCAATATCAGTCCCGCGGCCCTCGATGCGCTGCGCATGGCGCTCAACGGGGACGGATCGGGGACGACGCTGCCTGAGGTGTGGGTGCTCGAGCTGTCGAGCTTCCAGCTGGCCTATGCGACGCGCCCGATCGCCGACGCGGCCGCGATTCTCAATATCACCCAGGACCACCTCGACTGGCACGGCTCGATCGAGGCGTACGCGAGCGCCAAGGAGCGAATTCTTGCTCCGGCGACGCGCGCCGTCCTGAACCGGGCCGACCGCAGGGTCATGGCAATGGCCGGACGCACGGCGCTGCCGGTCATCACTTTCGGACTCGATGCGCCGGTGGAACCCGAAAGCTTCGGCGTGGTCTTCGACGGCTCGACGCGCTGGCTGGCCTACGCCGAGCCTCGGGAGCCCGAGGAGCCGACGCGCCGCGGCAAGAAGGGTGCCGCGCTCGAGGTTCATATCAAGCGCCTGATGCCGCTCGATGCGCTGCGCATCCGCGGCGACCACAATGCCGCGAATGCCCTGGCCGCCCTCGGACTGTGTCATGCGATCGGTCTGCCGCTCGCTCCGCTGTTGCATGCCCTGCGCGACTATCGTGGTGAGCCGCACCGCGTCGAGACCATCGCCGTCAGGGACAATGTCGAGTACATCGACGATAGCAAGGGGACCAACGTCGGCGCGACGGCTGCCGCGCTCGACGGACTCGGCCGGCGCATCGTCCTCATCGCCGGTGGCGAGGGCAAGGGTCAGGACTTCTCACCGCTCGCCGCACCCATCGCCCGCCACGCTCGCGCGGTTATCCTGATCGGCAAGGATGCGCCGGTGCTGCGCGCGGCGATCGCCGAGACCGCCCTTGCGGCGGGAGTGCGCATCGAGGATGCCGACTCGTTGGAGGCCGCGGTGGCACGCTCGCATGCTCTCGCCAGGCCCGGTGACGCCGTCCTCCTGTCACCGGCCTGCGCGAGCCTCGACATGTTCCGGAACTATCGCCACCGCGCCGAGGTCTTTGCGCAGGCGGTGGCGCACCTTGTCCCGGCGGCGCAGAGGTCCCCCGAAGGAGGGGAGCCTGCCGGACTCGGACCGGAGCCGGGTGCCGACCTGAAAGCGGGGGTGTCCGCAGCATGTTGAACCTGGCCAGCCTTGGAGGCTCGATCCGCGAGACGCTGGTGGGTGTGCGGCCCGGATCGATTTCAGCCGTTCGCCCGACCCGCTCGGCGATGCTGCGCTGGGACCAGCCTCTCTTCTGGGTCAGCGTCGTCCTGCTCCTCTTCGGGCTGGTCATGGTCTACTCGGCCTCGATCGCGCTCTATGACTCGCCCAAGTACAGCAACCTGCGCCCAACCTATTTTCTGGTGCGCCAGGCGGCATTCATCGTCTTTGGGCTCGCAGTCGGTGTACTCGCCTTCCGCGTGCCGACCCGCACCTGGCAGGGCGCCGCGCCCTACCTTTTCATGATCGCGATCGTGCTGCTCGTGGCGGTGCTCATCCCGGGCATCGGCAAGGGGGTCAATGGTGCCCATCGCTGGATTCCTCTTTGGATCATCAGCCTGCAGCCGTCCGAGCTGATGAAGCTCCTGGTGGTCCTCTACGCGGCCGACTATACGGTGCGCAAGCAAGAGTGGATGCACAAGTTCTCCAAGGGCTTTCTACCGATGGCCGCTGTCATGGTCTTGGTCGGTTGTCTCTTGCAGCTCGAACCGGATCTGGGCGCCTTCATGGTCATTGTCGCGATTGCCTTTGGCATCCTCTTCCTCGGGGGTGTCGACGCGCGCATGTTCTTCGGACTCGTGATGGTGCTGCTCACCAGTTTCTCGCTCCTGATCTGGCTCAATCCCTGGCGGCGCGCGCGGATCTTTGCCTACCTGGACCCCTGGGACGAGGATAATTCCCTCGGCAAGGCCTATCAGCTGTCCCATTCCCTGATCGCTTTCGGTCGGGGCGAATGGTTCGGGGTCGGCCTTGGTGCAAGCGTCGAGAAGCTGCACTACCTGCCCGAGGCGCACACGGATTTTCTCCTGGCTGTGATCGGCGAGGAACTGGGTTTTGCGGGCGTCGCCATCGTCATCGGCCTGTTTTTCTGGGTCGTGCGGCGCTGCTTCGAGATCGGCCGGCAGGCGATCGTACTCGAGCGCTTCTATGCGGGTCTCGTCGCCAAGGGATTCGGGATCTGGATCGGCACCCAGGCCTTCATCAACATGGGCGTGAATCTTGGCCTCCTGCCGACGAAGGGACTGACGCTGCCACTCATGAGCTACGGTGGTTCGGGCATTCTCGTCAACTGCCTGGCGATTGCGATCGTCATGCGAGTCGACTATGAGAACCGCATCCTGATGCGCGGAGGGCGCCGATGAACCGCACGCTCTTGATCATGGCCGGGGGAACCGGCGGCCATATCATGCCCGGGCTGGCGGTGGCCGACGCGATGCATGCGCGCGGCTGGACCATCCGCTGGCTCGGTACGAGCCATGGCATGGAGAACAAACTCGTGCCCAAGGCGGGCTGGACCCTCGACACGATCGCCTTCGCAGGCCTGCGCGGCAAGGGCGTCGGACACGCGTTGCGGGGCTTCTCAGCCCTCGTGCGCGGGCTCTGGAAGTGCTTTCGGCTGATCGGGGCGATGCGTCCCGCAGCGGTGCTCGGCATGGGTGGCTACGTGACCGTCCCTGGGGGAGTGTGTGCCGCCCTGCGTGGCGCGCCCCTGGTGCTCATGAACAGCGACGCGACGCTGCTGCTGTCGAACCGGCTGCTCCTGCCTTTCTCCAGACGTGTGCTGTTCGGGCTGCCCGGAGCGGTCGCGGGGCTCGGGCGCCGCGCCCTGTGGACCGGCTGTCCGGTGCGTACCGAGATCACGGCCATCACCCCGCCGGCGGTCCGTTTTGCGGGCCGCACCGGACCCTTGCGCATTCTCGTGCTCGGCGGCAGCCTTGGCGCTGACGTGCTGAACCGGGTGGTACCCGAGGCGCTCGCCCAACTTCCGGCCAGAGAGCGACCCGAGGTCGTACACCAGGCCGGTGCCGCGCACGTGACCGCCCTCGAGGCACGCTACCTGCAATTGGGGCTTGCCGCCGAGGTCTTGGCGTTCATCGACGACATCGCAGCGCGCTATTGTGCGGCCGATCTCGTCATCTGCCGGGCGGGTGCCATGACGGTCAGCGAGCTGACCGCGGCCGGGATCGCAAGCCTGCTCGTGCCGCTCACGGCCTCGACCACCAGTCACCAGCGCGAGAACGCACTTTATCTGGAGCGCGCGGGCGCGGCCCTCTATCTCCCACAGGACCGGTTTTCGGCCGCTGCCCTCGCGGCTGTGCTTCTTGGCCTTGACCGTGAGCGCCTGGCGGGTTTGGCCTCTTGCGCGCACGCTCTGGGCAAACCGGCTGCCACGACCAGCGTCGCCGACATTCTGGAAACCGTGGCAACCTCCAAGTCCTCTGCAGAGTCGCAAGCATGAAGCACAAGGTCAAGAACATTCATTTTGTCGGTATCGGGGGCTCGGGCATGAGCGGCATCGCCGAGGTGCTCCTGAATCTCGGATTCACGGTGAGCGGCTCTGACCTCTCCTCGAACACCGCGACACAACGCCTGGCCGCCCTGGGTGCCCGGGTCCTGAAGGGACACGCCCCCGGCCACGTCGAGGGGGTCGACGCAATCGTGGTTTCGAGTGCCGTGCGCCCGGACAATCCCGAAGTGCTCGCAGCGCGCGCGAGGCGTCTGCCGATCGTGCCGCGCGCGGTCATGCTGGCCGAACTGATGCGGCTCAAGCGGGGTATCGCCATCGCCGGCACGCATGGCAAGACGACGACGACCAGTCTGGTCGCCTCGGTTCTCGCCGAAGGAGGCCTTGATCCCACGTTCGTCATTGGTGGACTTCTGAACTCCGCCGGAACCCACGCCAAGCTCGGTCTGGGTGAATTCATCGTGGTCGAGGCCGACGAGTCCGACGCATCGTTTCTGAACCTCATGCCCGTCATGGCGGTGATCACCAACATCGATGCTGATCACATGGAGACCTACGGCCACGACTTCGCACGCCTGCGTCAGGCTTTTGTCGACTTCACCCAGCGTCTGCCGTTCTATGGGACGGCTGTGGTGTGCATCGACGACCTCCACGTGCGCGAGATCGTGCCCTTCATCTCCAAACCGCTCACCACCTACGGTTTCACTGCCGATGCGCAGATCCGTGCCGTCGAGGCGCGCGCCGAAGCAGGGCGCATGCACTTTTCCGTGACTCGCCAGAACGGGCAGAGCCTGCCCTCGCTCGAGGTCACCTTGAACCTGCCAGGCCGGCATAACATCCAGAACGCGCTCGCCGCAATCGCGGTTGCCACCGAACTCGGGGTGGACGACGCGGATATCATCGCCGCACTCGCCCAGTTCACGGGCGTCGGGCGCCGCTTCCAGCGCCATGGCGAGATCCCGCTGGCCAACTCAGGGAGTTTCACGCTCGTGGATGACTACGGTCACCATCCGGCGGAGATGGCCGCAACGCTTGCCGCAGCCCGCGGTGCTTTCCCGGGCCGGCGCATCGTGCTCGCCTTCCAGCCGCACCGTTTCACGAGGACCCGCGACCTGTTCGAGGACTTCGTGCGCGTGCTCTCCCTGACCGACGCGCTGCTCCTGGGTGAGGTCTACGCGGCCGGAGAGGCGCCGATCGTCGCTGCCGACGGCAGGGCTCTGGCGCGGGCCTTGCGCGTGAGCGGCAAGGTCGAGCCGATTTTCGTCGAGGACATCGAGCGCATGCCGCAGGCGATCCTCGACACGGTCGCCGATGGCGACGTGGTGATCACCATGGGCGCCGGCTCGATCGGCGCCACGGCCCACCGTCTAGTGGAATTGACCCGATGAGCGCCGTCGTCGATCCTGCCCGCCTCGGCAAGGTCGCCGTGCTGCTTGGCGGACTGTCCGCCGAGCGCGAGATCTCGCTCCTGTCTGGCAACGGGGTTCTCGAGGCGCTGCGCAGCAAGGGTGTTGATGCGATACCCTTCGATCCGGCCTGCCGGCCGGTCTCGGAACTGGCGAACGAGCGGGTCGCGCGAGCCTTCATCGCCTTGCATGGCCGCTTTGGCGAAGACGGGGCGATCCAGGGTGCGCTCGAACTCCAGGGGATCCCCTACACCGGTAGCGGCGTGATGGCTTCCGCGATCGCGATGGACAAGGTGTTCACGAAGCGCATCTGGACCACCCATGGCTTGCCGACCCCCCGTTACCGGATTCTCGATCAGCATTCCAGGCTGCGAGAGGTGCCGGACGACCTTGGCCTGCCGCTCATCATCAAGCCGCCTCACGAGGGATCGACGCTTGGGGTCTCGAAGGTCCGCGGTTACTCGGACATGACGGCGGCGTTCCATCTGGCAGCCCAGTTCGATGACAGCGTCCTGGCGGAGGAATTCATCGAAGGGCACGAACTGACCGTGGCGGTGCTGGGCAGCGGGGTCGCGCTGCGCGCACTGCCGGTCATCGAGATCCGGGCGCCCTCGGGAAACTACGACTATCAGAACAAGTACTTCAGCGACGACACGAAATACCTCTGTCCGGCGCCACTGGCTGCCTCCCTCGCCGCTCGCATCCAGGACCTCGCCCTCGAAGCCTTCCGCTCGCTGGGCTGCGAGGGCTGGGGGCGCGTCGATCTGATGCTGCGCGAGCGGGATCAGGAACCCTTTCTGCTTGAGATCAACACGTCGCCGGGCATGACCAGCCACTCGCTGGTGCCGATGGCCGCGCGGGCGCTCGGGCAGAGCTATGCCGATCTGTGTCTCGAGATCCTGGCGGGGGCGAGCCTGAAGATCAAGCGTGTCGTCACGCCCGACGCCGCACCCCCTGGCGCCGCATCCGTGTTCCCCGGGGCCTCTGATGTGGAATAACGCACGCCTCCTCAACGCGCTGGCGGCGCTTGTCACCAGCGCTGCGCTCCTCGCCCTGGGTCTTGAGGCCGCAAGCTGGTGCGTGCATCGACCGATGTTCACATTGCGCGGGGTGCGCGTCGAGGGCGAGGAGGGCGCATTGCGTCATGTCAGCGCTGCCGCGATCCGCACCGATGCCTTGCCGCGCATCGGCGGGAATTTCTTCACCACGAACCTGGAATCGGTCCGCCAGGCATTCGAGGCGGTGGCCTGGGTGCGGCACGCGCGTGTGCGGCGCGAATGGCCCGACCACCTGGTCGTCAAGATCGAGGAGCACGAGCCACTGGGCATCTGGAACGACGAGCGGCTCATGAACACCCATGGCGAAGTGTTTGCCGCCAATCTCGAGGAGGCGCTCGCCGACGGGGACCTGCCGCGTTTCTACGGCCCCGAGGGCAGCGAGAAGGATGTGCGCCAGCGCTACGCCGACTTCGCGGGATGGTTTGAGCCGATGGGCCTAAAGCCCATCGAGGTGACGCTCTCGCCCCGCTATGCCTGGCAGGTGCGGCTCGACAACGGTACGACGTCGGGGCTGGCGGTCAAGTTCGGTCGCGAGTCCGATCGCGACATGCTGCATGAACGGGTCGCCCGCATGCAGGCGGCCTATCCGATGCTCGCCTCGAAGTGGCCGCATCTGACTCTCGTCGATCTGCGCTACCCGAACGGATTCGCATTGCGCGCCGAAGGCCTGAAGGTCGCCGAGGATCCGAAGCTTCATGCAAGACCGCTGCGGGCCGCGCTTGAGGCGCGCGCCGCGAGCCCGCCGGCGTCCAGGGTGCCAGCCCCACCCGCGGGCCATCAACGAATCTAGGAATCCAGGAAGGGGACGGTTATCTTGAAGAGGAACGTCGTGCGATGACTAAGGAATACAAGGACCTGATCGTCGGCCTGGACATCGGGACGTCCAAGGTCGTCGCGGTCGTCGCGGAACTCCAGGCCGACGGCCGCTATGACGTGATCGGGATGGGTCAGCACGAGTCCCGCGGACTGAAGAAGGGCGTTGTCGTCAACATTGAAGCGACCGTCAATTCGATCCAGCGTGCGCTCGAGGAGGCCGAGCTCATGGCTGATTGCAAGATCCACGATGTGTTCACCGGCATCGCCGGCAGCCATATCAAGAGCTTCAACTCAAGCGGGATGGTCGCGATCAAGGACAAGGAGGTCACGGCGACCGACGTGGGGCGGGTCATCGAGACCGCCAAGGCCGTCAGCATCCCGGGCGACCAGCAGATGCTGCACGTGCTGACCCAGGAGTTCATCGTCGATGGACAGGAGGACGTGCGCGAGCCACTTGGCATGAGCGGAATGCGCCTGGAAGTGAAGGTGCATATTGTCACGGGCGCCGTCAGCGCGGCCCAGAACATCGTCAAGTGCGTGCGGCGCTGCGGACTCGAGGTCCAGGATCTGATCCTGCAGCCGCTCGCCTCGAGCCTGGCGGTGCTCACCGAGGACGAGAAGGAACTGGGGGTCGTGCTGGTGGACATTGGTGGCGGGACCACGGACATCGCCATCTTCACAGGCGGGGCGATCCGCCACACCGCGGTCATCCCGATCGCGGGCGACCAGATCACCAATGACATTGCGATGGCGCTACGCACCCCGACTGCTGACGCCGAGGACATCAAGATCAGCCATGGCGTGGCCAAGCAGGTGCTCGCGAACCCGGACGACACGATCGAGGTGCCCGGCATCGGCGAGCGCGGGCCCCGCTCCCTGTCGCGCCAGGCTCTGGCCGCGGTCATCGAGCCGCGCGTCGAGGAGCTTTTTGCCCTTGTGCAGCAGGTGGTGCGCGAATCCGGCTACGAGGAGTTGCTCTCCTCCGGCGTGGTGCTAAGCGGCGGCACGGCGCTCATGGAGGGCATGGTCGAGCTGGGGGAGGACATTTTTCTAAAACCGGTACGCGTCGGGGTCCCCGACTACCAGGGCAGTCTCGCCGACGTGGTGCGCAGCCCCCGGTTTGCGACCGCCATGGGACTGCTTGAGGAGGCACGCGTCCAGCGCCTGCGCGGGCGCCGGGCGGCCCAGCAGCACAGCGGCCTGCGCGACGTTTTGCAGAGGATGAAAGAGTGGTTTGCCAGCAGCTTTTGAGTAGTTCGTGTGTCGCAGTCGATCCTGCGATTCGGAATTGCCTGGATCGGGTCTCCGCCCGAGCCTCAATCCTGAATCCTCGATCCTAACCTTAGGAGCCTGTCATGACGTTCGAAATGTTGGAAACTGAAACCCAAGGCGCGGTGATCAAGGTCATAGGCGTCGGTGGTGCCGGCGGCAATGCCGTCCAGCACATGATCAGCCGCGGTGTCCAAGGCGTCGAGTTCATCTGTGCGAACACCGATGCCCAGGCGCTCGCCCGTTCGAAGGCGGACAACATCATCCAGCTCGGCAAGACCGGGCTCGGTGCCGGTGCCAAGCCTGAAGCCGGCCGGGCGGCGGCCGAGGAGGCGCGCGAGCGCATCGCCGACGCGATGCGTGGTGCCCACATGGTGTTCATCACCGCCGGGATGGGCGGCGGTACCGGTACCGGTGCCGCGCCGGTGGTGGCCGAGATCGCCAAGGAACTCGGCATCCTGACGGTGGCGGTGGTGACCAAGCCGTT
>PLEY01000027.1:0-5314 GCA_003136595.1 Burkholderiales bacterium
CATTCCCGCATCCACCCCGATCGAGGCATCACTTAGGATTAGGACAAGTCGATTCAAGGGCGACCCCGGCATCGCCCTTCAACATACACATGATCGCGCCGCGGCGCTTGATGCGCGTTTTGGCCAATGACGACAGCTGGACGATCCGCCGGTGCGCAAGAACTAAGCGTGGCTACCTGCCACCGGATGGTGTACTGCAGCGCACCGTGGCGCGCTACCTCCTAGGCACTCCTACCTAGATGCGCCCTGAACGCGGCTCGAGTGTTATCCGGAGCAGGTAAGTTAAGATGGCTCATCGAATCCTAAGCGCCATTCTTGATCTAGATCGCGTCGATATGGGGCGCAGGACGAGAGCTAACTGGGGAGGGTACTGTGCCGCTGTCGGCGCCTGGACCAGGCGGTGCCCGCGGGTCCGAAGGGGACGCTTCAACGTGGACCTCTCAAAGTGGGCCGTTGAAAGTGGGCNNCGCGCGAGTCCCACGACCGTGGCCTACTGATGGACAAGCGCAACCGCGGAAACCGGAGTGCCCGGGTGCCGTAAGAACTGGAACAGAGATCTTGGCTGCAGACCCCGCCTCACTGCTCATTGTCGATGACGCACCCGAGAACCTGACGGTCCTTGGCGAGTGTCTGCAGCCCTTGTATCGTGTCCGGGCGGCGAGGACCGGGCGGCGTGCGCTCCGCATCGCGGCTAGTCTGCCCCAGCCGGACCTGATCCTGCTAGATCTCATGATGCCGGGCATGGATGGCTACGAGGTCATCGAGCGGCTGCGGGCGGACCCCATCACCAGCCATATCCCCGTCATCTTCGTGACCGGCATGAGCGGCTCGCAGGCTGAACTACGCGGCCTCGAGACGGGTGCCGTCGACTACATCGTCAAGCCGATCGTTCCCGAGATCCTGCTCGCGCGCGTACGCATGCAGCTCGAACTGAAGCAAACCCGCGACCGCCTCTGTCGGAACAACCTGCAGCTCGAGGCCGAGGTGCTGCGGCGCACCGAGGAGAAGGAACTCATCCAGGAGGTGGCGATCCGATCGCTTGCGCATCTGGCCGAGACGCGCGATCCGGAAACCGGCAACCACATCCTGCGCACCCAGGAGTATGTGCGCCGCCTCGCGGAGGAATTACGGCGCTTGCCGCGCTTTGCCGCGACCCTGACCGACGGCTACGTCCAGATGCTGATCCGCTCGGCCCCGCTGCACGACATCGGCAAGGTCGGGATCCCCGATCACATCCTGCTCAAGCCGGGACCGCTCGACGCATCCGAGTGGACCATCATGAAGACCCACGCCCGGCTCGGGCGCGATGCGATCGACCTCGCGGAGCGGGAGTCGCTCAGGGCGGTCGAATTCCTCGATCTCGCCAAGGAGATCGCGCACTGGCACCATGAGAAATGGGACGGCAGCGGCTACCCCGATGGCCTTTGCGGCGATGCGATACCGGTGTCGGCGCGCATCATGGCGCTCGCTGATGTCTTCGATGCCCTGATCTCGCGGCGCGTCTACAAGGAACCCCTGTCCTATGCCTCCGCGCGCCACTTCATCGAGGCGCAGCGCGCGCTCCATTTCGACCCCGATGTCGTGGACGTGTTTCTCGCTCATTTCGGGGACTTCTGCGCGATTGCCGACCGGCTTGCCGACATCAGCAGTAACCCCACGGGGAACGGCCCGCATCCGACATGAGCAGCGAGCGCCACGTGCTGGGGTGCGCTCCCCCCGAGCGACGTGCGGGGCGCGCCTGGCCTGGCGGGTTGGCGCACGATGATCCGGGTCCTCCCATCGTTTGCTCATATGGCACCGCGAACTGATGGGCTCCGCCGATACCGCACCTGCCATCACCCCTGCGATCACCCCTACCATCACGCCTGCCATCGAGCCTGCCATCACCCTCAGGGCGCTGCTGTTGCGACTCATCTGGCTGTGCATCCTGCCGCTGGTCGCACTCGCCACCTATCTTGCCGCAGCCCACGTCCTCGCGCAGGAGCGCCAGCAGGACGGCGCAGCAAGGCGCCTTGCGACCAACCTCGCGCTGGCGATCGACCACAACCTCATGGCGCGTACCGACGCGCTGCGCGTGCTGGCCGCCTCCCCGCTCCTTGACGAGCCGCGCGACTGGCCCCTGCTCTACCGCGAGGCCACCGGCTTTCGGGAAAGCTTCGGCACGGATGTCATCCTCGGCGATGCGGCAGGTCACATGCTCTTTAACACCAGCAAGGCCTATGGAACACGGCTGCCGGACCTGACGCGCCCGGCCGGTCGTGCCGCCGTGCCGCTCGCCTTCTCACTCGAACAGGCCGCGGTGGGTGACACCTTCATGGGTCCCGTCTCCAAGCGCCTGATGGTGGCGATCGCCGTGCCGGCCCTGCGCACCGGCGCCCCGCCCCACGTCCTCGTCACCGCCCTCGACGCCACGATGTTTGGTGCCATGCTAAATGAACTCGACGTGCCGCCTGACTATTCGGTAAGTCTCCTCGACAGTAACGGGGCGCTCATCGTCCATTTGGGAGTCGCGGATCCCGATCCGGGCTCCCTGGTACCGGGCACGGGTCGGTTTGTGGCGAAGCTCAAGGCGGCACCCTGGACGCTCGTGCTGGCCATCCCCCGCGCGGCGTATCTCGCGCCGCTCGTCAACGCCACGGCGGGCTTGCTGCTCGCCCTCCTCGGGGCGACGCTGCTCAGCTTTCTCGGCGGCGCACGGACCAGTCGCTTCATCGCCCGCTCGGTCAATGGGCTCGTGGCGCCCGGGGAGCCGTCTCCGAGCGGGGCTGCGATCGCCGAGATCGCGCTGGCCCGCGCGCAGCTCTCCGCGGTCGCGCGCGAGCGAGCGCACGCCGAGGCGACACTGCGCGCCAGCGAGCAGCGCTTCCGGCGGCTCTTCGAGGAGGCGCCGATCCCGCTCATCCTGGTGCAGACAGATGGTGGCGTGCTCGACGTCAACCAGCGCGTTGTCGAACTCTTTGGCTACAGCGTCGCCGATCTGCCGACGCTCGCCCAGTGGTGGTCGCGCGGCTATCCGGATGCGGAATATCGCCAGGGCATCCTCGAGCGCTGGATCATGTCTCTCGATGATGCATGCAGAAGCGCCGGGGGCATCGCCCCGGTCGAGTGCTCGGTGACCTGCAAGGATGGCAGCGTTCGGCGCGTGGTCATCTCGGGCATCGTCATCGGGCTCGATTTCATGTGCACATTCTTTGACATCACCGAACGCAAGCAGGCCGAGGAGGCGCTGCGCGCGACCCAGGCCGCGGCCCTTGAGGAACAGCGGCACGCCCACCAGGCGGCGCTCACGCTCATGGAAGAGGCGCTCGCTGCGCGCGCGGCCGCCGAGAGTGCCATGGCCGAATACCAGAAGCTGTCGCTCGCCGTCGAGCAGAGCCCCGAGAGCATTGTCATCACCGACCTCGAAGGCCGCATCGAGTACGTCAATCAGGCCTTCGTCCAGAACACGGGCTACACGCGCGAGGAGATGCTCGGCAAGAATCCGGACATGCTGCGCTCGCCGCGGGCACCGAACGATCGGGAACGGGTCCTCTGGGAGGATTTGCGGCAGGGCAAGGCCTGGAAGGGTGAGCTCGTCAACGTGCGCAAGGACGGCAGCGAGCAGATCGAAAATGCCATCATCACCCCGCTGCGCCTGGCCGACGGCCAGATCGCGCGCTTTGTGGCCGTCAACGAGGATATCACCGAGAAAAAGCGGCTCGAGCTGGAACTCGACCAGCACCGCCACCAGTTGGAGGAATTGGTGCAGGTGCGCACCGCGGAACTCAGCCGCGCCCGGGTTGCCGCCGATTCGGCCAACCAGGCCAAGAGCGCCTTTCTCGCCAACATGAGCCATGNNGAGATCCGCACGCCGATGAATGCCATCATTGGCCTGAGCTACCTGTTGCGCCGCACGGGTCTCACGGCGGAGCAGTGCGAGCGGCTCGACAAGATCGACGCCGCCGCGCGCCACCTGCTTGGCATCATCAACGACATCCTCGAGCTCTCGAAGATCGAGGCGGGCCGGATCGAACTCGAGCGGGTCGATTTCTCCCTGGACTCGGTGCTTGACGGCATCCACTCGATCATCACCGATCAGGCCGCCCAGAAGGCCCTGACGATCGAGGTGAGCTCGACCGACGTGCCGCAACGGCTCCATGGGGATGGTCATCGCCTGCGCCAGGCGATCCTCAATTATGCGAGCAACGCGGTGAAGTTCACCGACCACGGCACGATCTGGATCCGCGCCCGGCTCCTCGAGCGCGCGGGCGACGAACTTCTGGTGCGCTTCGAGGTCGAGGACACGGGCATCGGCGTCGCTCCAGCCGTCCAGGCGAGTCTGTTCGAGCCCTTCACCCAGGCGGACGTCTCGACCACCCGCAAGCATGGCGGCACGGGCCTTGGACTGGCGATCACGCGCCACCTTGCCGAGCTCATGGACGGCGAGGTGGGCCTCGCGAGTGAGCCTGGCCGAGGCAGCTGCTTCTGGCTGGACGTGCGCCTCAAGAGCGGCTGGCAAGCGCCTGGGGCCGCTCCTGAAATGCCGCAGGAGCTTACGGACGTCTGCGAGATGTTGCGCGCGACCCGCGCCGGGCGTCGCATCCTGCTGGTCGAGGACAATCTGGTGAACCGGGAAGTCGCCCGCGAACTCCTCATCGGCGCGGGGCTCCTCGTCGAGACGGCGCAGAATGGCAGCCTCGCCCTCGAGAAGATGCAGTTCCAGCCCTTCGACCTGGTGCTGATGGATCTGGAGATGCCCGGCATGGACGGACTCGAGGCCACGCGCCGGATCCGCTCGAACCCAGAGCATGCCCGACTGCCGATCCTCGCCATGACAGCCAACGCGTTTGTGCAGGATCGCGATGCTTGCCTTGGCGCTGGCATGAACGATTTCGTGTCCAAGCCCGTGATTCCGGAAATGCTCTATGCGACCCTGTTGCGCTGGCTGGGCCGACCGGGGGAACCCACGCGCGCGACCCAGGTTGCAGCGAGCACACCCACACCGACTGCCCGATCCGCGTTCCCAGCCACGTTCCCAGCCACGTTCCCAGCCACATTCCCACCCGCACGCCCCCCAGCAACCGAGGCGAGCGGCGCGCTGCAAGAGGGGTTGCGCGGTGGCGAGGCCGCCCGGAACCTGCTGGAGTCGCGCCTCCTGGCCATCGAGGGCCTCGATGCCCGGCGCGGCGTGGCCATGGTGCAGGGCGACACGGTGCGCTACGTGCGGCTGCTCTCGAGACTCGTCGGGGCTCATGCCGGCGATGCGCGCGCGCTGCTCGAGTTCCTGGGCCAGGAGGATCTCGCCGGGGCCCTGCGTATCACGCACAACCTTAAA
>PLEY01000027.1:5324-23502 GCA_003136595.1 Burkholderiales bacterium
TGCGCAGCAAGCTTGCATTCGGCATTCAGAGCGAGTTCTCAGCTCTCGCCGCTGCCCTGCGCCCGGTCGTCGAAGGGATCGATTCCAGCATCCTGTCGGACCCCGACCCCGGCTCCTCGAGCGAGGCCCTCGGGGAACTCGATGCGCTCCTCGACCAGGGTGATTTCCGGGTCAATCAGCTCGCCCGGGAGTACGAACCGCTGCTGCGCGTGGCGCTCGGATTGCGCTATGAGCAGTTCGTCCACAGCATCGAACAGTTCGACTACGAGGGTGCGCGCGAAATCCTCGCAGCGCTGCAACCCCGCTTTGCGACCTGACGATGGCAGGTGAGGAACGCTTGGGGCGCGCGCTCCGCGCAGATCGGTGAGCTCGATCCCGGCGCGATGAGCGCCCTGGTTCGCTCGCCGATCCGGCGCTCGGCCACAAGCACCCCGAAGCACCCGGCAGGGCTGTGCAGGAGGTGCCGCCCCGTCAGCGTCCAGTGGTGCAGATCTCCTGACCCGGTCCGCGCGCATCATAGACCTCGATGTTGGCCATCATGCCCCTGTCCTCGTGCTCAAGGACGTGGCAGTGGTACATGAACTCCCCGACGATGAGTGGATCGGTGAACGCAAGGCGAATCCGGATGCTGCCGCGCACGGGCACCTCGACGGTATCGCGCCGTCCATCGAAGGGCACCGGGACGTCGTTGATTTCGACCACCTGAAACGAGACCTGGTGGATATGGAAGCTATGGTACTCATCACTGTCGTTGCGGATCAGCCACTCCTCGATGGCGCCGAGCGGCACGCGCGTGTCGATGCGCCGGTGGTCGAAGAGCTTGCCATCCAGATAGAACTCGCCCTCTGCGGGATTCTCGGTCATGGCGAGGGTCCGGGTGCTCGCCGCCGGTCGCAACCTCAGGTCCTCCACTGCAGGGAACTGAGTCAGCTGTGGAGACGGCGCCTCGGGAATCCCCAGGACCTCGACCTCGCCCAGGCGGCGCACCTTGCCGGTTCCGGTGTAGACGCCCGGCGAGGATAACTCGTAGCGGCCGGGCGGACCCGCATCAATCAAGACCTCGACGCGCCCGCCCGGGTCGATGCGCAATTCCCCGGTATCGATCTCATGGGTGGTGGCCGCCCCGTCGCGCGCGATGATGCGAAAGGTGTGGTCCTGCAGCACGAGCCGCACCGGCTGGTCCGCGCCCTCGTTGGCGATGCGCCAGAGCTGGGTCTCCCCGGGACGCATGGTAAATCCGGTCGAGAGATTGCCGCTGATTGACCTGATATAACGATGCAGCACCTGGTTGACGAACGGCTCGTTGCTCGTCTCGAGCCGGTCCTCCTTGAACACCAGGAGGCGTTCGGCGAGCCCCCGGATGGGGGGCAGCTGATCGGCAAGACCCTCGACGATCCAGGTACCGCTCAAGCCCCGCATCACCTGGCGCTCGGCGTCACCGTGCAGATGAGAGTGGAACCAGTAGAGGCCTGGCGGCTGCGTCAGAGGGACCCTCAGTTCATAGTCGAACGACTGGCCGGGATCCACGACCACGTGCATGTTGTCGGAATGGCCCTTGGGGCTGCCCTGGTAGCCGTGGAAATGGATGTTGGTCGCCTCGCGCAGATGATTGATCAAGTGCACCCTGATCAGTTCCCCTGGCCTCACGCGGATCACCGGGCCGGCATAGCTGCCGTTATAGGTCATTGCATCAATGCTGACGGCACCGATCTTGACCGTGTCTTCGCGCGCCTCGAGAACCGCACTCACGACGCCGTTCTCGCTGCGGTATTCCTGCGCCGTGGGCAGTGCCTGGTCCTCGGCGTGGTTGGGTAGGGTTCCAGCACACCCCTGCACCCAGAGACCGCAAAGGCAGAAGAGCAGCAGGGCCGGCCAGTGCGGGGGTGCACGCGCAGCGCGCATCGATTGTGTCATGGTGTTTTACGGTGGGACAGGCAAAGCGCGCAAGGGCGCAGTGGGTGCCGCTGCAGCGGGTGCCGCAACAGCGCCTAAGCGTGATGGTCCGAGCATACGGGCATTTACGGTGCTTAGGGCCCTGGTCTGTCTGAGCAGTCCCCGCAACCGATGGAGCCCGCGCAGGGAGCCAAAGATTAGGCACGCCGCGGCGGAACGGACCTGCTTCCCCCCGTCACGCGTGCCACGCGGACCCAGCGCAGCGCTTGTGCGGTCCTGCCCTGCGCAAGAACGCTGATCCGCGCCTCTTGCGAACGCCTCTTACGAACGCCACTTCTCAAGGCCCATCACCACCGCCCATCACCAGTGCCCATCACCACTACCCATCACGAATGCCGTTCGCGGCGGCGTTGCACACGTCCTGAGACAATGGATGCAACTGAGGGGGCCTTCGGACCCTCGTTCAGAAGCCGGGCTCGGACCCACATGCGGCCTCTACTCATTGGTCCCGTGAGCGGCGGGCCATGAATTGCTTCAGGTCCATCCTGGGAGGTCGATACTGCCAGCAGGGCCGCAGGAGCGTCACGGTCCGCCCCAGGAGCGCAGGGTTGTACCCCAACCAGAGCGCTTCCTTCACAGCACGTTCTTTGGAGTCTCTCATGCAGCGTTCCTTCGCCTTCGCAGCGGCCGTGCTCGGTGCCAGCAGCATCGGGAGCGCCTGCGCTGCCGACTTCGACGTGTCCCAGAAAAACCAGGCATTCAGCGTGCCGACCCTGACCATCAAGGCCGGTGACTCGGTGACCTTCAAGAACGACGACAAGGTCAACCACAACGTGTACTCGGTGTCCGACCCCAAGGCCTTCGATCTCGGCTCGGAAGCACCGGGCAAGACCCAAAAGGTCGTCTTCGACAAGCCCGGTACGGTCGAGGTCGAATGCGCGATGCACGACAACATGCACATGAAGATCGTCGTCACACCTTGATCCCATGACACACAGCCCGTCCACGTCGTTCCTGCCTGCCGGGCTCCTCAGGCGCCTGACAGTCCTCCTCGCAGGCGCGGCGCTCGTCCTTGTCATCGCGCCCTTCGGGACCGCGCAGGCCGTGCCGGCATTCGCGCGCCAGACCGGCATGAAGTGCGTCGAATGCCACATGAGCTGGCTCGAGCTGACCTCGACCGGGCGGCGCTTCAAGCTCGGCGGCTACCAGATCACCAAGTCGACCGAGGAGGGCGAGGTCAGGCCGCTCGTGACTCTGGGCTTCGACGACCCGGCCCCGCTCGTGCCGCTCGCGTTTGCGGTCCAGGGCGGCGTCAGCTCGAGCCAGAACACGCATGCCGGCACCGCTGGACAGACGGGCGACTTTCCGCGCGACGGCGACGTCATCCTGCAGCAGGCGAGTGTCTTTCTTGCGGGCAAGCTCGTCGACCATGTCGGCTGCTTCTGCCAGTGGACCTACGACGGCATCGCCAAGCATGCCTCGATCGACAACACCGAGATCCGCTATGCCAATGAATACTCCGGCAACGGCCTGCGTGCCCTCTATGGCGTGAGCGTGAACAACAATCCGGGCATGTCGGACATCTTCAACACGACCCCGGTGTGGGGCTGGCCGTATATCACCTCGTCCCTGGGCGTCGCTCCGAACGCCCAGACGCTCATCAACGGCGGCCTTGCGCAAAGTGTCATCGGCACCAGCGCCTATGCGCTGGTGAACCGCACGCTCTATCTCGAGGTCGGGGGCTACGGCACCTCGTCGGGGGTGTTCTCGGTCATGCATGCGGGCAATCCGCTCGGCAACCGCTCGGTTCTCGATGGCGCCGCGCCCTACTACCGGCTCGCGCTGCAGCAGGACTGGGACGAGTCACGCCAGTCGGCCGAGGTCGGCCTGTTTGGCCTGGATGCGCACAAGTATCCCGACGCCTTCAATCCGGTAGGCCCCGCCGACCACTTCGTCGACACCGCCGTCGATGCGCAGTACCAGTACATCACCGACCTGAACCGGGCCAGCGCGATGTTCACCTACATCAGCGAACGCCAGACCCTCGATGGCACCTATGCGGGCGGCGGCTCGAGCAACCTGAACGATGGCCTGAACCAGCTCAGCACCAAATTCAGCTACTACTACGAGCTCTACTATGGCGTGAGCGTCGGTTACCAGCGCACGCGCGGCTCGACCGACCAGCTTCTCTACAACACCGGTGATCCGCTGGGAGGCAGCGCGAGCGGGTCTCCGAACACCAGCGCGCGCATCCTCGAATTCGACTACCTCCTGCCCTCGCTGGCCGGACCCGATGCCAATCGCACGACGCGGCTGGTGCTGCAGTACACCGCCTACACACGCTTTGACGGTGCTGCCGCGAACTACAGCGGCGCGGGTCGCAGCGCCCGGGACAACAACGTTCTGTACCTCGCACTCTGGGCGCTCTGGTAGGCCCCGCTGGCAAGCGCTACCCCTGTACCGACACCATCGAGAGGATTGGCAATGAAGTGGTTCAACAACTCTGGCATCTTCGCCAAGCTCATGATGGCCTTTGGTCTCGTTGGCCTCTTCATTGCCGGACTGGGCGCCTTTGCGGTCTGGCAATTGGGCGCGCTCAACGCCGGCATTGTCGACATGAATGCGAACCGCATTCCGGCGCTGCGCGATCTGCTTTCCCAACGGGCAAACCTGCTCGAATCCCGGCTCTACCAGTACCAGCTGTTCATCGCGCTCGAGGACCCCGACCAGGCCAACGGCAAGCGCATCATCGAAGAGACGCTAACGCAGCTGGGCGAAGCGCATGCCCAGGCCCTGGCAGCCGAAGCCCACTATGCGCTACAGCCGCGCTCGGCCGACGAACTGAAACTCGCCGACGCCGTCACAGGCTATACCAAGCCCTATTGGGCGGCCTCCGGGCGGCTGGCAGCGCTGGTCGCGGCAGGCGACCTCCAGGGTACTCGCAACGCGTTGTCGGGGAGCATCCAGGGAACCCGCAAGAAGGCCAACGCCGCCCTTGTCCGCGACATCGACTACAACATCCAGGCTGCGGCCGACCTGGCCGCGGCGACCGCCGCCACCTACGAGCGCGCCCGCGCGCTGGTCGTCGGTGGAGCCGTCCTCGCGACGTGCGCGGGACTGGGCCTGGGCGCCCTCCTCGCCCGGCGCCTCAAGCGCTCGCTGGCCCACAGCGTCACCGTCGCGAACAAAATGGCCGCCGGTGAGCTCGACGTCGAGCTCGAACCGGTCTGCCGTGACGAGACCGGCCAGCTGCAAAGCGCCATGGCCGGCATGATTGACGTGTTCAGGCTCTTTGCCACCGAGCAGGCGCGGCTCCTCGAGGCGCATCGCGCGGGCATGATCGACGCCACCATAGAGGCCCGCTCGTTTCCGGGCGAATACAAGACGATGGCGGCGGCCACCAACCAGCTTGCAGCCATCCACATCGGTGTTCAGAACCGCGTGCTGGAAGTCATGGCTCATTATGCGCAGGGCGACTTCTCGGTCGACCTGGAGCAACTTCCGGGTGAGCAGGCGCGTATCACGACAGCGGTTCAGACCATGAAGAGGAACCTGACCGCGATCAGCGCCGACATTGACAAGCTCGTCCAGGCTGCCGCCGCCGGGGACTTCAGCGCGCAAGGTGATGCCACGGCCTACGGTTTCGAGTTTGCGGGCATGGTGGCAGGCTTGAACCGGCTCATGGATACCAGCAGCCATGCGCTCGCCGATCTCGGTCAGCTGCTTGCTGCGGTCGCCCGGGGCGATCTGAACCAGAGCATCGAGGCCGAGTACCAGGGCATGCTCGGTCAGATCCGTGATGACGCGAACCGCACGGTGCGCCAGCTCAAACAGGTGATCGGCGAGATCTCGAGCGCGAGCGAGTCGATCCATGTTGCAGCGAGCGAGATCGCCGCGGGCAATCTGGACCTGTCCTCGCGCACCGAAGAGCAGGCGGCGAGTCTCGAGGAGACGGCGGCCAGCATGGAACAGCAGACGGCAACCGTGCGCGAGACGGCGGCCAACGTGCGCGAGGCCGACCATCTCGCACAGGGTGTCGCAACCATCGCCAGCCGTGCTGCCAGCGAGGTCACCACCGTCGTGGCGAATATGTCCGAGATCGCCGCCAGTTCCGAGCGCATCGCAGGCATCTCCTCGCTCATTGACGGGATTGCGTTCCAGACCAACATCCTTGCCTTGAACGCAGCGGTCGAGGCCGCGCGTGCCGGCGTCGAGGGTCGTGGGTTCGCGGTGGTCGCCGCCGAAATCCGCACGCTTGCCCAGCGCTCTGGCGAGGCCGCCAAGCAGATCAAGTCCCTGATCGAGGAAGAGACCGCGCACGTGCAATCGGGCTGCGCGAGCGCCACCGGCGCCGAGCAGGCGATGGTCGAGGTCGCACAGGCCATCGGCCGGGTCACCGAACTCCTCGCGGAGATGAATCTGGCCGCTGGCCAGCAGGCCGAAGGCATCGACCAGGTCAATACCGCCATCTCCCAGATGGATCAGGTGACCCAGCAGAATGCCGCGCTGGTCGAAGAGGCCGCAGCCGCGTCCCAGTCATTGCGCGAGCAGGCCGACGGACTGAAGGCGAGCATCGCAGTGTTCGCGGCCGACGCCTGCACCATCGTCGCGGCCGCACCCACGGTGCTTCTCGGCTCGGGCCAGAGGCCAAAGGGGGCCCCTTCGCCGCGCCTGGCANNGTTTGAGTGCCGAAGCGTTTGAGCGCCCAGGCTCCCGGGGTCATTGGGTCATCATGCTCCGCCGGGCAGCCCGGGCGTCGCCGTGCGCCGCCGTCTGCCAAGAACCTAGTTGGCGACCTCAAGTACAACACGCATCTTTTCGATCACGAAGTCCGCAAACGCCGCGGCGGCGAGCGGCAGCTGGCGCCGGCTCGGAAACACCGCATGGAAACCACCGCCGTCACGCCGGTAGGCCGGCAGCACGTGGACCAGCAGGCCCTCGCCGATGGGCCCTGCAACCCGCGCCTCCGGCAAGAGCGCGATCCCCAGTCCGGCGGCTGCGGCCGCAAGCAGTGCCGCCACAGTGTTCGCCGCAAAGCGGCCCGTCACCTCGAGCTCCTCCTCGCCACCCGGACCGGTCAGCGACCACTTGTGGCGTCCCGAGGCATGCGGGGTCGTGATGCAGTCATGTCCTCTGAGATCAGCGCTTGAGCGCGGCGTGCCACGTCGGGCAAGGTAGCCTGGGCTGGCCACCAGAATGAACGAGGAGTCGGTCACCTTGCGCGCGATGAGGCTCGAGTCCAGGAGCTGCCCGGCGCGCAGGGCCACGTCGATGCTCTGGGCCACCATGTCGGCGAGCACGTCATCGAGTTCGAATTCGAGCGCGACGCGCGGGTGGCGCTCCAGAAACTCGGCCACCCATTCGAGCTGGAACATGCCAAAAAAATCCGCCGGGGCTGCGACCCTGATGGTGCCGCTTGGCACCTCGGCGCCATCGAGTACCTCACGGCTCGCCACACCAATCGCGGCCACCCCGGCGCTCGCGCGATCGAAAAACTGGCGTCCGGCCGTGGTCAGGGCGAGCTTGCGGGTGGTCCGCTGCAAGAGCCGCACGCCGAGCGAGACCTCGAGTTGCTGTACGCGCCGGCTGAGCGTGTTGGAGGGAATGCCCAGGCGCCGTCCCGCCTTGGCGAAACTACCCGCCTCGACCACGCCCACGAACATCGCGACTTCGTTGAAGTCGAGCATCGATTAGCCCCGAGAATCTATTACTCATGCATTTGGATGAATGAAATCCAATTATATCGTCTAGCGCAGTAAATCCAGGTGGGCTATCCTTCGCACTTGAGTCCGAGACGTCAAGCCGCACCGTAAAGACGAACGCGCCAGACAGAAGTGGCGCAGGAAATGCCCGGGCGCCGGGAAGCGGTGACGGCGATCGAGCGGGCCTTGTACACTGCGCGAGCGTTTGAGGGCAGAAGCGCCCGGCCCAGGCCTCTTTCGGCCACGCGGCGCGACCCTGGAGTCCCACCCCCGACATGAATCTCCATCAGCGCTACAGTGCGACCGCCAAATGGCTGCATTGGCTGATCGCGCTTGGCATGATCTACACGTTTGGCATCGGCTGGGTGATGACCAGCATGACGGGCATCACGCCCACCAAGCTCAAGTATTTCAGCTACCACAAGTGGGCGGGCGTGACGCTCTTCGTCATCGCCGTGGTGCGCATCGCCTGGCGTCTGGCCGTTCCTCCCGGACCGCTACCCGATACGCTGTCCCGCGTCCAGCAAAAGGCGTCGGCCGCCATGCACGGTCTGCTTTATCTCGCCACGCTCTTCGTGCCGGTGACGGGCTACCTGTACTCGCTCGCCGCGGGCTACCCGATCGTCTACCTGGGGCTCATCCCGCTGCCGGTCGTGATCGGGCGCGATCCGCACTGGGTCGAACCCCTGCGTATAGCGCATGCCTGGTCCTCCTATGCCATGGCGGTTGCCGTCGTCGGCCATGCCGGTGCCGCGCTCTTCCATTACTTCTATTATCGGGACCACGTGCTGCAGGACATCCTGCCTGGCCGCGCGCGCCTTGCCTCTGCCGCGAAGGAAACTGCCCTATGAAGCGTCTGACCACCCTCACCCTGGGCGCCGTGCTCGCCGCCCTCTGCCAAGCCCCGAGCGCGGCCCCTGACCCGGTGCAGGTGCCGCCGTCCACCATCACGATCACCTTCAAGCAGGAGGGCGTATCCGTCGATGCCACCTTCAACAAGTTCACGGCCGCGATCGACTACGATCCCGCGAAGCCGACGGCTGCGAGTGCGCAATTCACGATCGACATCGCGAGCTTCGATCTCGGCACCCCGGAATACAACAAGGAGGTCTTGAAGCCCGAGTGGTTCAACGCGGGCAAGTATCCGACGGCGACGTTCGTGAGTTCAAGCCTGAAGGCGGTCTCGCCGGGCGTCCTCGAGGCCACGGGCAAGCTCACGATACGTGACAAGACCCAGGAAATTCACTTCCCCGTCAGCGTCAAGGACACGGGCAAACTACGGTCCTACGATGGGGTGGTCCACATCAACCGGACGGCATTTGATGTCGGGACGGGTGAATGGAAGGCGACCGACATCGTCGCCGATGACGTGGCCATCAAGGTGCATGCGGTGGCCAACCTTAAAAACTGACTTTCCACTGAATTTTTTCACGCAATATTTCTCTTCTCTTAAGGACTTCTATGAAACTGCGCATCCTCTCGCTACTCGCACTGACCGCATCGGGCGTTGCCTTCGCTGCGCCCACGACCTACAACATCGATCCCGATCACACCCATCCGAGCTTCGAAGTCGACCATTTCGGCGGGTTGTCGGTGTGGCGCGGTGTCTTCAAGAAGACCACCGGGACGATCTCGCTCGACAAGACCGCCGGCACGGGAACGGTGGACGTGACGATCGATCCGGGCAGCATCGACTTCGGCCAGGACAAGCTGAACGTCCACGCGAGCGGCCCGGACATGCTGGACGCCGCCAAGTTTCCCACCGCCACCTACAAGGGAACGCTCGGCAGCTTCGTCGATGGCCAGCCGACCACGGTGACGGGCGAGCTGACGCTGCACGGTGTGACCAAGCCGGTGAACCTGAAGATCGACTCCTTCAAGTGCATCATGCATCCGATGCTCAAGAAGGAAGTCTGCGGCGCCGACGCCGTGGGCAACTTCAGCCGCGCGGATTTCGGCGTGAACTACGGCCAGCAGTTCGGCTTCAAACAGGACGTCGCCCTGCGCATCCAGGTCGAGGGTGTGAAGGCTGAGTAGGTAGCCTGCACCGGGCGCCCGCTCGCCGGGCTCCGCAGCGCTGGGTCTCGGTTAGACTGATGGTGTTTCGAAGGGCCAAGCCGTGTCCTCCCGCACCTTAAATCTCGACGACCCACTCTATGACTACGTGCTCGCGCATTCGCTGCGCGAGCATCCGGCGCAAACCGCGCTGCGCGCAGCCACGCGCGCGCATCCCCGCGCGGGCATGCAGATCTCCCCTGAGCAGGGCCAGTTCATGGCACTGCTCGTGCGCCTGATCGGCGCGCGCCAGACGCTCGAGGTGGGCGTCTTCACCGGCTACAGCGCCCTCTCCGTCGCACTCGCCCTGCCCCCCGACGGGCGCGTCCTCGCCTGCGACATCAGCGATGAGTTCACGCGGATCGGCAGGCCCTACTGGCAGGACGCGGGCGTGGCGGGCAAGATCGACCTGAAGCTCGGGGCGGCCGAAGCGACGCTTCGCGCCGAACTCGAAGCGGGCCAGGCCGGGCGCTTCGACTTCGCCTTCATCGATGCGGACAAGAGCGCCTACGACGCCTACTACGAGCTGTGCCTTCTGCTGGTGCGCCCGGGGGGGCTCATCGCGATCGACAACGTCCTCTGGGGCGGCAGCGTCGCGCATGCGGCGCCACCCGATGATCACGACACGCGCGCCCTGCAGGCTTTGAATACCAAGCTGCACAGCGACGCGCGTATCGACCTGTCGCTGTTGCCGATCGGTGACGGGCTCACGCTCGCCCGTCGCCGCTAAGGTGCCCTATCTGCCGCCTGCCTTCTCGACCCGCTCCAGACCCAATCCAAGAACCCTCCCCAAGGACCACCACAAGGACCACCCATGTTTCTGGACTTCTCGACCCTCGCACCGCGCGAGGCCTACTTCTGGATGGCCTCGACAATCACGCCACGCCCGGTGGCCTGGGTGTCTTCGATCTCGAAGACCGGCGTGACCAACCTCGCGCCGTTTAGCTTCTTTCAGATGCTGACGGCCAACCCTCCCTCGCTCATGATCTCGCCGCTCCTAAACAGCGACGGCAGCCTGAAGGACACGCCGCGCAACATCGAGGAGACGGGCGAGTTCGTGGTCAACCTCGTGACCTACGGCCAGGTCGAGGCCATGAACCAGACCTCGTTTGGCTATGCTCCCGGCGAGAGCGAGTTCGAGAAATGCGCCATCCCGAGCCTTGCGTCCTCCCTCGTCAAGCCGCCGCGCGTGGCCGGGGCGAGCGTCAGCTTTGAGTGCCGGCTCGCGCGCCTTCTGCCGTATCCCGAAGAGGCGCCCTCGTGCATCGTCGTCTTCGGCACGGTCCTCGCCGCCCATATCGACGAGGCGATCGTGGGTGAGAACGGCAAGGTCGACCCGGCGCGGCTCGACCTCGTTTCGCGCATGGGCGCCGACTGGTATGGCCGCACCCAGGCCGAGGGTAATTTTGAGCTGACGCGGCCCGCGGGCTGGGCGCGCTGAGTTGAACTGAGGATCAGAGCGTCACGACCAGGTCGGCCTGGAATCGCCGATTCTCGAGGCTGCCGTCCCGGGCTTCGTAGCCGCGCGGATTGCAGACGACGCGTGTCTTGGCAAGCCGGTAATCGAACGAGTCGTGAGTATGGCCGTGGATCCAGAGCGCCGGGGCATAGGTCTCGATGAGCGTATCGAGGTTGCTTGCGAAGGCGGCGCTCACAGGGTCGTCCCGGTAGCGGGCCGCGACCGAGTGCGCCGAGGGCAGGTGGTGGGTGACGACCACGGTCGGCCCGGCAAACGGCACCGCCAGGCGTGCCTCGAGCGCGCGGCGCGAGACGCCGTGCCTTGCTACCGTATCAGCCGGGGTCAGCCAGCGCGGACTTGCCACCGGCTCGGGGTAAGCGGGCAAGGCCCCAGCCGAGTCCGGTGCGCCGAGGGACGTGTCGATGAGCCGGTAGTCGAGCATCACTCCGAGCGCCATCGCCATCGAGGCCGCAGCGCGCTCGGCGCCGAACAACAGGTAGTCGGTCCAAAGCGTCGCCCCCACGAAGCGTACTCCGCCCAGCACAACCGCATCGTCTTCCAGGTAGTGGATTCCCGCGTTCGCCGCGAGCCGTCTCAGGCGCGCATCAAGGCCATGCCACTGGCCGCCATAGAACTCGTGATTGCCCGCGAGGTAGATCACGGCCTGGTTCGGAAAGCAGCGCGCCGCCCATTCGATGCCGCTCGCATGGCGATGGATGTCCCCGGCAAGCACCACCACGTCGGCGTCGGTCGGCGGCGCGACGAAGCTGCAGCGCGGAAACTCCAGATGCAGGTCCGAGAGAACGTGAATGCGCATGGGCTAAATGGACCAACGGACGAAAGGACCAAGGGCCGCGGTGACGGTTCCCGCCCGGCCACGCGGCCAGGTGCGAGCCCCTCAGAAGCGGGTCTTAGGCCAATCCGTCTAAGATCCGGATGTCACGCACGGCACCGCCAGCAAGGGCCTCCAGGGCCGCCTGGTAGGCGGGGCTGTCGTGTGCGGCGACGGCCGCCGCGACACTGTCGAACTCGATCAACACGACCCGCTGGGCAAGGCCAGCCTCATAGACCTGCTGGGCGACGCCGCGCGCGAGAAAGCGCCCGCCTGCGGCTTCAAGGGCCGGGCCGGCGAGCTTCGCGTAGGCGGCCATCGAGTCTGGATTGGTGATCGAGTGGTAGGTGCTGACCCAGTAGGCTTTCGGCATGTTGTGCGTCCGTCTTGGAGAAGTGGGGAACATCAGGGAGATCGATAAGGGGAAACATAAGCGAGAACATAAACGAAAAGCGGTGCTGGTGGATGGTCACCCGTCCCGCTCGGGCGGGCGGCTGCGCTCTGCCTGACCCTGGTTGCGGCGTCGCTCAGATCCCAGACCTCACTCTACCCCTGACTGGACCCGTCACGCCACCCGGATGGAAGCCCAGGCAGCTCGCCGCAGTTGCCGCGGTTGCAGGGGTGTTGCCAGCGCCGGCGCCCACAGAGCGGCTAGCGACCCAGGATGCGTAGCAGCGCCGGCCCGTAACGCTCGAGTTTCTTCGCACCGATGCCGTTGATCTGCGCGAGGCCGGCCAGATCCTCGGGACGACGCAGGGCGAGTTGCGAGAGCGTGCTGTCGTTCAGGATCACGTACGCCGGCACGGACTGCGCGCGCGCCTCCTCGAGGCGCCAGGCCTTCAGGTGGCTCAACAGGAGCGCGCCCGGTCCGTCCAGTTCGGGCGCGCCCACGCGGGTGGCTCGCGTGCGGCGTGGGCCCGGCGTGTCGGCGCTGCGCCGCATCTGGACTTCATCGAGACCTTTCAGGACGCGCCTGGCGGGCTCGGCGAGTTTCAGGGCCCCGTAGGCCTCATGATCGACCTCGACCATCCCGAGCGCGACCAGCTGTCGGAAGACACTGCGCCAGAGCCCCTCCTCCAAGTCACGGCCGACGCCAAATACCGAGAGTTCCTCGTGGTGCCAGCGCCGCACGCGCTCGTTGTCCCGGCCGCGCAGCACATCGATCAGATGCATCGCACCAAAGCGCTGCCCGGTCCGGTAGATCGCCGAGAGCGCCTTGCGTGCCGCCTCGGTCGCATCCCAGGTCTCGGGCGGCACGAGACAGTTGTCGCAGTTGCCACAGGGCGCGCTCTCCTCGCCGAAGTATTGCAGGAGGCGCACGCGCCGGCACTGGGCGGTCTCGCACAGACCGAGGAGCGCATCGAGCTTGGCGCCGGAGACGCGCTTGTAGTCCTCGCTCGCCTCTGAGGTCTCGATCAGGCGACGCAGTTGCACGACATCGGCAAGACCATAGGTCATCCAGGCATCGGCTGGCGCCTGGTCGCGTCCGGCGCGCCCGGTCTCCTGGTAGTAGCCCTCGATGCTCTTGGGCAGATCCAGATGCGCGACAAAGCGCACGTCGGGCTTGTCAATGCCCATGCCAAAGGCGATGGTCGCCACCACCACCACGCCCTCCTCGCGCTGGAAACGCGCCTGGTGGGCGCTGCGCCTCGCGGCATCCATCCCGGCGTGATACGGCAGGGCCGTGATGCCCTGCGCCGCAAGCCATGCCGCGGTCTCCTCGACCTTCTTGCGCGACAGGCAGTAGACGATGCCGGCATCGGCCGCGTGCTCGGCACGGATGAAGCGCAACAGCTGGGCGCGCGCATCGACCTTCTCGACGATCGAATAGGTGATGTTGGGCCGGTCGAAACTCGACACGAAAACGCGTGCGTCCCCCAAGCCCAGGCGCTGGGCGATCTCGCGGCGCGTGACCGGATCGGCAGTGGCGGTGAGCGCGATGCGAGGCACCTCCGGAAAGCGCTCGTGGAGCACCGACAGTTGCAGATACTCGGGTCTGAAATCGTGACCCCATTGCGAGACACAGTGGGCCTCGTCGATGGCGAAGAGCGCAAGACGCGCCGCACCCAGCAGTTCCAGGCAGCGTGGTGTGGTGAGGCGCTCGGGGGCCACATAGAGCAGATCGAGCCGGCCCTCGATGAGATCCCGTTCGGTCGCGCGCGCCTTTGCGGCATCGAGGGTCGAGTTCAGAACACCGGCCCGCACGCCCAGCTGGGTCATCGCCGCGACCTGGTCCTCCATGAGCGCGATGAGCGGCGAGATGACGATGCCCGTTCCCGGTCGCAGGAGCGAGGGCACCTGGTAACACAGGGATTTGCCGCCGCCCGTGGGCATGAGCACCAGGGCATCGCCGCCGCCGGCGAGGTGCTCGACGATCTCGGCCTGGGCCCCGCGGAACTCGGGATGACCGAAGGTCTCGCGGAGGACGGACAACGCCTTCGAAGGGGACACCACGGGTTCTGTTGCGCTCGATTCGCTTGGGCTAGGTTCAGTTGTGCTGGGTTGTGCTGGGTTGTGCGTGTCAATAGCCTGCATCCACGGTCAAGGCCGGCACTGCGGCTCAAGGCCGGTATAAGGCCGGTATAAGGCCGGNNTAAGGCCGGCGGCCGCAGCCTGCCATCGACGCATTTTACAGAAAGCGCGAGAGAGCGCGCCGAAAACAGCGAGCGCACTGCGCTCTGCGCAGGCGCACCGGGGATCCTATTTAAGGGGGATCTTCTGGTCGGGCGGGATCGGCACTGCGGTCACCGAGTTCTTGGGGCTGCCGTCGATGAGCTTGTCCGAGTAGGTGAGATAGACCAGCGCGTTGCGCTTGACATCCACCAGGCGCACGACGTGGATGCGCTTGAAGAGCACCGAGAGCCGGACCGTGAAGACGTCCTCCTGCAGCGGCAGCCCGCCGGCGGCGGCCACGAAGTGGACCGGACCGATGTTGCGGCAGGCGATCGACGCCTCCGAGCGGTCCTCGGCGATACCGACGACACCCTTGAGGCCGCCGGTGCGCGCGCGCGACAGGTAGCAGGTCACACCCTCGACCTTCGGATCATCGTACGCCTCGACGGTGATCCGATCGTCCTGGGTCAGGTGGAAGGCGGTATTGACCTCTCCGATCGTCTCCGCATGGACGGTGGGGGCACCGGCAGACAGGAGCGCTACGGCCAGGGACGAGAGCAGGCGGGAATGGCGTGGTGGCTTCTTCATGGCAGACCTTTGGCAGGGTTGTGCGACGGGCAGGAACCGCTCTGGCTCAAGCAGGGCCAGCCCCTGCTCGAGCCAGATACTCCATCCGAACACAGTCCTTGGCGCGAGGCTTGGGAGCAGTCGTTCAGAGCCGGCGGTGCTCGGTGATCTCGGTATAGATCACCTCACTGAAATTGCCCAGTCGCTGGGCACGCTGGCTGGGGGAGAGCGCCGTGTCGCCCGCCACGAGGGGACAGTATGCGGCGGTCAGGGCATTGACGGCCTGGGCCTTCTTCAGGGCCGGTTTTGCCGAATTGACCTTGCCTGCGATCTTCTCGGCACGCTCGAGCAGATTGTCCTCGGTGAGGCCAGACAGAAGCGGCGCGATGCCATGCGCGGGATCGTCGATCCAGCGTCGTGCCGGCGTTTTCGGGTCGGCCTTGCACTGCTCGATGCTCGTTGCGTCGAGCAGCGTCTGGGTCTCGGCACGCAGCTCGGCCACCATTCCAGGTACGGCGGTGGCGGGCGCCTCGTTGCTCCAGGACTGACGGACGTAGTTCGCGACCGCGGCGACCTGCTCATTGCTCATGCTCGCTCCGATCGCGATCATGGGCGCGTAACTCTCGGTCGCCTCCTTGCCACCCAGGATGATCCGGATGACGTTTTGCGGGCCCTGCGCCGAGACGGCTCCGTTATGGATGAGTGCAGGTGCGACACGGGGCACACCAGCACCATCGACGCCATGGCACGATGAGCAGAAGGTCAGGAACTCTGTCGCGCCAGGCGCGTCTCGACCGGCAAAGTCGGCAAACTTGGCTTGGGTGAACCCGCTCTTGGCCGGCCTGGCCTTGAGATACTCGGCCATCGCCTCGAGATCGGATTTGTCGAGATGGGACAGGCTCTCATGAATCGTTTCCGCCATGGACCCCAGTGCCAGGCCATGTTTTGCGGACACGCCAGTCTGAAGATATTCGACGAGCTCGGATGTCGACCACTCGCCGAGCCCTTCACCCATGTCCGAGGTCAGATTCGGCGCATACCAGCCGTCAATCTCACCTCCTTGGAGAGTGTGACCAAAGCGTGAATTGCCGACCAGCTTGTCGCCGTTGTGGCACTCGCCGCAGTGTCCGAGCCCACCGACGAGGTACGCGCCGCGGTCGATCGGAGTGCCAGCGCCTCGACCGGGCTCCTCGGTCGACGCCTTGAAAAACAGGGCGCGCCAGGCGGCAAGTCCCTCGCGCACGTTGAATGGGAAGCGCATCTTGTTCGGCGGGCGTGGATTCTGGATGGGCTCCAGCGAGAAGAGGTAGGCCTTGATCGCGAGGACGTCGTCCCGGGTGACCGTGGTGTACCAGGGGAAGGGCATCACCGGGTAGAGATATTCGCCCTGTTTGCCAATACCATTGTGAAAGACACGATAAAAGTCGTCGTCGCTGTACGACCCGATCCCGGTCTGCCGGTCGGGTGTGATGTTGGGCGTCGAGATCGGTCCAAAGGGCGTATTCATGTAGAGACCGCCGGCAAAGGGTTTGCCCTGCGGAGCGGTATGACACGAAATGCAGTCGCCGGCCGTCGCGAGATACTTGCCGCGCGCGATCTGCTCGCTATTGGATGGAATGTCGTTCGCGCCGAAGGCCCCGCCTGGCCAGGCCATGGCGATGCAGAGGGTGGCGATCCCGAGAGATTGAATCAGTTGTGTTCGCATGGTCCTTCAGTTTCAGTTAGCGACCCATTACAGGCTCTGCGAGTTCGCACAGCGTGCGGCGCTTCGGACCGATTGGATGCGTTGTGCTCGCTTTAGACCATCAGCATCCCGAAGGACTCAAGAGTCCTTTCCGTTGGGAAGTCTAGCACGGTCTCGCGACACGCCTTCTTCGCTTTAACAGCGGCGCGCTTCGGAATGGTCTATGGCCAGCATGACGAAACCGGCCTTGCCCGCCAGCCCGGATCGAGCGGCAAGGAAATCCAGCCGGTGCTCGGCGCCGAACTCGCGCGGGGCGCGGTACTGCAGCTACGGCGCTGCCCTGTACGCGCCCTGTTCGCGCCCTGCACGCCGCCCGGTACGGCCGCTCACTTCGCCGCTCACTTCGCCGCTCGCGTCGACGCTCAACTTGCCAATCCAACCGCACTCCATGCGCTGCGCGTGGGCTTTCCACACGCAATGCTGTAGCCCACGAATCATGGGCCACACGGCATCCGATTGATCAACCGGGACCAGCCGCCCCAGTCCGAAGAACACGGCCCTAACCCGGCTCGAGTTGCAGCCAGATCTCGTTGCGGCGCAGGAACCAGGGAATCCACGGTGGATCGTAGCGGGCCCAGACCGGGTCCCCCTCGGTCACGAGTCCGTCCGCCACAAGCGCCGCCCGCAAGCGGGCGAGGTTCTCCTCGTAGCGGCTCTCGCTCCAGAAGCCTGAATAGCGCACCACCGCCACGCGGCGCGCGGGCATCTGGATGAGTTGCACGCGCTCATCGAGCGGTTTGGGCAGCGTCGCCAAAGTCCACTGATGCGGCATGGCAAACTGAACCCAGTAGCCCTTCGGCCCAGCGCGCATGGCGACCGGCGCCGTCATCTCGATCTTGGCCGCGCTTTGCGCGACCGGCGCGGTCATCGCGATCGATCCCTGGCTTTGGTTCTTGCCGAAGATGTAGGCCGCAAGAATCCGAAATCCCTCGTTGCCGGCGTCGCTGGCGTCGCCCGTGACCAGCGTCTGCGCAACGATGTAAGGTTCATAGGCGCGAATCTCGTAGACGTCGGTGGTCTTCTCGACGCGGTAGTCCGGCTCCTCGATGGCCATGCCGCGGCTCCATAAGAGGATGAGGATGAGGGCTGCAAAAATTTTCAGGCGGGTCATTTCGTGACGCTCACTCAAATGCTCGCCCGCGCCCGATGCGGCAGACGGGCTTCGAGGAGAGCATAGCGCGATTCGGTCCCTGCCGCGCGGCGGGCGGGCAGCGTAGCAGGTGTACCGGCCCCCGACCCTGATAGCGGCCATTAGTACCGCGACGGCGATTGCAGTTGCCATGCTGCGTGCGCTGAATCTCCCCATGCCTAAA
>PLEY01000148.1 GCA_003136595.1 Burkholderiales bacterium
TACACTAGAACTGCCACACCGCATGGTGCTGATCTGCCCGTTTGTGGATGCGACCCTGAGCCACCCCGACATCTCCGAGACCGACAAGCGCGATCTGATGCTGGGGCCTGCAGGCGCGAGGGAGGCCGGGCGTCTCTATGCGGGCGAGCTGCCGATCGACCACCCGCTGGTGAGCCCGGTCAACGCCGACCTGCGCGGCTTCCCCACGATGCAGATCTTCGTGGCAACGGATGGCATCGCCAGCCATGACGCGTTGATCCTGGCGGAGAGGGCTCGGGAGGCGGCCGTGGAGGTCGAGGTCCAGGTCGGTATTGGCCTGATGCATGTCTGGCCCATCCTGCCGATTCCGGAAGCCAGGACCAGCCGGGCGGCCATGAACGAGTTTTTGCAGGCGGGCCGCTGGACTTCGATGATCCATGTGCGGCCCTGTTTGCAGATGCTGCTGGCACGCCGCGAACTCCATATGATCGCGCGCTTTCCGAGTTGACTGAATTTTCGAGGAGATTGGTGATGCAGATCCTGCGCTCTGCCCTGGCGGTGTCGAAACTGGAATTAGGGCTTTTCAGCCACTTTCCGAAACTGCGGGTCTCGGTCCTCGGCATCATCCTCATACCCGCGCTGTATGCCTTCATCTACCTCAATTCGGTTTGGGACCCGACGACGCATACCAGCAACCTGCCGGCAGCCATCGTCAACCTCGACCAGGGAACCCAGGTCGGGGAGACACCTGAAGTCAACTGGTGCAGACTTGCGCGGGTCGCTTCGGACCGTGGGGCGAGCATTGACGGCCAAGGTGCTCATTGGCATAATCTGCCAATGCATCTTAGTGAGGGGATTGGTATGCCTACGCGTAACGTTGTGCTGACCAACTATCAGGCGTCCTTTGTGGAGCGTCTCGTCAGCACGGGCCGGTATCAAAATGCCAGCGAAGTCTTGCGGGAGGGGCTGCGCATGGTTGAACAACGGGAAGCCGAAGATGCCTCACGCCTGGAGGCCCTGCGCAGTGCGGTCAATGTCGGTGTTGCTGACTTCGAGCAGGGGCGATACGCCACCTTTGAATCGGGTGCTGAACTCAGAGGGCACTTGGCATCAGTGGCCTCCAAGGCCATCGCAGGTGCATGAGACAAGTTTGGACGGTTCGACTCGGTCAGCAGACTGGGCAGGACTACGTTGAGATTCTGCAGTGGACGACCAAGACCTTCGGTGAAGGGCAGGCCAGTACCTATGCCGAAACGATGGCGCTTGCGATCGAGGCTTTGGAGGGTGGACCTGATGTTCTGGGCGCAAGAGCACGCGACGACATCCAGCCAGGCATTCGGACCTTGCACGTCGCGCGGCAGGGACGTGCGGGGCGACACCTCGTGGTGTTCCGTGTGGCTGGGTCAGACATCGATGTTCTGAGGCTGCTTCACGACAGCATGGATCTGCCACGACATTTGCCTGCGGCCATCGATCACTCGCCTTGACGCACAGTCGACAACGGCATGCGTGGGGCCGTTTTTGGGCGGCGTGACAGATGCGTAGTCGTGCGGAAGAATAAAATCACCGCTTCAATGGGTCCAGAGTTCCGCGTTTTCCCGCAAGGGGAAGCAGCAGCGGGAAGGTGCTAGGATGAGTCTACTGCACGGAATTGAATCCGGGTCCTCACCCACCGACAATCCGCAGGAGCACGAACCAGTACGCAGGAACCCGCAGGAGTCCTCATCTGTTCGCACCGCCTGATGGCAAGTCATTGATTTTGAAGGATCCGCTTGTTCGGCTCCTGCTTGCGGACTGCGGACGATTGAAGTGATGGCAATTCGTGCTGTGGCTCCGAACATTCTTCAAGCGGTGTTGGCCTGAGCCGGAGCCGTCTTGGTCGACGTTGCCAGGCACGTCTCCTCAAAGGCATCAATGTCGACCTGTCGATAGATTACCCGGCCGCAGAGTTTGAGATATTTGGGGCCGATCCCTTCGCAGCGCCAGCGCTCAAGCGTGGCTTCGCTAATTCTCCAGCGGGCGGCTAGTTGTTTTTGGTCGAGGTGTACAACATTCATCTTGGTCTCCTTACGAATGAGTTGGCAGGAGCCCATGAACGCTTCGTTCGGCGCACGAGTCAAGTCACGCGGGGCCTCTTGGCACAGTTTCTAGAACCGCGCCATATTGAGTATAAATGGGTGTGATATCGGGTGCTGCATCACGGCAGGGCGCTTGCCTTCCATCGCCATGTGGCGCAGATTGGCACGAACTGCGCCAATTTTTGGGCTAAATATGGCGCTGTTTTGAAAACTGCGCCATAATTGCGCCAAGCCCACTTTGGACGGCGCCAACACTGCCATGTCATCCACAGCAGATCTACTGAACAGCATCCGGGCATCCGAGAGCGGCTTAACCCTGGCCGAACTGCTGGCTGCGCACCCTGACGTTGCCAGGCGCACCGCACAGCGTGTGATCGCGCGGCTGATCGATAGCGGCCAAATTGCAGCGCTGGGGGAAGGCAGGGCTCGTCGCTATTTTCGGGTGGATGCCCAACCTGGCGGCGCTGTATTCGCCACCGGTGTAGATAGCTTCCCTTCTTTTATTCCCCTGTCTGCCGACAGCCAGGACATCCTTACCTATATCGACCAGCCTCCAGAGGCGCGCAAGCCGGTGGGCTACCAGCGTGATTTTTTGGACGCCTACCGCCCCAATGAAACTTGGTACTTGTCCGAGTCACTGCGCCGTCAATTGCACAAGATGGGAAGAACCGCTGACGTTAATGAGCCCGCAGGCACATACAGCCGTGCCCTTCTGAATCGCTTACTAATCGACTTGTCTTGGGCATCAAGCCATCTGGAAGGCAACACTTACTCACGTCTCGATACGCGCGAACTTATCGAGCACGGAAAGGCAGCACGGGGCAAGGCCGCCATCGAAACGCAGATGATTCTGAACCACAAGACAGCGATCGAACTGCTGGTCGAAAACATCGACAGTGCGGAATTTAATCGCTACACGCTGATGAACTTACACAGCGCCTTGGCAGAAAACTTGTTGCCCAATCCAGCGGATGAAGGGCGTATCCGCCAGTACGCCGTCGATATCGGCAAAAGCGTTTATCGCCCGCTCTCAACATCACAACAAATCGAAGACGCGCTGGAACTGCTTCTGGACAAAGCTAACCAGATTGAAGATCCGTTTGAGCAATCCTTCTTCATGATGGTGCATTTGCCCTATCTGCAGCCGTTTGCCGACATCAACAAACGCACCTCACGCCTGGCCGCGAATTTGCCGCTGTTCCGCGCCAACTTGTGTCCGCTGACTTTTCTGGATGTACCGGAGCAGGCCTACAGTCGGGCCACCCGCGGCGTCTACGAAATGACCCGCGTGGAGCTGCTGCGCGACCTGTACGTTTGGGCCTATGAACGATCAACACAGGAATATCTGGCCATCAAGCAAGACCTGGCGGAACCCGATCCCCTCCGCTTGGCTTGGCGTGACTTCATCAAGCAGGCCATCCGCGAAGTGATCACGCAGCCAAGAGTTGACCCACTTTCCTGCGTGCAGCGAGCCGTGGCAGAACGTGTCCCCGAGGACGAGCAAGCCGCTGTGCAGGCACTGATTGTTGAAGAATTGCGCAGGCTGCATGAAGGGGTGCTGGCGCGCTACAGATTGCGACCGTCCGAATTCACGGCCTGGAAGGCGGTTCATGGGCATTGACGGACGCGGGTTTGATTCCGCCAACGGGGATTGAATCAGGTGCGGTTTTATGGCGACATTGCCAACCAATCGGAGATCACAGGTATCGAGCTTCCGTAGCTTTTGGCCTGTCAATCCCCTGCTTTTGATTGTTTTCGCAGGCTTCCGCAACTTGCCAAAATCTCGGTATTGCGTACTTTCAATGGTCGTTGCGTGCCGGGTGCCGTTCCACCCCCGCTTCCACCTCATTACCCAATCCGCTTCCATGCTGCGACGCAGCAGGATGCGCCGTCCCGATCCGAGCTCTGTCTGCGATGTTCTCTAGCGTACACAGCCCAGGTCCTGGGACGCAAAAGAAGTGGCTATCGTGCCGTCTGGAGTGGGCGTACAGTACGCCTCCGGGCTCCCGCATCACGATTCGCTGGGATGTCTTAAGCCCGTTCCGAGTCCAAGCACCCCACCATCAGGAGGACCCACTCAAATGAAAATCCATCTACTGTTTGCGCTCTTGTGTCCGGCCGTAGCGTGTGCCTCCAGTCCCTTCGATGGGACCTGGAAAGTCCAGACCGATACCGTGCAGTTCTCGAAGAAGCCCGACATCTATGAGTTGAAGTCCGACATCTATCAATGCAAAACCTGTACGCCGCCCGTGGCGGTCAAGGCCGATGGCACGGATCAGAAGGTGACCGGGCACGCGTACTTTGACACGGTCGCGGTCAAGGTGGTCGACCCGAAGACGATACATGTCGAGACGAAGCTCGCCGGCAAGACCATCGGTTCCAACACGCTCACGGTGTCTGACGACGGCACGAGCCTCACGTTATCATTCAAGGACGATTCAGGTGAGAAGGAAGCCACCGGCACCCAGGTCTTCAAGCGTGTGAAGGCCGGAGCGAAGGGCAGCCACGCCATCTCCGGCGCCTGGCAATCTGACAAACTGCCCGAACTGTCTGATCTCGCGGGGACGGTCATCTACAAGGGCACCGGGGATGGCCTGCAGATGAGCTGGAACGGCCAGAGCTACGATGCCAAGTTCGACGGCAAGAAGGTGCTGACTGTGAATGATCCAGGCAAGACCATGGTGTCCCTAAAGCGCATCTCGGAGAGCGTCGTCGAGGAGACCGACTCGCGCGAGGGCAAGGTCACCGACGTGGTGCGCCTGTCGGTCGCAGCCGATGGCAAGACGCTCAAGGTGGTCGATCGCAACGCCCAGCGCGGCACGACGTTCAGCTATGAGATGGCCAAACAGCCCTAGGTCCAGGGAGCGCTAGCGAGCGGCCCAGCCCTCAGCCTCCAGCCCTCAGGCCCGCGCGAGCCCGGCTAAGGCAGGCGGGTGGGGCAAATGCGTGAGGCAATCGGGTTAGGCGACAGGCGCGCTGGCCCCAACCCCCGGCGCGGGCGCAGAGGTTTGGCCCCGGAGGCGCGCGCGGCCGGCCGGCTTTCGTGGGAAAATCGGAAACAATGCCTCCCGTCACGCAAGCCCTCCTCATCGCCAATGTGCTGGGCTTTCTCCTTGAGAACACCTTTGGCGACATCGTCATCGAGTGGTTTGCCCTGTGGCCCGGGGCCGGTGCCACCGGGCTCCCCTTGGATGCTCCCTGGCAGCTCGTCACCTACAGTTTCCTGCACGCGGGCCTGACGCATTTGGCCTTCAACATGTTTGCGCTGTGGATGTTCGGCAGCGACCTGGAGCGCGTCTGGGGGCCGCGCCGTTTCGCCCTGACTTACTTCGCAGGCGTCGTCATCGGTGGCTTGACGCAACTCGTGGTCGGCGTGCTGTTCGGTGGCGGGGGCGGCCCGACGGTGGGCGCCTCGGCCGGCATCTTCGCCGTGCTGCTCGCCTTCGCGCTGGTCTTTCCCGATCGGCGCATCATGCTGCTCTTTCCGCCGATACCGATGCCTGCCCGCTGGTTCGTGTTCATCTATGCGGTGCTCGAGCTGGGTCTGGGCCTGACCGGCTCCGAGCAGGGCGTCGCCCACTTCGCGCACCTGGGCGGCCTTCTGGGCGGCTGGCTCGTCTACAACTTCGGTGGCCCGGGCTCGGGCCGCCGGCGCCGCTAGGTCGAGAACACGGGCACTTTCTCAGGGTGACGTCGGCACGTCACCCTTGGCGAGGAGAGCGCGGATCTCGCGCAGCTTGCCCTTCACGCGGATCTCGTTGGCCACGCCGATGCGGATCATGGTCTTCTGGCCGGCGGAGAGTGCCTCGATGTCGGGGTCGGCGTACTGGTACATGAGATGCGGCTCGGCCAGGCGCGGCGGCTGCGCGGGCTCGGGCGCGGCGAGGAGGTCATCGAGCACGGCGATGAGCCGGTCATTGAAATAGGCATTCGGATAGCCGAGGTCCTTGTAGGCCTGCTGGAAGAGCGGATAGAAGTGGACGTAGAGCGCGACGAGCCGATGGCTGTCGACAGCATCGAGTGCCGCGACATAGACCCGGTAGCGCTGGGCGTTGGCGGCATCGATCGTCAGGCCGTCGCCGTTTTGCGCCACGGTGAACTTGCCTGGCGCCTTCTTCACGGGCAAGACACTCTGCGCGACGCGCCCGCGCGGCAGATTGTCGATCGTCGCGACGATGCGGCGCACGATGTCCTTCGGCCAGATGAGGTTGTCAAAGGCGCCCTGGCCGAGGAGGCCGACGAGTGCCTGGCGCAGTGCCGAGTCGCTTTCTTCGAGCGTGGGAATCTCCTTCGGAAGCTCGGGCGCGGGAGTCTCAGGCACCGGAAAATGCGTCGGTGCCTGCGGTACGAGCGGCGCCACGGGGGGCGGCGCGACCTGGGCCAGGGGTGCGGCGACCTGCGGGGGCTCCACGGCCTGGCGGTGGCTTAGCGTGTAGAACCAGTAGAGTGCTCCCGCGGTCAGCGCAATCGGGACCAGCCACCAGGCGAGGTTTTTCATGGAAGGAGACTCCGGGTGCGGCGCAGATGATCTGACGTCATCTTAACCCGGAGCACCAAGCGGCCCAATCCGGGCGCGCGTCAAGATCCACGCGCTGCAAGATCTACCAATTGGAGGCGCCATCGGCGGTGCGCAGAAGCGGGTCTGCAGCGAAGGGTCTCGGACTCCCACCACCCGAGCTCGACCGGCCGGCGAGCGGGCTGGCGGCCCGGTCAAGGGATGGGGGACACCGCATGGGCCGCGGATTGGACAAGGGCTGGGCCACAGTTTGGGAGACAATGGGCCCGGCCAATTCATGCCGATCGGCCAGGGCTTCTTCGCCCGTGGACTGCCGGCATGCCCGCTTCCAAGGGGAAGACTCTCCGGAGGGACCATGAAGATCGATACCGAACGCTTTCGCGCCAAAGAGGGGGCCCGGATCCGGCTGACCAAATGGCCGACCAAGGTCAAGCCCGTCTATGCCTCCAAGGAGGAGTACCAGAAGATCCTGGGCGCCCATGTGGACGAGCTCTCGGCGTTGCAGGAGAAGCTCTATGCGTCGAACCGGTTTGCCCTCCTTGTCATCTTCCAGGCGATGGATGCGGCGGGCAAGGATGGCGCGATCAAGCACGTCATGTCGGGCGTCAATCCCCAGGGCTGTCAGGTGTTCAGCTATGCCCACCCCTCGGCGACGGAATTGCAGCACGATTTCCTGTGGCGCACGAGCCGGGATCTGCCGCCGCGCGGGCGCATCGGCATCTTCAACCGCTCGTACTACGAGGAGGTGCTGATCGTGCGGGTGCACCCGGAGATCCTGCAGGGCGAGGGTGCGGCCAACCAGGTGGGGCGTGGTGAGCGCATCTGGAAGGAACGCTTCGAGTCGATCCGGGACATCGAGAGCCACCTGACCCGCAGCGGCACGCGGATCGTGAAGTTCTTCCTGCACCTGTCCAAGGAGGAGCAGCGCAAGCGCTTCCTGCAGCGCATCGACGATCCCGACAAGAACTGGAAGCTCACCATGGCTGACATCAAGGAGCGTGGCTACTGGAAGGAATACCAGGTGGCTTATGAGAAGTGCATCAGCGCCACCAGCAGCGCGGCCGCCCCCTGGTATATCGTGCCTGCCGACGACAAGGCCAATGCGCACCTCATCGTCTCGCAGACCATCGCCAATGCGCTGACCGACATGGGTCTCGCGTATCCCCACGCCAGCGCCGCGCACCGCAAGGAACTGCTCGCCGTCCGCGCGGCCTTGGATGCCTGACGGCGCGCCGCCTGCCGGGGACTCGCGGGCCCCGGGCACGTCCGCGCCGGGCAACCCGCTATCATGGCACCCTGGAGCCGGCTTCCTTCTGCCGGCGGCGATTTATGGGGTGCGAGCGATGTCGAGGCGGCCATGGTGATTCCCGAACGGGTGACGGCCACCTTGGAGGGCGAATTCGTGGTGTTCCTGATCGGCATGCGTTTTAACCGGCCCTGGAAGATCCACCGCTGGCTGCCCGTGGTGCTCGCAATGCCGCGTATGCTAAAGGAGCTTTACCGACAGCCGGAGATGGGTTTTCTGAGTGCGAACCTCTGGTTCGGGCGTACGGTCATCCTGGTCCAGTACTGGCGCTCCTTCGAGGCACTCGAGGCCTATGCGCTCGCGCGCGATGCCGCGCATCTGCCTGCCTGGAAGGCCTTTAACCAGCGCGTGGGGGTCAATGGCGACGTCGGGATCTGGCATGAGACCTACCTCATCGGTCCTGGCCAGTATGAAAACGTCTACGTGAACATGCCACCCTTCGGGCTGGGCGAGGTGGGCGTGCGCCAAGCTGCGGTCGGTGCCCATCGCAGCGCATCGGAGCGCCTGGCTGCACGTGCGANNGTGAAGAGTTCCTGCCGATCTGGAGTTATCACGCCCATGTCTATTTCGAGGGCGCCGCCGAGCGTGCGCGCGCGGCAGACTTGCGCACCGCGATCGGCGAGCGCTTTGTGGTGCAGCTGGGACGCTGGCATGAGGTGCCGGTCGGCCCGCACACGCTACCCATGTACCAGGTCGCCTTCGCCACCGAGCTTTTTTCGCAGTTCGTGCCCTGGCTCATGCAAAACCGGCTGGGGCTCACGGTCCTTGTGCATCCGAACACAGGCCATCCGCGCGCCGATCACCTTGAGCATGCGGCATGGCTTGGACGTGTGCTGCCTGTGAACGGCGCCATCCTTCCCCTGACGATCCGCTTCGACGAGGAGGATCCGGTCGTTCCCAACACCACGCCGTTGCGCGCCGACATCGACAAGCCCCCCGGCGCGCGCTGAGCGCGAGCGGCCTGGCCATGGACACAAGGCGCGTGGGTCTCGGGCTCCAGGGTGGTGGCTCCCACGGGGCCTTCACGTGGGGTGTGCTCGACGCGTTGCTCGCCGACGGGCGCCTTGAGATCGCAGCGCTCACCGGCGCCTCCGCCGGAGCATTGAACGCCGTGTTGCTCGCAGCAGGCTATGCCGAGGGGGGCCGCGAGGGCGCGCGCGCGACACTGCGCGCGTTCTGGGAGCAGCTCGGTGCGGCCATGCCCGCGGGCGTGGCCGCCGCCTGGGGTCTGCCGCGCGCCGCGAGCACGCCTGCGGCCGAGCGTCAGGCGCTGCGCGGCCTCATGCACCTCGCCCATTACTTCTCGCCCTACGAGCTCAATCCCTTTGACATCAACCCACTGCGTGACATCCTCGCCGCACGCATCGATTTCGCGCGTCTGCGCAGAGCCCGCGACATCGAGTTGTGGATCGCGGCGACCGAGGTCAGCAGCGGTGCACTGCGCCTCTTCGGGCGTTCCGAGCTCACGCTCGAGGCGCTGCTGGCCTCAGCCTGTCTGCCCACCATCCACCATAGCATCGAGATTGACGGACGGGCCTACTGGGATGGGGGCCTGTCGGCCAATCCGCCGCTGTTCCCGCTTTTTGATGCGCGCGGCGTCGACGATCTCGTCCTGGTGCTCCTGCAGGGGCCACGCCCCGCGGACCCGCCGGTCAAGGCGGAGGAGATCGCCAATCGGGTCTCGGAGATCGCGTTCGGGGCCGCACTGGGTGCGGAACTGCGGGCACTGGCCTGGATGCAGCGGCAGGAGCGCTCGAGCTTTCTCGGGTTCGGCCGCATCGAGCGGCGCGTGGCCCGGCTGCGCCTGCACGCGATCGCCGCACCAGACGTGATGGGCCCGCTCGATGCGCTCTCGCGCGCCAACACCCATCCGAGCTTCATTGCAACCCTGTTCGCTGCCGGGGCGGCGCGGGCCGAGGAGTGGCTCGCGGCCACCTCGCCTGAGATCGGGATTCGGGCCACCTTCGATCCGTTCGCGCCCGGCTGAAGGCGAGCGCGGCACACCCGATAGGGTGCGCCCTACGGGACCGGGTGCTCGAGGCGCAGGTCGCGCGATGAGCCGCCCACATAGAGAATGCGCCGGCCCGGTGCGTCGTGCCAGCCCTTCTCGGACACGGACCAGAACTGCAACTGGCGCGGCGCGACGTGGAAATGCACGCGACGCGTCTGGCCCGCTTCCAGGTGGATGCGGGTGAAGGCGGCGAGGCTGCGCTTCGGAAACCGCGCCCCAGCCGGAGCCGGATCGGGGGCGCCGAGATAGACCTGGGGCACCTCGTCCCCGGCGCGCGCTCCCGTGTTCTGGATGCTGACCGATACCGCGAGGCCGCCACCGGACGCGCGCGCGACCTGCAGTGCCCGATAGGCGAAGGTGGTGTAGCTCAGACCGTGTCCGAAGGGATAGAGGGGGCTGACATCCTCGCGGTCGAACCAGCGATAGCCGACGTCCACGCCCTCGCTGTAGGTGGTGCGCCCGTCCACCCCGGCGGCGGAGCGTTCCGGGTGGCGGGGATCCGTGGCCGGATAGTCTTCCAGGGCACGGGCCCAGGTCACGGGCAGGCGTCCCGCGGGGTTCGCAAGACCCAACAGCACGCGCGCTGTCGCCCAGCCCCCTTCATCGCCTGGCCACCACATCTCGAGAATCGCCTTGACCTGGTCGGCCCATGGGAGGAAGACCGGCTGGCTCGTGTTCAGGACCACGATGGTGTTTGGATTGACCGCTGCGACCTCCTCGATCAGCCGGTTCTGCTCGCCGGGTAGAACGAAGGCGGGCTGCCGGCGTGCCCAGGCGAAGACGACCGCGGTCTTGGCCCTGGCCGCCGCGACCAGGGCGCGCTCGTGGTCGGCGCGGCGCTCGTCGGGCGTGTACCAGTTAAGGCGCACCTGGACCGGCGCGTGCGAGGTGTCCGGGCTGATCGCAACCCGGATGGCATGCGGGCCCGCGCTCAGTTCCACGGCATGGCGCACGTTGTCCAGGCCGTCAGGGGTCGGCACGATGTTGTCCTGGTTGGCCTGCAGGATGTCGCCGTGCACATCCCCCTGGAAGGTGCCTGTGATGCCGATGCGCTGCCCATCGATCGCAAGGCTCGCATCGGTGCCAAGCGCCTGCAGGTACAGCCAGTAGATCCCGGAGCTTGGCACCTGCAGGGTGCCCGTCCACGTGAAGACGCTGTCGGGGGGCAGGGCGTTCCCGCCGTGGCTCGTGAAATCGAGCGTGGAATCGACCGCGCCCCCGACCGCGCCCCCGACCGCGCCGCCGGACGCACCCTCGACCACGCTCCTGCCCGGTCCGCTGCGCTCGAGCCCGGATACCCCGCCATGGGAAAACGCACTGGCGGGGATGGTGGTGCCGCTCATGTCGTCCGCGACCGCAAAGGCCACGCCCGGATGCCCCGAGAGGCTGCGCAATGCGGACAGCGGGCCGACCTGACGCGCAGGCAGTCCCATGGAGCGCTCACCGTTGATGCCGATCGCGTCCACCTGCAGTGCGGTCGGGCCAATCAGGACGACCGAATCCAGATCGTCCGTGCGAAGCGGCAGCGCCCCGGGGGTGTTCTTCAGCAGCACCGCGGCCTTCTCTCCGGTCGTCTCGATGATGCGCGCATTGGCCGCCTCCGACTGGGCCGTGACCGTGTGCTTCGAGTGGCCGTCCAGAAAGCCGAAACGATCCATCTGGAGGAGCACGTAACCTGCGGCCCGGGTCAGGGTCGCCCCGGTCACCGAGCCGTCCTTCAAAGCCTCTTCGATCGTCTTGGGCGGAACCTTCGCGCCGAGATCCTCATCCGGCTCAGGGGGTGGGGCGGGTTCCTCCGGAATGGATCCGCCATAGATGTCGCCCATCTGCTCTCCGTTCGCAGGCGTCTGGGCCAGGCGCGCCGCGGCCCGGGCTCCGAGGAAGGCGGGCTCCTCGTAGCCGGTGCTGTCGGGACCGTCGATCATCTCCATGCCCAATCCCGCGTTCATGAAAAGCGCCGAATGGTTCGCACCCCAGTCGGAGGTGACGAACCCCCGAAAGCCGAGTTCATCGCGCAGGACACCGGTGAGGAGCGCCCGCTCGCCGCACGCATAGGTCCCATTGATGTGGTTGTAGGAGCACATGATCGAGGCGACGCCCGCGTGGATCGCCGCCTCGAAGGGCGCAAGATAGACCTCCCTCAGAGTCTGCTCGTCGATATAGACATCGGTGGCGGCGGTATCAAAGCCGATGAAATGCTTGGCTTGCGCCATCACGCGCTCGGACTGGATCCCCCGGATCTCGGCCGCACCGATGCGACTGGTGAGGAGGGGATCCTCGCCAAAGGTGTTGTAGGCGCGCTTGAAGGTCAGGTCACGGTCGATGTTCACGAAGGGCTGCAGCGTGACATCGATGCCCAGTGCCCGCGCCTCCCTGCCGATCACGACACCATTCTGCCGGGCCAGTTCGACATCGAAGGTGGCCGCCACCCCCATCGTCGCAGTCTCGGCCTGGGATGGATGGCGCGTCAGGACGCCCGGCGGCCCATCGGCAAGCCGCAGACCTGGAATGCCCAGCCGCGGTATGCCCTGGACGTAGCCCGCCTGTCCCTGATAGGTGGCGGGATCCTCCGGCCCGTCGTGGATCAGGGTGAGCTTCTCTTCTTCTGTCATCTGCGCAAGGAGCCGGTCCACGCGAGGGTTGCCGGTGACAGCCTCTACCTGAAAGGCGCGAAGCCCGGGCGAGGCGAAGAGGAGGGCGAGCGCGACGAGCATTCCGGGAAGCGCCTGGCGGATGATCCGTTGCTCGACCCGTGTCCGGGTCCATGCCTGGATGCGTGCCTGGATCCGTGTCTCTACCGGTGTGTGGGCCCCTGTTGGTACCGATGTTTGGGCCCCGTCTTGGGCCAACTGGTTCGCAGCACTGCAACTCCTCATCGCCTCTTGCATCTGCCTCGATCTCCCTAGCTGACCTTCGAGCGTCCAATGACGCGCCGAACCCAGGGTCGGTCATTCGAGCCGGCGCGTGCATGCATCATCTCAGGCGGTCCTGCAGGAGGCAATTGCGCATCACCTGCGCGCGGTCCACTCATGGCCGGCGCAGGGGGCGCCGGTCATGTTTCCTGACCGGCCGGTCAGGAATCGCCTTGGGTCCCCTGACCTAAGGTCGAGCGGCGCTCTGAACTTTTGGGCGATTCCCCTTTTTCGCAGAGCTTCCATACTGCGGGCTTGGCATACGGAAGGAGAAATCATGGACCGCATCCGGCGCGTTGCGCAGGTCGCACTGCCGACGTTAAAGCTCGACTACCAGCCCTATCCGCGGCTGCCTGCGCCGAAGCCACTGCCGGATCTGATCCCGGTCGGGCAGCGCGCCTTCTTCCTGCGCTGGTGGCGCAGGGGCTGAGCATTGAGATCGGTCATTGACTTCGGCTTTGCGCCCATGCCTGCGCGGCGGAGTGCTTGATTGAGGGCCCGGATAAGCGCTGCGGCCCCCTACTTTTTGCGAGCCGGCTGTCCTATACTGGTCGACGAGATGAAGGGTGCAGGGCGCAGCAGGGGGCGCCCGGATGTGGCGCCTGGAAGCTCCGAATTGTCTTCTGCAAGCCGCGATCGCTGCCTCGTTGCTGCAGCCTCTCTTCCCAGAACAACTTAGTCCAAAAAGGAAATCTCATGGTCCTGAAATCGATACGGTATTGCGTGGGGGTCTTCATCTTCGCCGGCACTTCGCTCAGTCTGGCAGCAACCGCGACCATTCCCCTTAAGTCGAATCCCTCGTACTACCTGACTACGCTGACCGGCGATCTCGTGTTCACCTGCAATGCCGATGTACCCAAGTCCACCACGCGCAAGTGTCATGTCAGTGGTGATTCCGAATGGGTGCCGCTGCTCGCCACCGAGTCGGACACACCCAGCAAGGAGTTCGGCATCGCAAAGCTCGATGATGGACAACTCCACTGGACCTATCTCGGCCGTCCCATCTATTCCACCGCCAGCGCGCCCGGTGCACCCCATCCGTGGCGGCGCAAGGGCCACAAGGCGATCTTCCGCTCCGGCGGGGGCATCTAAAGTCTTCGCTGCAAGGGCCATGACGGGTCTTCTGCGGGGATTCCGCAGAGTCCCGGCCTGAGGCGTGGCTTGCGCCTTCCAATGAGCGTTCCAATGAGCCTTCAGTTGAGCCTTGCGCTGAGCCCTCCCATCATCTAAAGACGGGCTGAGGGATCAGGGAGACCAGTAGATGGCCACCGGCACCTTGTCCTGATGCAGGAACGCGCGGGCGGGATACTCCTCGACGGGTCCGCTCTTCAGGACCCGCTGATACGTCTCCCACTTCGCCTCGCCCTGGATCAGGAACGCGATGGCGCGTGCGTCGAGCAGCGTCGCGCGGCTGAGTGTCAGGCGGGCATACTGCGCTGCGGGCGGCGTGACAGCGAGCGTCGCCGGCGCGTCGGCTGCGAGGGCAGCCGGGAGTTCGCGTGCCCCGGGAAAAAGCGAGGCGGTGTGGCCGTCCTCGCCAAGACCGAGCAGCACCAGGTCGAAGGGGCGAGGCACGGCGCGAAGGGCGGTTGCGGCCGCTGCCGCGCCCTCCTCGGGCGTTGGCGCCGCATTCTTGAGCGGCACGAACGACGTCAGGGCGGCCGCATTCCGCAGGAGCGTTGCGCGCAGCAGGTGCTCGTTGCTCTGCGCATCCGTGGCGTCGACCCAGCGCTCGTCGGCCAGTGTCACCCAGACGCGTCGCCAGTCGAGTTCGACCCCGCTCAAGGACTCGAACAGGGCGCCGGGCGTGCGGCCTCCTGACACCACGAGGCTCGCAGCACCCCGGCTGGCCAGCGCGTCGCGCAGGATCGCGGTGACCTGGGCGCTGAGTTCGGTGACGAGGTCGCCGGCTGTGGCGAAGCGGTGTGTCGTGATCATCGCCCGGCCCACCGGACGTCATGCGCGCGAAGGAGCTGCAGGCCGAGACCCATGCCCCGACCCATGCGCAGAGACGGCGCAGCCTGTGGTCCGCGTTCCAGGCGGAATGCCGGGCCGGGCGTCATGGCCCACGCAGCGTGCGGTAGCGCGCGATCAGCGCCGCCGTTGAGACATCGTGTCCTGCGCCGGTGGGGCTCGGGTTCGCCAATTCGGCGACCACGCCCTGCGCGAGCACCTTGCCGAGCTCGACCCCCCACTGATCGAAGGAGTTGATGTCCCAGATCACACCCTGCGTGAAGACGAGGTGCTCGTAGAGGGCCACCAGACTCCCGAGGGTCGCGGGCGACAGGGTCTCGGCGAGGATGGTCGTGCTCGGGCGGTTGCCCTCATAGGCGCGGTGCGGCGCGAGTGCCCGGTCCGAACCTGCCGTCAGCACCTCGGCCTCCGTCTTGCCGAACGCGAGCGCGGCACCCTGGGCAAAGAGGTTCGCGATCAGCAGGTCCTGATCGGCCGGCGTCGCGTCGGGATTGCGGCAAAAGCCGATGAAGTCGACGGGCACGAGGCGCGTACCCTGGTGCAGCAGTTCGTAGAATGAGTGCTGACCATTGGTGCCCTGCTGACCCCAGTAGATGGGGCCGGTCTGGTAGTCGACCTTCTTGCCGGCATGCGTGACATGTTTACCGTTGCTCTCCATGGTGAGCTGCTGCAGGTACGCCGGAAAATGCCGCAGGTACTGGCTGTAGGGCAGCACGGCCGCGGTCTGGGCGCGAAAGAAGTTGTTGTACCAGATGCCAAGCAGCGCCATGATCACCGGCGCATTGGCCTCAAACGGTGTATGGCGGAAGTGCTCGTCCATCTGCCGGAATCCGCCCAGAAGCTCTGCAAACCCCGCAGGGCCGATTGCGACCATGGTGGACAGGCCGATCGCAGAGTCCATCGAGAAGCGCCCACCGACCCAGTCCCAAAAGCCGAACATGTTCGCAGTGTCGATGCCAAACGCCGACACCGCCTCGTGATTGGTCGAGACGGCCACGAAGTGGCGCGCAACCTGGGCGTCGGGCCCGAGTTGCGTCCGGACCCAGGCACGCGCACGGTGCGCGTTGGTCATGGTCTCGAGCGTCGTGAAGGTCTTCGAGGCGACGATGAAGAGCGTCTCTGCCGCGTCGAGATCGCGGGTGGACTCGGCGAAGTCGCTCGCATCGACATTCGCGACGAAGCGCACCCTGAGCTCAGGCAGGCTGTAGGGACGAAGCGCCTCGTACGCCATCGCGGGCCCCAGATCGGAGCCGCCGATACCGATGTTGACGACGTTGCGGATGCGCCGCCCGGTATGGCCCAGCCAGGCACCCGAGCGGACCTCGAGGGCGAAGCGGCCCATCTGATCGAGGACTTCGTGGACACCGGGCACCACGTCCACCCCATCGAGGAAGATCTGGCTGGTGCGCGGTGCACGCAGCGCCGTGTGCAGGGCGGCGCGCTTTTCGCTGGTATTGATCTTCGCACCGGTGAACATCGCCTCGATGTGCTCGGCCAGCCCGCACGCGCGTGCCAGGGCGATGAGCTGGGGCAGGGTGCTGCGGTCGATGCGATGCTTGGAGAAATCGAAATACAGGCCCGCGGCCTCGAGGCTGAAATGGCGCTCGCGTTCGCCGTCGGCTTGAAACAGCTCGCGCAGCGAGCGCGCATGCACGGCTTCGAAGTGGCCCTGGAGTGCCGTCCATTCGGGACGCTCGATCAAGGCCGGGGCGGCAAGGGTGGGGTCAGCGTTGTACACGAAATGGGAGTCCAGGATGATGGGCAAGCGTTGCACGGGGCGCGGCAGCCAGCGCGCGACATGAGGGCGGCGTCACGGTGTGCCATCGCGGTGCTCTCACGGTGCCCTCTCGGTACCAGCAAGCGGCAACAAAGCACCATCATAGCCCCGGCACGGCTTGGCTTCGCCCACGACCGACCCAGCAAGCATCGGCCGTGCCAAGGCTGCCGGGCGCCTCGATGTCGATCTCACTTCGGCTTTTCCTGGTGGCCGCCAAAAGCGTGGCGCATCGCCGAGAGCACCTGGTTCGCGAAATCGGCGTTGCCGCGCGAATCGAAGCGCGAGAAGAGCGCGGCACCCAGGACCGGAGCCGGAACGCCCTCGTCGATTGCGGCCAGGATGGTCCAGCGCCCCTCGCCTGAGTCGGACACGTGTCCGGCATAGCTCTCGAGCGCGGGATCCTCGAGGAGGGCGCCCGCCGTCAGGTCGAGCAGCCATGAATCGATGACGCTGCCCCGGCGCCACAGTTCGGTGATCTCGGCCAGGTCGAACGGAAACTGGTACAGGGACGGCTCGCGCAACGGCGTGGTTTCCGCATCAACCGCTGCCTGGCTGCGGCCGACGTTGGCCGCGTGCAGGATGTTCAAGCCCTCTGCGAGGGCGGCCATGAAGCCATATTCAATTCCATTGTGTACCATCTTCACGAAATGCCCGGCGCCGTGGGCACCGCAGTGGAGATAGCCTTCCTCGGCGGTGTCAGACGACTCGCGTGTGGCGCGGCCCGGCGTGCGCGGCGCGGCGGCGATGCCAGGGGCGAGCGTTGCGAACACCGGCTGGAGCTGGCGCACCGTCGCGGCCTCCCCGCCGATCATGAGGCAGTAACCGCGCTCGGCGCCAAGGATCCCGCCGCTGGTTCCGACATCCAGGTAATGGAGGCCCTGGCTGGCCAATTCGCCGGCGCGCCGGATGTCGTCGCGATAGTAGGAGTTGCCGCCGTCGATGATGATGTCGCCGGGTTCAAGCACGGCCCCTAGTGCCTCGAGTTCGGCGTCCACGAGTGCTGCGGGCAGCATCAACCAGATGGCGCGCGGCGCCTTCAAGCGCTGCGCCAGTTCGGCCACGCTCGCGCAGGGCGTGGCGCCTGCTTCAACCAGGTCCTCTCCAGCCTTCGGATTGACGTCATAGACGACACAGTGATGGCCCCCCTTCTGCAGGCGCCGCACCATGTTGGAGCCCATTCTTCCCAGCCCGATCATGCCCAGTTCCATATGGATCACCTCCGATGCGGCTGCTTGAAACGCTGGTAGTGACGGCCCCGTGCGGCGTTCGCGCTTCAGGGCCGAACGGGTACCGCGCGCGCCCAGCCCGCCGCACCCACCGTACCCGTTACATCCCCGCCGCGCACGCTGCCCCACGGATGCGGCGCCACTTCTTTTGGTTGGGCAGCGCACATTGGCTGACAGTTCCCCACCAGGGCAAAATCAGTGGAGCGCAGCCGCAATGTACACGGGCAGGAGCGAGTGGGCAAAAGCGGGGTAGCGCAGCAAGGGGAGGACGTTTGCGCGAAAAGATGCCCGGATGAAGCGTGCCGCTTTACGCTTGGGGGGCGGGTCCGGCTTCGGGTGCTTGAGCGTGTTGGCCCGGCCGTGCCTCGCCCCGGCGCACCGCGCATTCACACGAGACGCCAAGGACGCGCGCGCGGGACTTTTTCATTCGCGGTCTTGGATGAGGTGATCCAGGAACGGCGGTCACAACACCCCAAGGAGGGCAGATGCCCGACGATCGAGAAGCGCTGCCCTGGGATGAACCCGTGTTCTGCTTTGGCGGCTGCGTCGTGAACAGCGCGGCGCGCGAGTTGTCCTGCAATGGCCTGCCGGTGCATCTCGAGCCCAAGGCCTTCGATCTCCTCGTCTATCTCATCGGCGCGCGCGACCGGGTGGTCACCAAGGATGAGTTGCTCGAACACATCTGGAAGACTCGTTTTGTGTCGGAGAGTGCGCTGTCCCACATGATCATGAAGGTGCGCCGGGCCATCGGGGAGTGTGCCGGTGCTCCGGGTTCGATCCAGACGCGCCGCCGCGTCGGCTATCGCTTCGCCGCCGCCGTGCGCCTTGAGCGTAGTGTGCGGGCGATCCCCGGCCCGGTTCGTGTTGCGAGTTGGGGCGGCGATCGGCCTGCTGGGCTTGGCGCACGGGGGATTTTCCAGAAGGCCCTTGGCGCCGCAGCCAGCGGGCGGGCCGAACTTGCGCTCGCATACTGCCTGGAATGTGCCGTCCTCGAACCCGGCTCGATCGCGGTGCGCGCCCGGGAGCGCTCGGTGAACTTGGTCGTGGCGGAACAAGCCGACCTCGCCGTGCTCTGGTGTGGAAGCGATCAGCCGGACGCGATCTGCCCGAGCGTGATCCCGGGCTAGGCTTTGGCGCCGGCGGCTTTCTCGCCCGCGTGGAGCACGCGCGTCCAGTGGGCAAGTACCAGCAGATGCTGCTTGAGAAATTTGCCGGTCGCTTCATGGACCAGGCGTCCTTCGGCATCAAAGCGCTGCCGCGCGCCACCGATCATGATCTCCGGGACGTTTAGAAACCGGAGGTCCAGATAGCCGCCCACCTGACGGAGGGGGTATTGCGCACGCGAGGTGCCGAGCGCACCGGGACTCGCGCCCATGGTCGAGGCGGGCTTGCCGGAGAAGGGCTGCGACGGTGGTCGCGAGGCCCAGTCGATCGCGTTCACCTGAATCCAAGATATTTAGTTGAGCGCAAGGAAGAACCGGGACGTGCCCTTCGGAGCTCGTCGCGGGTCTCGGATTGCGGGCGAACTGAGCCCACAGAAGAAAGGGGGGGCGCTGACAGGCGGGGTGCTCAAGCTGGCGCAAGCCTTCCGCTCGTGCGAAAATGGTGCTTGGGTGCCCGTGGCGGAACAGGTAGACGCAAGGGACTTGAGCAAATTGAGCACCCGGGTGCGAAAGCTCCGGAGTGAATCCCGTCAAATTCAGCGAAACCCCTGTGTCACAACGCGGCAACGCTGAGCGAAGCCCTGCCTCGGGTGGGGAACGTGCAGAGACTTGACGGCGGGGACCCTCAGACGATATGTCCGGGTCAAGGCAAAGTCCAGACCACGAACAGCCCAAGCTGGCGGCGAAAGCCGTAGTGGTAAGAAAATCCCTCGGCCGTAAGGTCGTACCGGTTCGATTCCGGTCGGGCACACCAGTACCTGATGAAGACCAGTTCGCACCACTGGGGACCCTCGAATTCCCTCTCTTGTGCTCTTCATTCAGAAGCGGAATCGGACTCCCCTTGGACACCCAGCATCCGGAATGTTCGGCGCGATAGGAATCCGCACCGCCCGGATGTGGCTCAGACGCGATCCCGTACCGGTTCGGTGCCATGCCGGTAACCTGCTTCGATTGGGTCTGGAGAAGCAAGTGCCGCAGCATGTGCTCAAGGCTTGGTGCCCCAGTTTCCCGGGCTACCATTGCTAGGGCCCGTTAACACTATCTAAGTCCATCG
>PLEY01000007.1 GCA_003136595.1 Burkholderiales bacterium
CAGCCCTTTCAAGGTGCAGCGTGACGCTCATGCGCGCCCCAGAAGCTTCGCCAGCCCTTTCAAGGTGCCTGCGGCGTGGGTCCATCAGCTCCATGTCTCACTGTGTGAGATCGATGTTGTGGCGACGGGGCACGAGGCTCTATCCATCTGAGCGAGTCCGGTGCAAGAACGAGGGATGGTTCTCTCCAGCGTGTTCGAGAAGTTCACGAGGGCTCATCCGGTGGCGGTGATGGCGCGTGCCCTGATGGAGCGCGCGCTGGAGCCGAGGGGCCTGGACGCGCTGTTCCGCAAGCACGCGAAGCGGCAGTACGAGAAGGAGCTTCTGTTCTCGACGATGGTCGAGGTGATGGCGCTGGTCGTCTGCCGGATGCAGCCGTCGGTCAACCGGGCCTACGCGATAATGCGCGAGCAGATCCCGGTGAGCTTGACGGCGCTGTACGCGAAGATCGACGGCGTGGAGGTCGGCACGAGCGAGGCGCTGGTCGCTCACTCGGCGGAGCGCCTCCGTCCGATCGTCGAGGAGCTTGGAGCGCCGGACGAGCCCTGGTTGAAGGGGCATCGGATCAAGGTTCTCGACGGCAATCACCTGGCAGCGACGGATCGGCGCCTTTCGGTGCTTCAGGATTGCGCGGCGGGTCCTCTGCCGGGCCAAGCGCTGGTGGTGATGGAGCCGCAGACCGGGCTGGTCACGCAGATCGTCGGCTGCGAGGACGGGCACGCTCAGGAGCGCAGCTTGGTCGAAGCGGTGATCGCCGCCGTGCAGCCCGGGGACGTGTACATCGCCGACCGGAACTTCTGCACGGCGAAGATGCTCAACGGGATAGCCGGGCAAGGTGGCTTCTTCGTGATCCGCGAGCACGCGCAGATCCCGGTCGTCTCGGAGGGAACGCTGCGTGCGCGAGGGCGCTCCGATAGCGGCTCGGTGTTCGAGCAGAGCGTCGTGTTGCGGCTGGACGAACGCGAGGTCACGGTTCGCCGGGTCGTGCTGCGATTGGACGCCCCGACGCGCGACGGCGAGACGCAGATGGCGATCCTGACCAACTTGTCTGCGACCGTGGACGCCTGCGCCATCGCCGGGCTGTATCGGCGACGCTGGACGATCGAGTCGCTGTTCGCGCGAGTCGAGCGCAACCTTCACAGCGAGCTGCCGTCCTTGGGCTACCCGGGGGCCGCGGTCTTCGGGTTTGCGGTGGCGCTGGTCGCAAGCAACGTCTTCGCCGTCGTGCAAGCCGCGCTCAAAGCGGCCCAGAAGCAGCTCGCGGACAAGACGATCGCGGAGATGCCGCTGAGCGAGTTCTCGATCGTCCAGGACATCCGCACCGTGCAGCCGGGAATGAAGGTCATGCTCGACGACAAGCAGTGGCGCCCGTTCCAAAACGAGCCTGCGCCTCGATTCGCCAAGCTCTTGCTGCGGTGGACGCAGCACGTCGAGTGGAGGAACTTTCGAAAAGCCGTGCGCGGCCCCAAAGTCAGACGCGAGCGAACGCGCTTTCGCGATATCCCTCACGTCTCAACGGCGAAGCTTCTGGGGCGCGCATGAGCGTCACGCTGCACCTTGAAAGGGCTGAGACAAAGAGTCTTATCCCTACGAATCCAACCTAGCCACCGTCAGCGACTTTTACCTCGACAAATATGAAGTCACGGTTGGCCGGTTCCGCAAGTTCGTGCAGGCTACCCTCGCCACGCCGCCCTGGCATCCGTGCGTGGGTTCGGGCAAGCACGTTCATCTTTCCGATGGAGGCGGGCTCAATGGCGGAACCGAGTCTGGCTGGCAGAACGATTGGTCGCTGCCCGCTGACCTAGCCGACTGGAGCTCGGACCTCTCGGAACCGCAATGCGAGTTCAACCACACGTGGACGCCAGACCCTGGAGCCAACGACAATCTGCCGATCACCTGCGTGACCTGGTACGAGCTCTATGCGTTCTGCATCTGGGATGGAGGTTTCCTTCCGACCGACGCCGAGTGGAACTACGCTGCGGCCGGCGGCTCGAACCAGAGAGCATATCCATGGTCCGATCCCACCACCTCGTATGCCATCGACTGCGCGCACGCCAACGTCGTGCCTGACAGCGGAGTGGCTTGCAACAACCAGAAGATGCAAGGCGTGGGCTCTCTGCCCCTCGGCGTAGGCCAGTACTCCCAGTTCGATCTGGCGGGCAATGTGGTCGAATGGGTGCTCGACCTGTACGCCGACGGCGGCTACTTCAACCCTCCGCCGCACGGTTGCCTGGACTGCGCATTGCTCTCCGGCACGCCCTCGCCGGATCGCACCTACGTCGGAGGCAGCGCAGTCCGGTCTTACACCGAGGCACTTGTGTCGTGGCGCTCCCACGACGCGCCGACGCAAGCTTTCGCCGACTACGGTGGGCGTTGCGCCAGGCCGGGCCACTGACCTTGCCTTGGCGCGGTGGCGCGCGAGCATACGATGACGAAGCAGGACCCCATCGCCTTCGACGACGCGACCGATCTCGCCGCGTCGGTGCCCCGCGAGCACATCGCGTCAGGCTCCTTCGTGGTGGTCGCCACATCTGGCCCCGCCGCGGGCGCCCGCGTGACGCTCGACGCGGCCACGCCGTCCCTGCTGGTCGGCCAGGGCCCGGCGTGCGCGCTTCGCCTCGCCGATCGCCTGGTCTCGCGACGCCACCTCTCGCTCGAGGTCGTGGACGGCATGCTGCGCGTGACCGACCTGGGCTCGCGCAACGGGACGTTCGTGAATGGGGTCCGCGTCGTCGAGGCGAGCCTGCAGGGCACCGAGTCGATCCGGCTCGGGGACACCACCTTGACCGTCCGCGTCGACCAGGCAACCCCCGCGGCGGAGGTGCCGCTCGGGAGCACCTTCGGCCGGATGCTCGGGGCGAGCCTCGCCATGCGCCGCCTGCATCCGATGCTCACCCGGCTCGCCGCGTCGGACG
>PLEY01000008.1 GCA_003136595.1 Burkholderiales bacterium
AGGATACAGCACGAAGTTGCGCTCAGACACTGCCGGGTGCGGGACCGTCAAGCCAGCCTCGTCGATGGGGTGGCCAACGCCGAGGAGAACGGCGGTCTTGAGCTCGTCGGTCATCCACGGGGCGTCATAGTGGGCCTTCTTCAGAACCATGTTCTCGCGCGGCGTGAGACGGAGCGAGCCAGGAGGAGGCGGCGGCGCGATTTGCGGAGGCGCCGCGACCAGCGGCCCACGAAGCGTCTCGACCGGGCCGCTGAGCCAGGCCCAATCGCCTGCCGGCTTTGTCGCTGGAGCGGCAGCAGGAGGTTTCGGGCGCGTCACGCCCTGAGCCAGGCCGGGAATCACCGAGAGGACTGTGCCGCAAAGCACAGAGAGCCAACTTGCGTTCATGCCAGTGCTTTATGCAAAGTCGACGCCAGCGGCAAGCGCATGGAAGCCTTTGAAATAACTGGCCTCCGCGCGAGAGGCACCTTGACAGTTGAGACTTGGGTGCACCAAGTCGCGTGTAAGCCAAGGTTCGGGTCGAGGTCATAGTCCACGCAATGTGAAGTATACCCAAGGGGGGGTTGGCGACGGAACCCGGGGGGCGCGAGCGGCCGTTTGGGCCAGAGATCGGGCCCGCGTGACGGGAGAAGTAAGGGCGGAGAGTGGACCCTGGGTGCGGACGGACGAACGGGTGCGTCGAACCGAGGACTCGGCCCGGGCAACAAAGCGCTGAACGATCAGGCAAGCGCCGCCGGTGGGCCGCGCGAACGAGCCGGTGTTGGCAGGGGCGTGAATTGCCCGGTCTGTCGGAGGTAGCGCTCCGCCTCCGCGAGGTCCTGGATGAGGGCGACCGGCCGCAGGCGCCCCCCGCAGCGGTCGCAGCGGAGGGCATCGATGTCCCACACGCGGCGCAGGAGCTCGGCCCAGGGCAGCCGTGTGGGAGCGCCGCGGGTTGATGAGTGACAACTCTGGTGGGGAGCCGGGGCCGGCATGACCTTCCTGCGGTCCGGGGAACCGGGGGAGAAAAGCCCGAGCTGGCGTCGGAGGGCCAGGCGAGGGGCGGGCAGGATCGCGGCCAGGCGGGCCAGGAACTCCAGCGGCGTCATTCGCAGTGCAGTCCGGCCGCGACGATCGGGGCGCTGCAGGCGATACACGACCGCGCCGTCGTCTCGCAGGGAGAGGCGCTTCAGACTCAGCGCGGGCCGCAAGAGGTAACGAACGAGGCGCTCCAACGCAGCGCGATCGCCGGCCGGCACGATGACCCCGGCGTGGACGTTGATCCCCTGGGCGATCGCGCAGAGTGGCGGGTCCAGGTGTCGAGGTCGAGGCGGCTCATCGGAGGCGAACGTCAGGGCCGGGCCTTGCCGCTCGCGATGGCCGAGCCCAAGTGCGATCTGGATGCAGCCAGCCAGAGGGTCGGGGGCTTCGGGCGGTGGAGCGTCCTCGCCCGCGCGGACTGTCAGCCCGCGGCGATGGAGCATCCTCGTCAGCCGGCTGGCGATGCGGTCGGCGAGGGCCGCAACCTCGGCCAGCGTGGGGGCCGGCGTCTCTTCAAACCGGAGCGTCCCGTCGGCCCTCGCGTGCCAGGCCCCGTCGGCGACGAGCATGTGCAGGTGTGGATGGATGTTCAGGCTCCCCCCGGCTCTCTGCAGGACCGACACCCCGCCCACGCGAGCCCTGCCTCCGCTGCGTCTGCGTTGCCAGGCCATCACCCCGTACAGACCAGGCGGGTGAACCCTGCCGAGGGTAACCCGCACGCGAGGTAGGCCCGAAACGCGCGCTCGACGAACCGAGGGAGCTTCGCCCAGGTGTCCTCGCGGCAAGTGCGAAGGAACTCTTCGAGGTGCTCGCGGACAACTTGGTGGAGAGCGCTGTCCTCCGGTCGATGCCGCTCGTACTGCTCTGCCAGCACAGGAGGCGGTACAGCAGCCTTCGTGCCATGCCTATGCGGCCGAACTCATTGGCCGTCGCCGCCACCGCGGCGTAGTGATTTCGACCCCCGGTCCGGAAACCAGACACGCGCCTGGCCGTCGCGCTCGGCACTTCAGGCGAGATCTCCGGTCACGGGGCGAACCCCTTCGTGTTCAACGGCGCCAGAAAGCAACGATCGCACTCTGGCCTCGCGGACTCGCGCTACACGCTCGCTTGCGATGCCGCTCTCACGAGTGACACCGCGTCGCGCGGAGCCGGAAGGCCAGCCATCGCAATCAGCGTCGAGTCGACAGGAGCAGCCGCCTCCTCGAGGAGCTCGTCAAAGGCTGCGGCCCGGGCTGCAACGACGGCCACTTGCTCGGCAGGGAGCAGTCTGGGCTCGACCCAGCGCGCGATGTCCCAGGAGAGCTCGGCGTGTTTCACTTCGTCGGTCGAGATCATGGCCATGGTGGCTGCGACGACCGGGTCTGCGGCGTTGCGCGACTGCCAGACCGCAANNTCGTGCCACCTCTGACAAGGGCCGCGGCCGCGCCGGCCCAGCTGCATCACCGCGCGGGAGCGTATCTCGCTGAATCTGGGCTGCGACAACCAGCTTCAGCTCTCCCAAGAGTAGCAAGCGAGTAAAAAGGAGCGTCAAGCATTCGAGCTCCCCCTCTGACCCTCGGTCGCTCCAGAGGCACTGCAGCTGGTCTTCACTCGGTGACCGGAATCCCGTGGGCGGCGAACGGAGCGACTTCGGCTTCGCCTACGACCAGCCCGAGGCGGTGCTGATCTCCAACCCCGACGACGATCCCGACCAGTGGCAGATTGCCTCGGTCGCCGTGCCGTCCAACCCCTTCGGCGTCTTCCTCGGCACGGGCGCGGTGTGGGTCGAGAACGGCTACCTCGAGCTGCATCTGTTCCATCTCGCGCCGCGGCCGCGCCCGTCCATTGACCACTTCGTGCCGCGCAGCTTACGGTTCGACCGGCACGGTTCGCAGCCCATGGCCATCCTGTCCGAACTCATCGCCCAGGCCGAGAAGGAGTGGTCGGCCGCCACCTTCCACGACTCCCTTCGTACCCTCGCCCAAGCCTNNGGCTGCCTACGACGGCTTCCTCGCCGCACTCGACCTCACTCTCGCGCGTGTTGGGAACAGTGCAGACCTCGAGCGGCTCCGCGGCCGGGCACTCATGGCCAAGGGCGAGCTCGACGCTGCTGTTCGCCACTATGAGGCGCTCCTTGCGCGTGCCCCCGTCAACTCGACCTTCATCTCTTACGGGAGGGCCCTCCGCGACGCCCGTCAGTTCGATCAGGCCGTTGCTGTCTTCCGGCGCGCCCTCGCGGTACCCGTCGCCACACGAAACGGGCCGGCCGACTCGTCGGGGCTGCTCATCGAGAGCGCGCTGCGAGCCGGAT